>NZ_JBEXPB010000024.1:0-99428 GCF_040611795.1 Streptomyces sp. NPDC006529 | reverse complement strand
ATGGCCTGCGGCCACTCTTGACATGCCACCCCGTCCCGGAAAGCCAAGAACTGTCGGGCCGCCCCCGGGGGGAGGCAGGGGGGAGGGTGCCCGTTCCTGCCGGTCCGCGCCCGGCCGCAGGCCGAGTGGAGCCGATACGCCGCCCTTTGGGCGGAAAGAGCGCCCCTAATCGCTACGCGCTCCTCCGAGAGAAGCGTCTGCGAGCTGCGTGGGGCTGAGACTTCGGCCAGATGGGTGTTGGTGCGGGTCAGACGCCCGGCCGCCCCAAGAGTGGAGATTAAAGCGCCACAAAAGGGGCGTTTTAAGCGGCTGTTGAGCCTCGACGGCTGCTTGACCCGAGTGGACTCTCGTCTGGCCGAGCTTTGAGCCCCGCCGCGCCCCTCAGCAACCCCGAACAGGCCGCAGACGCCTCTCTCGGCGAAGCGCGTAGCGATTTGGTGCGTTCCTGTCGCCCAAAGGGCGTCACATGGGCCCCACTCGGGCTGCGGCCGGGCGCCGGGCCCCAGGCGATGGGCACCCTCCCCCATGCCTCCCCCGGGGGCGGCCCGACAGTTCTTGGCTTTCCGGGGTGGGCTGGGCGGTCAAGGGTGGCCGCAGGCCATCGCGAAGCGACGCGACGAAGGAGCGCCCTTGAGGGCACGGCCCGCACCGGAGAGACAGTTGAACTGACGGGCAGCCCCCGGAACCACCCCGACCCCGGACGCACAAAGCGCGCGCCGTTCGCGGCGGAGCCGCGACCCGGCGCAGCCGGGCCCCCACCCACACCTCACCCCCACTGCCCCGAAGCCCCCACCCCCGCGAGGGGCTTGCCCACTACTGCCAGGGCAGTGAAGAAGTTGACCTGGCCTATCGCGACCGTCAGGG
The DNA here is from genome assembly GCF_040611795.1 of Streptomyces sp. NPDC006529. Classification (NCBI taxonomy): domain Bacteria; kingdom Bacillati; phylum Actinomycetota; class Actinomycetes; order Kitasatosporales; family Streptomycetaceae; genus Streptomyces; species Streptomyces sp. NPDC006529. The sequence continues at coordinate 98,564 of NZ_JBEXPB010000024.1, read as the reverse complement.
TGGCCAGGGCCTTCTCGTCGTACTGCTCCGCCACCCGCGCGTACAGGTCGTCCGAGACGCGCTCGCCCCGGGGGTTCGGCAGGATGACGGCCTCGACCAGCTCCAGCGCCACCCGCTCGGCAGCGGTGTAGAACGGCGCGTCCTTCCAGGACGCCACGGCAGCGATCCGCTCCTCGGACTCGCCCGCCTTGCGCAGCAGGCCCGAGTGCATGAGCGTCAGGTACGTGTTGCCGACGATCTGGCCGGCCCGCAGGTGGATCAGTCCGATCGTGGTGCGCGGCACCGACCGGTTGCCCGTGGCCTTGTACAGCGCGCCCCCGATGGTCGCCAGCTCCGGGATCAGTTCGGTCGGGTCCGACATCCGCGGACGGACGGCCTGCTCCGCGACGGCCTGCTCCGTGACGGTCGAGCGTGCGTTCATGGCGGTTCTCCTTCGGTGGTGACGGCCGTGGCGGCCGGGCGCCGCCCGCGTGGGTCGCGTGGCTACACACCTCTGACGGAGCTCGGCGCACGGATGTGACCGGTCGGCCGAAGAAGTCGGAGAAGGCGAAAAAGGTGGAGAAGGCGAAAAACCTTTCCGCTACTCGGCGTCCAGGCTCACCGGCATCAGGAGGGAGAAGGTGTCCTCGGCGGCGGGGCGCAGGAGGACGAGGGGGGCCTTGGGGCCGACGTACTCCAGGAGGAGGCCTTCGGTGTCCGGCCCGGCGGCGAGGGCTTCCAGGAGGTAGGCGGGGTTGACCCCCACGCGGTCGACGGCCGGGTCCGGCGTTCCGCCGTCCTCGGTGGCGGTCACGACCGTGACCGTGTCCGCCGTCAGGGCCAGGGTGCACACGTCCTCGCCGCCCTCGGCCTGGCCGGCGAGCGCCCGGCGCAGTGCGGGGACGTCGAGGGGGATGCGGCGGCCTTCGGGCAGCCGGGTCAGGCGGCGGTAGTCGGGGAAGTCCTCGCCGATGACCCGGCCGGCGACCTCGTGGCCCAGGGTCTCCAGTTCCACCCGGTCCCCCGCCACGCTCAGGTGGGCCGGGGCGCCGTCGCCGGTCAGCAGGGCGCGCATCGCGTCGACGAGCGCGGCGGGGACGGTCACCTGGACCCGCTCGCCGCCGTGCCCGGTGGTGGAGGTGCGGGCGACGGCCATCCGGTAGCGGTCGGTGGCCACGACGTGCAGGTCGCGGCCCTCGATGTCGAACAGGACCCCGCCGAGGACGGGCAGCTCGGGATCGGTCCCGGCGGCGAAGCGGACGGCGTCGAGGGCGGCGGCGAGATCGGTGGCCGGCACGGTCAGGCGGGCGGTGGCGGCAGTGGCGGTGGATGCGGTCATCGTGGTGTTCCCCTTGGGTGCGAGTAGCGCTCGTAGCGTGGAGAACTCCGCACGCGCCTCGGCGAGGCCGCGTTCGAGCCGGCGCAGGTGGCCTTCCAGCAGGCCGGGCACCAGGCCGGTGTCCGCACCGGACCAGCCCGCGAGCACCAGCCGGATGTCCGCCAGGGGCATCCCGGCCCGGCGCAGCCGGGCCAGGACGCGGGCCTCGGCGAGCTGCCCGGGCCCGTACCAGCGGTATCCGGTCGCCGGGTCGACCCGGGCGGGCATCAGGACGCCCGCCCGGTCGTAGAAGCGCAGGGCGCTAACGCCGAGGCCGCTGCCCCGGGCCAACTCGCCGATGGTGCGCAGGCCGTCGCGCTGCTCGGCGCGCCCGTCACGGCGCGCGTCGTCGCGGTCTTCGTCGCGCTCGTCCGCGCGCTGGTCGTTCTCCACGACGACGACTCTGCGACCTCCACCAGGTCGAGGGTCAAGCCGGGGGTGAGACCGTTGCGCCGCTCAGCGCGCGGCGGCCCGCGCTTGCGGGCTCAGCCGCCGACCTTGGGGGCCTTCGGCAGGCCCGTCTCCAGGGCGGTGCCCGTGCCCGCGAGGGAGCTGTCGGTGGCGTGGGCGGAGGTCTTGGCGACTCCCGCGGCCACGCCGACGGCGGTCTTGGCGTCCTTGACGGCCCCGCTCGGGTTGTCGACGATCTCGCCGACCCGTGCGGTGATCGGCGGGCCCTGCGGCGTGGTCTCGTCCGCGGCCTGGGCGAGGCCCGGGGTGAGGGCGATGGCGGCGCCGCCGGAGAGGACCAGGGCGGCGAGGGTGCGCTTCATGGCGTTCATGCCACGCCCAACGACACCGGCGCCCGCGGGTCACCCCGGGGCGCCGGCGCCGTTGACCGGCCGACCCGTCCGTCGGCCGCCCCGGCCTCAGTCGTTGACGACCAGTGCCGGGGTCGCTCGGGTGAGGACGCGCCCGCGGAAGAAGGCGGGGCTGCGGCGTTCGGTGACCAGCATGATGACCAGCCCCAGGAGCAGCAGGCCCACGCCGATGACGAACACGCTGCCGACGCCGAAGACCGTGGAGCCGGAGCCGTAGGACGGGTTCCACATGTCGACGAGGGTCTTGCAGAAGACCGCGGCGAGGAGCAGCCCGCCCGCCACCGGGAAGACGCCCTTGAACAGCAGGTCGCGGCCGGAGCGGCGCAGTTCGCCGCGGAAGTACCAGGCGCAGGCGAAGGCGGTCAGCGAGTAGTAGAAGCAGATCATCAGGCCGAGCGCGAAGATCGTGTCGGTGAGGACGTTCTCGCTGACGAGGGTCATCACGGTGTAGAAGGTGCCGGTCGCCGCGCCCGCCATGACGGTCGCCCGGCCGGGGGTCTTGAACCGGGGGTGGACCTTCGCGTACGCGGACGGCAGGGCCTCGTAGGTCGCCATGGCCAGCACCGTGCGGGCGACCGGGATGAACGTCGTCTGGAGGGATGCGGTCGCCGAGGCGAGGACCGCGACGAAGAGCAGGACGCCGAGGCCGGGGCCCATGACGGGGCCGGCGAGGGCGGCGAAGACGTTGCCGGAGGTGTCGGGGTTGCCGAGGCCGAAGCCCTTGTCGCCGGAGCCGACGGCCATCTGGGCGACGATGCCGGTGGCCAGGTACGAGCCGACCAGGACGACCATCGCGATGAGCGAGGCGCGGCCGGGGGTCTTGGCGGAGCCGGTGGTCTCCTCGTTGGTGGCCAGGCAGGCGTCCCAGCCCCAGTACATGAAGATCGAGAGCGAGAGCCCGGCGGTGAAGGAGGCCATGGATCCGACCGCGAAGGGGTTCATCCACTGCCAGGAGAAGTCGAGCCCGGTGTCGAAGGTCCCGGCGGAGGCCTTCTGGAAGGCCATGGCGACGAAGACGGCGAGCACGACGAGCTGGAGGCCGACCAGGGTGTACTGGATGCCCTTGGTGGCGGTCATCCCGCGGTAGCTGATGGCGGTGGCGACGGCGATCAGGCTGAGGCAGGTGGCGATGTGTACGGGTTTGCTGTCGTCCAGGGCCGCGAGGGCGGGGTTGCCGGTGATCTCACCGGCGAGCAGCCAGAAGTACGAGGTGGCGACGCCGGCCAGGTTGGAGAGCACGATGATCGTGGCGATCACCAGCCCCCAGCCGCACATCCAGCCGACGCGCGGGCCGAAGGCCTTGACGGTCCAGGTGAAGGAGGTGCCGCAGTCGGGCATCGCCTTGTTGAGCTCGCGGTAGGCGAAGGCGACGAGCAGCATGGGCAGGAACCCCGCGAGGAACACGGCGGGCATCTGGACGCCGACCTCGCCCGCGGTGGAACCGAGGGTGGAGGTCAGGCAGTAGACGGGGGCCACGGTGGAGATGCCGATGACGGCGCTGCCCAGGAGGCCCACGGAGCCCTTGCCGAGGCCCTTGCCCCGGACGTCGCCTCGGGCGGCGCTTTCGGGGGCTCCGCTCACGGTGTCTGCGGCCGGGGGCCGAACGTCCAGCTGTGTCATGCCTCAGGACGTTAGACGGTGCGGTTTCCACATTCGGAGGGTTTAAGTCCACTTAAGTGAACGCCAGATGACCTTTGAATCTTGCCCAGATGGCGCGCTCTTGGCTGGCAATGGAAGTCATGGCCTCTACCCGTCCACAGTTCGCAAGGCACCGAACGACGTGTTCCGGCATGCGGAAATCGCAGCCGTGTCCGTTTTGTGCAGTTAGAAACTTTCCCGTGTGACTTTCCCGGACTCCGTACGACCCCCCTCCGGCGCCCACTTTGCCGTGGACATGGCGAAGCCCCTACAGTCGCCGCCGTTCAAGGTCATTTTCACGGGGAGAGTCCGTTCCATGCGCATCACCTCAGCCCTCGCCTCCGGCGCGGCCGTCACCGCCCTGCTCGTCCTGACCGCCTGCGGGGGCGCGAGTACGGGCGCGAGCGGCTCCGGCGGCGGGGACGTCGGAGTCGTCGGCGGCATCGGAGCCGACGGCGGCAGCGACGGCGACGGGATGGAGGGCACCCTGGAGAACCCCACCAGGAACGGCGGCGTCAACGGCAACGCCCCCAAGGACGGCACGCCCTTCCAGCAGCTGCCCAAGGCGGGCACCATGGCCGCCGCCGCCCGCTTCGTGGGCGGCTACACGCGGTGCCCCTCCGTCTCCACGGAGCCCACGGACGACGAGAGCCCCGCCGACGACGCGAAGTACGACGCCGGCTGGTCCGTCACCGAGCGCGGCTACTGCGGCCGCGGCACCCGCATCTTCATGGTCAAGGACATGAAGAAGTTCCAGGCCGCCTACAAGGCCGACCTGGACAAGGAACGCGCCCAGTCGCCGGACCGGGGCCTCACCGGCGGATTCCTCATCGGTCAGGACTTCGCCGTCCTGGCAACGAGCGACAACGCCATCACCGCCATGGCCCGCCCGGGCGGTCTCCTCATCCTGAACTGCCACCCGGGCTTCACCGCGCCCAGCGGCTACGTGAAGACGAACGCCCAGGCCAAGGGCTGTGTCCTCACCGACTACTACAACGACCACTGAGCGCGGCCGGGGCCGGGCGACCGCGCCCGGCCCCGCCCGCCGCGTCAGCCCCAGACGATCGACTGGACCTCGCTGTAGGCGTGCAGTGCGTACGAGCCCACGTCCCGGCCCACCCCGCTGCGCTTGAAGCCGCCGAACGGCGCCTCCATGTTGCGCCCGATGGTGTTCACGCCGACCCCGCCGGCCCGCATCCGCCGCGCCACCCGGAAGGCGCGCGCCGCGTCCCCGGACCACACGTAGTGCAGCAGGCCGAAGTCGCTGTCGTTGGCCAGCGCGATCCCCTCCTCCTCGTCGTCGAAGGGGACCACCACGACCACCGGCCCGAAGATCTCCTCCCGGACCACCCGCATGTCGTTCGTGCAGTCCACGAGCAGCGTCGGGGCGACGTAGAACCCCTTGCCGTCCGGGCCCACCACCGGGCGCTCGCCGCCGTACGCGACCCGCGCCCCCTCCTTGCGGCCCAGCTCGACGTACGACTCCACCCGGTCGCGGTGCGCCGCGGAGATCACCGGGCCGACCACCGTGCCGCGCGCGCCCGGGTCGCCGACCTTCATGAAGCCCAGGTAGCCGGTCAGCTTCTCGACCAGCCGGTCGTGGATGCCGCGCTGGGCGATCACCCGGGTCGGGGCCGTGCAGATCTGGCCGCTGTAGAAGGAGAACGTCGTCCCGATGCCGAGCACCGCCGCGTCCAGGTCCGCGTCGTCGAAGACGACCGCCGCGCCCTTGCCGCCCAGCTCCATCAGCTGCCGCTTCATGGTCCGGCCGCACACCTCGGCGATCTTCTGCCCGACGACCGTCGAGCCGGTGAAGGACACCATGTCCACGTCCGGGCCGTCCACGGCCGCCTCGCCGACCTCCACCGACGCGCCGTTGACCACGTTCACCACTCCGGGCGGGGCCCCCGCCTCCTGGAGCGCCGCCGCCATGCGGAACACCGACAGCGGGTCCTGCGGAGCGGGCTTGACCACGACCGTGTTGCCCATCGCCAGCGCGGGGGCGACCTTGCCCGCCGGATTGGCCCACGGGTTGTTGTAGGAGGTGATGCAGGTGACCACGCCGACCGGCTGGCGGATCTCCAGCGCGCCCAGCACACTGGCCGCGCCCATCGGGCCCGCCTCGGTGACCTGCGGGGGCAGACCCCGTTCGACCGGCTCCAGGGCGCCCTTCGCGTACCGCCGGAAGCGCGCCACTCCGACCCCGACCTGCATGCCGCGGGCGATCCCCGTCGGCGCGCCGGTCTCGGCCCGGGCCAGGCGCGCCCACGGCTCGTACTCCCGCTGCATGATGTCGGCGGCCCGGTCCAGGATCGCGGCCCGCTCCTCGGGCCTGGTCCGGGACCAGCTCGCGAAGGCCGCCCGGGCCGCGGCGGCGGCCTCGTGCACCTGCTGCCGCGAGGCCTCGGGGGCGAGGCCGACCACCGACTCGTCCGCCGGGTTGATCACCTCGTAGTGGCCGCCCGCGGGGGCCACCCACTCACCGTCGATCAGGAGCTGCTGCGGCTGGTCCGCGCCCGCCCCGCTCGCCCCGCTCACCGCGTGCTCACCGTCCTCGTGTCCCGGCCCGAACGGAGCACGGTCCCGGGGACCGCCCCCGTGATCTCGTCGTCGCGGATCGTCTCCACCCCGTTGACCCGGACGGAGACGATGCCGATGGCCCGCGAGTCCAGCCGCGGGCTGTCGCCCGGCAGGTCGTGCACGAGCGTGGCGGGCCCCGCCTCGATCCGCTCCGGGTCGAAGAGCACCAGATCGGCGTGGAACCCCTCGGCGATCCGGCCCCGCTCGCGCAGCCCGAAGAGCTGCGCCGGGTCGTCCGTCAGCATCCGTACCGCCTGCTCCAGCGGCACCAGCTTGCGCCCGCGCAGGCAGTCCCCGAGGAACCGCGTCGTGTACGGGGCGCCGCACATCCGGTCCAGGTGCGCGCCCGCGTCCGAGCCGCCGAGCATGACGTCCTCGTGCTGCCAGGTCTCCTGGCGCAGCGCCCAGCTGGCCGGGTCGTTGTCGGTGGGCATCGGCCACAGCACCGTGCGCAGGTCGTCGGCCGCGCAGATCTCGACCAGGCAGTGGAAGGGGTCCTGGCCGCGCTCGGCCGCGATGTCGCGCACCACACGGCCGGAGAGCCCGGCGTTCTGCGGGGTGTAGGTGTCCCCGATGACGTAGCGGCCGAAGTCGGCGAGGCGCCGGAAGACCCCGGCCTCCTTGCTGTCGGCGCGGCGCAGCATCTCGGCCCGTACGTCCGCGTCGCGCAGCCGGGCGATCCGCTCGGGCACGGGCAGGCCGAGGACCTCCCCCCAGCCGGGGATCAGGTTGAGCGCGCAGAAGGTGCCGAGCGACATGTTCATCGGCGTCAGGATCGGCATGGTGAGGGCGACGATCCGGCCGCCCGCCTTACGGGCCCGCTCGCTCGGCAGCAGCTGGCGCGGCACCCGCTCCGGTACGGCGGCGTCGATGGTCAGCACGTTCCAGTTCAGGGGGCGGCCGGCGGCCGCGCTCATCTCGACGAAGAGGTCGATCTCCTCGTCCGCGAACTGGTCCAGGCAGCCCGCGACGATCGCCTCCAGCTGGGTGCCCTCGTGCTCGGCCACCGCCCGGGAGAGGGCGAGCAGTTCGGCGGGCTTCGCGTGCCGGGAGGCGACGGGGGCGCCCGCGCCGTCGGAGTGGGTGGAGGACTGGGTGGTGGACAGGCCCCAGGCGCCCGCGTCCATCGCGTCGTGGAGCAGCGCCAGCATCTGGTCCATCTGCTCGGGCGTGGGCTGGCCGCCGACCGCGTCCTCGCCCATGACGTGGCGGCGCAGCGCGCAGTGGCCGACCATGAAGCCCGCGTTGACGGCGATCCGGCCGTCGAGGGCGTCGAGGTACTCGCCGAAGGTGGACCAGGTCCAGTCGACGCCCTCTTCCAGGGCGGCCAGCGCCATGCCCTCGACCCTGCTCATCATCCGGCGCGTGTAATCGGCGTCCTCGGGGCGGTCCGGGTGCAGCGGGGCCAGGGTGAAGCCGCAGTTGCCGCCCGCGACGGTGGTGACGCCGTGGTTCATCGAGGGGGTCGCGTAGGGGTCCCAGAAGAGCTGGGCGTCGTAGTGCGTGTGCGGGTCGATGAAGCCGGGGGTCAGGACGAGGCCGTGCGCGTCCTCGCCGGTCCGGGTCTCCTCGGTGACGGTGCCGGGCGCGGCGATGACCGCGATCCGGCCGTCGCGTATCCCGACGTCCGCCACGCGGGCGGGGGCGCCCGTACCGTCCACGACGGTGGCGCCCTTGATCAGGTGGTCGAGCATGACGTCCCTTCTGCGGTGTACCTGTCTGCCTCCGGCGGCGCCTCGAACGCCGGCGGGGCTGACATCGCGCCCGGCGCAATCCAGCCCCACCGGCCCCGAGGTCAGACCGCGTCGCGGAAGCGGGTCGTCCGGTGCACCGGGTCCGTGTCGATCTGCGGGATCACGTGCTCGCCGATGAGCTTGACGGTGGTCATGGTGTCCTCGTACGACACCCCGGTCGGCAGACCGAAGGACAGCTGGTCGGCGCCCGCCTGCTCCCACCGCTTGCACTGCTGGAGCACCTCGGAGGGGTCGCCGCAGATCAGCAGTTCCTCGGCGATCAGCAGCTCGATGATCTCCGCGTTGTACTCGGGGAGGATTTCGGGCCACTGCGGGATCGCCTCGGGCCGCGGGAAGGTGTCGTGGTAGCGGAAGACCAGCGACTGGAAGCGGTTCATGTTGGCGTTGACGGCGATCTCGACGGCCTTGTCGTGGGTCTCGGCGCAGATCGCGGTCGAGGTGACCATGACGTTGTCGTTGACGAAGGCGCCGATGGCCTTCGCCTCCTGGATGGCCGTCTTGTACTGGTCCAGCACCCACGCCATGTCGGAGACCTTCTGCACGCTGAAGCCCAGCACGCCGAGGCCCTTCCTGGCCGCCATCGCGTACGAGGCGGGCGAGCCGGCGGCGTACCACATGGCCGGGTGGGCCTTGCCGTACGGCTTGGGGAAGATCTTCCGCGGCGGCAGCGACCAGTGCTTGCCCTGGAACCCCTCGTACTCCTCCTGGAGGAACATCTTGGGGAACTCCGCGATGGTCTCCTCCCAGATCTCCTTGGTGCCGTTCATGTCCTCGATGCCGGGGAGGAAGCCGAGGATCTCGTGGCTGCCCGCGCCACGGCCGGTGCCGAACTCGAAGCGGCCCTTGGAGAGGTGGTCGAGCATGGCGACCTTCTCGGCCACCTTGACCGGGTGGTTCACCGGGGCGAGCGGGTTGAAGATGCCGGAGCCGAGGTGGATGCGCTCGGTGGCGTGGGCGAGGTACCCGAGGAAGACCTCGTTCGCCGAGAGGTGGGAGTACTCCTCCAGGAAGTGGTGCTCCGAGGCCCAGGCGTACTTGAAGCCGGACTTGTCGGCCTGGATGACGTACTCGGTCTCCTCGATCAGCGCCTTGTGCTCTGCCTCGGGGTCGACCTTGGACCGCGCCTCAGCCACGTATCCCTGCACAAAGAGCCCGAATTCCAAGGGGTTCACCGTCCTTAGGTTTCTGACGTTGCGTCAGATCGATGGCCCTGACTGTTCCACCGCGTGCGGGAGCCGTCAATAGCTGACGCTCCATCAGATAGGCGCCTAGAGGATGCTGACGCCGGCCATCCAGCCGCCGTCGATCACGAAGGGCTGGCCGGTGATGTACGACGAGTCCTCGCTGGTCAGGAACAGGGCCAGGCGCGCGATCTCCTCCGGGCGGCCCACCCGCCCCATCGGCACGACCCGCTTGTACAGCTCCGCCATCGCGTCCCGCGCCTCGTCCGTCATCCCGGCCGGGTCCAGCAGCCCGGGGTTCGCCATGGGGGTGTCGACGGCCCCCGGGCACATCGCGTTGACCCGGATGTTCCCGGCGGCCAGCTCCAGCGCGGCCACCCGGGTCAGGCCGAGGATCGCCGCCTTGGTGGCGGCGTAGGCACCGACGTAAGCCATGCCCGTCAGACCCGTGTAGGACGAGGTGTTGACGATGGTGCCGCCGCCCGCCGCCCCGATCTCGGGGGCGACGGCCTTGATGCCGAGGAAGGTGCCGATCTGGTTGACCTGGATGATCTGCTGGAACTCCTCCAGCGGGGTGCTCACCAGCTCGTTGAAGCGCAGGATGCCCGCGTTGTTGACCAGCCCGTCGACCCGGCCGAAGGCCTCCTTCGCGGCGGCCACGGCGGCCGCCCAGTCCTCCTCCCGGCTCACGTCCATCCGTACGTACCGGGCCCGCTCCTCGCCGATCTCCTTGGCGACCGCGGCGCCCTGCTCGTCCAGCACGTCCCCCAGCAGCACCTTCGCGCCCTCGGCGGCGAAGATCCGGGCCTCCTGCTCGCCCTGGCCGCGCGCCGCCCCCGTGATGATGACGACGCGCCCGTCCAGCTTGCCCATGCCGATGCCCTCCGTGGTGGATTGGTTGGCCGTTCAGTCGCTCGGTCGCTCGGTCGTTCAGTCGTTGAGGAGGGGACCGACCTCGGACCCGAACGCGGCGATCTGGTCCACGAGTTCGGCCCGGTCGCGGCTGCGGAAGCGCACCTGTATCTGGTCCGCGCCGAGCGCCTTGTACGCGCGCAGGGACTCGGCCAACGCCTCCGCCTTGCCGGTGAGGGTGCGCCGGCCGGTGTCCCATCCGGGCTCCCCGACGTACAGCGCCTCGGTGATCGCGCCCATCTCGACGGGCGCGGTGACCCCGGCGGCGGCGCGCAGCTCGCGGATGCGGGCCATCCGGTCGGGGAGCTTCTCCCGCGGATCGCCCTGCGGGAGCCAGCCGTCGCCGCGCAGCGCCGCCCGGCGCAGGGCGGCGGGCGAGGACCCGCCGATCCACACCGGAATCCGCTCCTGGGCCGGGCGCGGCAGCTGCCCCAGGTCCTTGAAGGCGAAGGCCTCGCCCTCGAAGTCCGGGTACTCGCCGGGCCCGAGGGCCGCCCGAAGGGCGTCGAGGGTCTCGTCGAGCAGCGGTCCGCGCCGGGCGAAGTCCACGCCGAGGGCCTCGAACTCCTCCTGGACGTGCCCGGCGCCGACCCCCAGGATCAGCCGGCCGCCGCTGAGGTGGTCGAGGGTCGCGTACTGCTTGGCGCTGACCAGCGGGTGGCGCAGGCCGACGATCGCGACGTGGCTGAGCAGCCGTACGTTCTCGGTGACCGCGGCCAGGTAGGACAGGGTGGCGACCGGGTCGTACCAGACGGTGCCCATCGGCCCGGCGAGCCGCCGCGGGATGGCCACGTGGTCGCACGAGGCGAGGTACCCGAACCCGGCCCGGTCCGCGGCCCGCGCCACCTCGACCAGATCGGCCGCGCCGGCCGAGGCCTCCCAGGGCTCGGCGTAGAGGGTGCTCTGCGACTGGACCGGGAGCTGCATCCCGTAGACCAGCCGACCTTCCGGAAACACGCGCGCCATGCCGTCCCCGCCTCGCCTTCGTAGTGGAAGCCGCCTTCACCACCGCACGGACCGACGTGCCGTCCCGTGGAGCCGTGGGGCCATCGTCGTAGCTGACGCACCGTCAGGCAAGGCCCTCGGCAGCCCCGTTCGGACGGGCGCCGAGACCGACCGGCTGGCCACTCGCCTCGAATGTCCATACGATCATCGAATTCGCACGAGTAACGGGGGGAAACGACATGGGGTGGGACCTCAACGTGTCACAGACCGACCTGCGCGCCTCGGCGGGCGCGGTCGACACCTTGGTGACGGATCTGCGGCCGCACCTGAAGAAGGCGCTGACCGACCTCGCCGAGGCCGGAGCGTCCTTCGCACCGTGGACCGCGGGGGCCAGGATGACGGGGGCGAGCCAGGGGTGGGGCGACGCGCTGGGCACCCTTCAGGACGTCTTCGCGAGCCATGCCGAAGGCCTGCGGCTGCTCGCCGACGGACACGACGCCCTGGAGCACGACGTCATATCCAAGTTCCGGGGCTGGTGAGCGCCCGCGATGCCGGAACTCTTCGCACAGCTCATGCGGCAGGACTTCGCCGAGATCGAGGCGGCCACCGCCTCCTGGAAGAAGCTCGCCAAGGCACTGGACGACACGCAGTCCGGCAGCCGCAGGCGGGTGAGCGGCCCGCTGCACAAGGCGGGCTGGACCGGAGCGGCCGCGACCAACGGCTTCGACGCGATGGAGGCCACCGAGACCAAACTCGGCACCGGCCAGCGCAACGCGGTCCTGATCTCGGTGGTCCTGCACGCCCTCAGCACCAAGATGCAGGCGGCCCAGCGCACCCTGCGCCACGCCGTGTCCGACGCCGAACAGGCCGGGCACACGGTCCGTGACGACGGCTGGGTCGAGGCCAAACAGGCGGTCGATCCCGCCTACCACAACGACCCCGACTACCAGGCCGTGCAGCAGCAGGCCAACAGCGGCCTGGGCGGCTACCGCGCGCGGATCGAGGCGGCGGTGAACGAGGCGGTCGGCGTCAGCGCCAACGCCACCGAGACGCTCCGCCAGCTCGACCCCTTCGACCTCGACAAGCGCTACGGCGGCGAGAACGCGCAGAAGGACGCGGCGGCGGTCGCCGCGTTCGCCGGGATCAGTCCCAAGGACATCCCGGACGGCAAGGACCCGCAGCGCTCCCAGGAGTGGTGGGCCTCGCTGGACGACGAGAAGCGGGGTTTCTACCTCGCGGCCTACCCCGACGCCATCGGCGCCCTGGACGGCCTGCCCACCCCCGTCCGCGACCACGCCAACCGGGACGTCCTGGACCAGCGCCTGAACGACTACGCGCTGCGCGAGAGCAGCCTCGGCTACCACGACCGCTACGGCTACCGGGGGCTGACCGCCCTCAAGGACCGCCTGGAGAAGTCCGACAGCGGGCCCGCCCACAAGCAGCTGTACCTCCTCGGCTTCGGCACCGAGAAGGACGGCCGCGCCATCGTCGCCCTGGGCAACCCGGACACCGCCCGGCACACGGCGGTGCTGGTCCCGGGCACGGACACGCAACTGGACAAGTTCGGCGGCCAGATCAGCCGCATCGACAAACTCCAGGACGCCGCCGGACGCCGGACCACGGGAACGGATGTGTCCGTGATCAGCTGGATGGACTACGACGCTCCCGAGCCGGACCTCAGCGTGGCCACCCGCGGCAGGGCGGAGGCGGGTGCGCAGGACCTGCGCGACTTCACGCACGGACTGCGCGCCTCCCACCAGGGCGACCCGGCCCACCTCACCGTCATCGGACACAGCTACGGCTCGACCATGACGGGCGCCGCCGACGCCGGCGGCGCGGGCCTCGGAGCGGACGACGTCCTGGTGGTCGGCAGCCCGGGCCTGACCGTGGAACGCGCGGACCAGCTGCACGTCGACCCCCGGCACCTGTGGGTCGGCGCCGCCGCGGACGACTTCGTCTCCAACGACCTCTCGGGACTCACCCTCGGCGAGGATCCGAAGGATCCCGGGTTCGGCGCGCAGCGGATGTACGTGGACACGGCCGGGCACAGCGGCTACTGGGACGAGGGCAGCAAGAGCCTGAACAATCAGGGCCGCATCATCGCCGGCAAGACGCCCGAAGGGCCCCGCTCATGAACCGACGGAAGAACGCTGCGGTCGCGCTGGCGCTCGTCCTGCTGCTGGGAGGCTGCATGTCCGACGACGGAATCAACGATCCCCTGCCCCGGATGAGCAGGGAGAAGGCGGAGGAGTGGGGCCGGCACTGGGTGGAATCCATGGTGCGCACCACGCAGGGCGAGACCCTGCCCGGCACCCTGGAGCCCCACTTCTCCGAATGCACCGGCAAGGGCAGCGAAACGGCCGAGGACGGCCGGTTCACCCTCCAGTACAACGGGCGCGCCACCGTGCCGCGCGACAAGCAGCAGGCGGCCATCCGGGCGCTGCGGGACGAGCTCAAGACCCAGGGCTTCGAGATCGTCGGCTACCGGGAGGACACCAGCGTGGATCCCGCCTACCTGGTGGACGCCCAGCACCCGAAGGACCGGCAGTTCGTCAGCGCGGAAGACCTCGACGGCAACACCTTCACCTACGTGGTCAACACCCCCTGCCTCCTGCCGCCCGGCGTCGAGCAGCAGCGGTTCTGACCTCGCGGGGCCTGGGCCCCGCGCCCTGCGTTGGCTAGGGTGCGGTGCCCGGGCCGGCAGGGGCGCGGAGTGCGGGTGCGAGTGGGTTGTGCGAGTGCGGGAGACGCGCGTGGAGCTGTTGCTGACCCTGGTGAGCGGGATCGCCTGGACCGTCGTCTACGTCGAGGCCATCCGGCTCGGGCTGCGGCAGCGGACGTACGCGATGCCCGTGGCCGCGCTCGCGCTCAACTTCGCGTGGGAGACGACGTACGCCGTGAACGACGTGCGCGGCGGGATCTCCGCGCAGGGGGTCGTCAACATCGTGTGGGCCGTCGCCGACCTGGTGATCGTCTGTACGTTCCTGCGCTTCGGGCGGGCCGAGCTGCCCGGATTCGTCACCCGGCCGCTGTTCGCCGTCTGGAGCGTGCTCGTCTTCGGCAGCGCGTTCGCCGTGCAGTGGCTCTTCCTCGCGCACTTCGGCGCGCACGACGCGTCCCGCTATTCCGCGTTCCTGCAGAACCTGCTGATGTCCGGGCTGTTCATCGCGCTGTTCGCGGGGCGCGGCGGGGCGCGCGGGCAGAGCCTGGTCGTCGCCGTCGCCAAATGGCTCGGCACGCTGGCCCCGACGCTGCTGTTCGGGGTGATCGAGGACGCGCCGTTCATCCTCGGACTGGGCCTGCTGTGCTCGGTGTTCGACCTCGCCTACATCGCCCTGCTGGCGCGCGAGCGCGCTCTGCGCCTCACGGACAAGGACACGGACACTGACACTGACTCGGACGGCGCGCGGCGGATCAGGCCGCCAGAGCCCGCTTGACGGCGGCGAGCGAAGGGTTCACCAGGGCCTGTTCGGTGCCCGTCGCGGAGCGGACGCGGACCGTGGGGACGGTCTCGTTGCCGTCCGCAACGCTGCGGACGAAGGCGGCCGCCTCGGGGTCGCGCCAGATGTTGACGGGCCGGTAACGGGTGCCGGTGAGACGCAACTTGAGCCACAGCTTCATGCAGAAGACGCATCCGGGCCGCCAGTAGACGGTGATTTCAGGGCTCATGGGGTGCACCCTACGGCGGGGCGCGCACCAGGTCACCCCGCTGGGGGCGGCGGGGATCCGGCCGCCGGGAAGCGGACCCGCACCGTCAGGCCGCCGGACGGGGCCGGGTTGGCCTCGGCGGTCAGGGCCGCGCCGTGCGCCCGCGCGATCGAGGCGACGATCGAGAGCCCGAGGCCCGCGCCCTCGCCCGCCGTGTGACGCCGTTCCGCGCGCCGCCGGAACGGCTCCAGCAGCCGGGCCACCTCTCCGGGCGGGATCACCGGGCCGGTGTTCGAGACCGTGAGGACCCCGTCGGGCGAGGTCCGCAGCTCGATGCGGCCGCCCGGGCGGTTGTGGCGCACCGCGTTGGCCAGGAGGTTGCGGACCAGGTGGCCCAGGAGCAGCCGGTCCCCCGCCACCGCAAGCGGCGCCAGCGCCCGCTCCACCGACAGCCCGGCCGGCCGGTCCGGCCCGAGCGCCCCCTCCCCCGTGCACTCCGCCAGCTCCGCCGCCGCCAGCGCGGCGAGGTCCACCGTCCGCGTGCTCTCCAGACCCTCCTCGGACACCGCGAGGAGCAGCAGCGACTCGATGAGGTGCTCGCTGGAGTCCGCGACCCCGATCAGCTTCTCGCGGATACGGGCCACCTTCGCCGGATCCGGCTCCCCGGCCAGCCCGATCTCGGCCGCCGCCCGCTGCACCGCGAGCGGGGTGCGCAGTTCGTGGGCGGCGTTCGCCGCGAACCGCCGCTGGGCGCCGACCAGGTCCTCCATCCGGTCGAGCATCCCGTCGAAGGTGTCCGCGAGCCGCTTCAGCTCGCCGGGGGGCGCGGCCAGGCCGATCCGCTCGTGCAGGTTCGCCCCGGACAGCCGCCGGGCCGTCTCGGTGATCACCCCGACGGGGCGCAGCACCCGGCCCGACATCCACCAGGCCAGCCAGATCGACAGCACCGCGAACACGGCGAGCGCGACCAGGGACACGGTCAGCAGCTCGTGCAGCGCGGCCCGCTCGGCGGCGCTGCTGAGGTCGCGGGTGGCCCGGTACGTCGCCAGCTGCTCCGGGGTCAGCGCGGCGCCCGGCGCCTTCTGGGCC
Organism: Streptomyces sp. NPDC006529; assembly: GCF_040611795.1. Lineage (NCBI taxonomy): Bacteria > Bacillati > Actinomycetota > Actinomycetes > Kitasatosporales > Streptomycetaceae > Streptomyces > Streptomyces sp. NPDC006529. The sequence continues at coordinate 82,639 of NZ_JBEXPB010000024.1, read as the reverse complement.
GGCACGGCGAGCGCCGGCCCCTCGCGCAGGGTCTGCGTCTGGTGGAGGGCCGGGGCGTAGGTGGTGACGGCCTGGTTGATGCTGCGGAACAGGCCCTTGCGGACCAGGACGTTCAGCAGCGCGACCAGGCCGCCGCCCGCGAGCACCAGCAGCGCGCCGTAGAGCGTGGTCAGCCGGGCGCGCTCGCTGCGTGGCAACAAGGCGGCCGGCGAGAGGTACGGGCGGAGCCGGCCGGCCCCGCGGACCGGGTGCGCCCCGCGGACCGGGTGCGTCCCACGGACCGGGTGCGCCCCGCGGACCCCGGGGGTCCCGCGCCTCCCCCTCATCGCGGGATCCGGTAGCCCGCGCCCGGCACGGTCTCGATCAGCGGCGGCTCGCCCAGCTTGGCGCGCAGCTTGCTGAGCGTGACCCGGACGGCGTTCGTGCGGTAGCTGGTGTCCGCCTCCCACACCTGCTCGATCAGGTCCTCGTTGCTGATCACCGCCCCCTCGGCACGCAGCAGCGCCTCCAGGACCGCGAACTCTTTCCGCGACAGGGCGAGCCGGTGCCCGTCGCGGACCGCACTGCGCCGCGCCGTGTCCAGGGCGATCCCGGCGGCCTCCAGCACGGGCGGCAGCGCGGGCCGGGCGCGCCGGCCCAGGGCGAGGACCCGGGCGAGGAGTTCGTCGTAGGCGAAGGGCTTGGTCAGGTAGTCGTCAGCGCCCAGGCCGAGGCCCTCCACCCGGTCGCGGACCGTGCCGGAGGCGGTGAGCATCAGGACCCGGGTGAGCAGCCGCTCGCGCACCACCTGGCGGCACACCTCGTCGCCGTGCAGCCCGGGCAGGTCGCGGTCCAGGACGAGGACGTCGTACGCGCCGAGGCGCAGCCGCCGCAGGGCCTCCGGGCCGTCGCTCGCCTCGTCCACGGCCAGCGCGTCGCGGCGCAGACCCTCGGCGATCATCTCCCGGAGGAACTCCTCGTCCTCCACCACCAGAACTCGCATGGTGTCCTCTTTACCGGAGAGGCGCATTTCGCCGTTGTAAGCACGGGGCCTTAGAGAAGGGAGATCCCCTCCTCGCGCAGGCTCTGCCGCATGAAGCGATCCACGACCACGACCACGGCCGCCCTCCTCACCGGGATGGCCCTCTTCGTCACCGCGTGCGCGGGCGGCTCCGGCGGCCCGGACGGGAAGAAGGACGGAAAGCAGGAGTCCTCGAACTCGGCCGGCGCGAGCGGTGGAGCAAACGGCGGCGCAAACGGCGGCACGGACGCCGACAAGGCGCTCAAGACGCGCAAGTGCCTGCGCGACAACGGCATCGACGCCCCCGACCCCAAGCCGGGCGAGGACCCGCGGGGCATGACGTTGGGCGCGGGCGGCGACCCGGAGGCGGTGAAGAAGGCGTTCGAGAAGTGCGGCATGCAGGCCCCGGGCACCGGCGAGGTCCGCCAGGCGGACAAGGACAAGGCCCTCAAGACGGCGAAGTGCATGCGGGACCACGGCTTCGACGTGCCGGACCCGGAGTTCAACGGGAGCGCGATGAGTGCCACCTCGATACCCGAGGGCGTCGACAAGGACGCCTTCGTCGCCCGGATGAACAAGTGCAGCGCGGGCGAATGAGCGGGCGCCGGAAGTGGTTCCTGGGCTCGGTGGCCCTCGTGCTCGCCGTAGCGGGGGGCGGGTACGCGGTCGTCGCGCAGGCCGGGACGGGCAGCGAGGAGACCCACCGCCGGCGCACGGACGGGCTGCCGGGCGCGACGGCGCCGGTCACCCGCGGCGACCTGGCCTCCGGCCTGCGGGTCGACGGCACGCTCGGGTACGCGCAGGAGCGCAAGCTCAGCGCCCCGGGAGGCGCGCCGGGGACGGGCGGCAGCGGTACGGGCCCGGGCACAGGAGCCGGCTCCGCCACCCTGACCTGGGCCGCCCCCGCCGGTTCCGCGGTCGAGCGCGACGGCAGGCTCTACGAGGTCAACGGCAGGGTGGTGCGCCTGATGTACGGCACCACCCCCGTCTACCGGACCATGCGCGGCGGGGACAAGGGCGAGGACGTCAAGCAGCTCAAGCGCAACCTCCAGGCCCTCGGCTTCGGCACCGGCCTGGACGCCACGGACGCCACCTTCACCGCGGGCACCGTCACCGGCGTCAAGCGCTGGCAGAAGTCCCACGGTCTCAAGGAGACGGGCGAGATCGGCAGGGAGGACATCACGTTCGCCCCGGGTCCACAGCGGGTCCAGAAGAACGACATGGCGGTCGGCGACGACGCGGGGTCCGGCACGCCCGTGCTGACCCTGACCGGAACCGAGCGGATGGTCCGCTTCCAGCTGGACGTGGCCAAGGCGGGCACGGTCAAGGCGGGTGACCCCGTGACGGTGGGCCTGCCCGGCGGCGGCGTCGCCCAGGGGAAGATCGAGTCGGTGGGCAGCACCGCCAACCCCGACGACCCGGCCACCGGCGGCAGCGGCGGCGACAAGAAGCCGAAGGTCCGGATCGACGTCACCCTCGACGACGCCGCCGGGGCCAAGGGCCCCGACCAGGCGCCCGTCTCGGTGAACCTGACCGGCGAGGTCCGCAAGAACGTCCTCTCCGTACCGGTCAACTCCCTCCTCGCCCTCGCCGAAGGCGGCTTCGGCGTCCAGGTCGTGGAGAACGGCACGGTCCGCGAGGTCAAGGTCGAACCGGGCATGTTCGGCAAGGGCCGCGTCGAGGTCAAGGGGGACGCCCTCACCGAGGGCATGCGCGTGGGAGTACCGGCGTCATGACCGATCCCGTCTTCGCGGGCGCGCCCGCGCCGCCCGCCCCCCGGCACGCCCGTCCCGTCGTCGAGCTGACCGCGGTCACCAAGGAGTACCCCGGCGGGGTCTCGGCCCTGCGCGGGGTCGACCTCACCGTCATGAACGGCGAACTCCTCGCCATCGTCGGCCCGTCGGGATCGGGCAAGTCGACGCTGCTGCACATCGTGGGGACCCTGGACCGGCCGAGCGCGGGCCGCGTCGCCATCGCCGGGTACGACATCGCGAGCCTCTCCGACCGCTCGCTCTCCGCCCTGCGCTCCCGGCACGTCGGCTTCGTCTTCCAGTCCTTCCACCTGGTCCCGGGCATCAGCGCCCGGGCCAACGTCGCCGAGGGCCTGCTGTACTCGGGCCTCTCCCGGGCCGAGCGCGGACGGCGGGCCGAGCGTGCCCTGGAGCGCGTCGGCCTCGGCGACCGCATGGACCACCGGCCGCACGAACTCTCCGGCGGCCAGAAGCAGCGCGTGGCGATCGCCCGGGCCGTCGCGGGCGAACCCGACCTGCTGCTCGCCGACGAACCGACGGGCGCGCTCGACACGGCGTCCGGCGCCTCGGTGATGGAGCTGCTGCGCGAACTGAACGAGGACGGAGCCACCATCGCCGTGATCACCCACGACAACGAGATCGCGGCGAGCCTGCCCCGGCAGGTCCGCCTGCGCGACGGAGCGATCGTGGCGGACGGGTGGAACGCCGGCGCGCCCGACGGCGGCGCCGCGGGGGTGATCGCGTGAGGGCGGCCCGTACGAACGCCCGCGCCCGGCGCTCCGGCCGCCGGCTCTCGCCGCCGCGGCTGGGACCCGGGGACGTCCTGCACGTGGGCTCGGCGGGGCTGCGCTCGCGTCCGCTGCGCGTCTTCCTGTCCGCGCTCGGCATCGCCATCGGCATCGCGACGATGATCGCGGTGGTCGGCGTCTCCTCGTCCAGCCAGGCCAAGCTGCTGCGCGAACTCGACGCGCTGGGCACGAACATGCTGGTCGCGACCCCGGCCGCGGCCATGTTCTCCGGGCAGGACACCAGCCTGCCGAAGGAAGCCCCGGGCATGATCGCCCGGATCGACGGAGTCGAGTCGGTCGGAACGACGGGGGACGTCAAGGAAACGGTCCGCCGCAGCGAGAACATCCCGAAGGAGGAGACCGGCGGCATCGCCCTCAAGGCGGCCAAGGACGACCTGCTCCAAACCCTGCGCGCGCGGATGCGCGCCGGAAGCTGGCTCAACGACGCCACGGGCCGCTATCCCGCCGTCGTCCTCGGCCACGTCGCGGCCGAGCGCCTGGGCATCACGGCGCCGGGCGGCCAGGTCTTCATCGGCGGCCGGTACTTCACCGTGACCGGCGTCCTGGACCCGGTCCCGCTGGCCCCCGAGATCGAGCGTTCGGCGCTGATCGGCTGGGAGGCGGCGCAGAGCCTGCTGGGCTTCGACGGCCACCCCACCTCCGTCTACGAGCGTTCCGCGGACGACCGCGTGCGGGCGGTCCGCGCCCTCATGGGCAGGACCGCCAACCCGGCGTCGCCGGGCGCGGTGGCGGTCACCGACCCGTCGGCGGCGCTCCAGGCGAAGGCGGCCACCGAGGGTGCCTTCAGCACCCTGCTGCTCGGGCTGGGCGGCATCGCCCTGCTGGTGGGCGGGGTCGGCGTGGCCAACACGATGATCATCTCGGTGCTGGAGCGGCGCCACGAGATCGGGCTGCGGCGCTCCCTGGGCGCGACCAGGGGCCAGATCAGGGTGCAGTTCGTGACGGAGTCCCTCCTGCTGTCGGGACTCGGCGGCCTGGCCGGCATCGCGCTCGGCGGGATCGCCACCCTGGTCTACGCACGGGCGGGCGACCTGCCCTGGGTGGTTCCGCCGTGGGCGGTGACGGGCGGCTTCGGCGCGACCCTGGTCATCGGCACCGTCGCGGGCCTCTACCCGGCGGTGCGGGCGGCCCGCCTGTCCCCGACGCTGGCCCTGCAGGCGGCGTAGCGGCGGCGGGAGGCGGCGGGCGGGCCCGGGCGGGGGCGTGAGGGTGCGTGCAGACCGCTACGGCCCGCCGGGGGTCCCGTCGTACATTGATCTGATGAGAACTCCACGGCAGGCAGCGCGAATTGTCGTCCTCTCGCCCAGCGGATCGGTCTTCCTGTTCCGCGAGAACAACATCGAAGTGGGGATCCACTGGCTGCCGCCCGGCGGCGGCATCGACCCCGGCGAGAGCCCCGAGGAGTGCGTGCGGCGCGAACTGCGCGAGGAGACCGGCTGGACGGACCTCGCCCCGCAGCGGCTGCTGTGCACCTGGGAGCACGATTTCACCCACCAGGGCATCCCGGTCCGCCAGCACGAGCACATCTACGTCACCACCGGCCCGCACCGCGACCCCGTCCCCGAATACCCGGAGGCCCACTGGCAGTGGCTCTCCCCGCCGCACCTCGCCGCCCTGGGCGAGCCCCTGTGGCCCCCGCTGCTCCCTGACCTGCTGGCGGCGGGACCGGACTCGGGGCCGGTGCACCTGGGGCTGGTGGACCAGGTCATCGGGTAGCGCGCGGGGCCGGGGCCCCGGGGCTGGTGGCGCAGGTCATCGGGTAGCGCGCGGGGCCGGGCCCGTCAGGCGTTCGGCGCGGTGGCCTTCGCGTAGAGCGCGGACGCCCAGGCACCGAAGACGGTGCTGGTGGAGACGTCGTCGGTGTCGCCGCCCGTCAGGATGCCGATGATCTTTCCGTCGCGGGCGATCCAGGCGCTGCCGCTCGTGCCGCCGGGGAAGTCGGCGCAGTCGAAGCGCTGTTCGGTCGCGCTGTCGCGGACGGTGACGGCGGTGCAGGTCCGGGGCACCTTGCGGTCGGCCGGATACCCGGTGACCGTGACCTCCTCGGCGGACCGGCCGGAGGCGTCGAAGGGGGCGGCGCCGGTGACGTCCTCGATGGAGCGGCCCGCGGCGTCCGGGGCGAGCCGGGCAAAGGCGAGGTCGAAGTCGTCGTCGTTCTCCTCGGACCAGTGCGGGTCCTCGAAGACCTTCTCGACCTTCCAGGTGCCGTAGGGCGCGCTCCCGTTCGCGTACGCGGGTGCGAAGACCGCTCCGGCGCCGCCCTGGTCCCCGGCGACCAGGCAGTGCCCGGCCGTGACGATCGTGTTGCGGCCCGCGCTGTGCACGACGGTCGCCGTGCAGAAGTGGTCCCCGTCGAGGCCGCCGGTGAAGAGCGCCCCCGCGATGGCCGTGGGCGTGCCGGGCGGGGACGAGGGGGCGGCCGGGGCGGGGGTGCCGGACGCGGACGGGGCGGGGGTGCCGACCGGAGCCGGGGTGGTCCGCTGCGACTGGGCGGATGATTGCGATCGCGATGGCGAAGTGGTCGGCCGCTTGGCCGCGGGCGCAGCCTTGGCGTGCGCGGAGGACGGCGCCTCCGGGGCCGGCACCACCTGGGTCATGGCGGCGGAGGCGCCGAGCGCCGCCACCGCGCACAGCACCACGGTCACCACGGTCCGCTTGTCCACCACAGCCGCCCCTTCCCCTTTGCTCCGGCGAAGCATGCCTTGAGGCCACGCCGACCGCAAGGGGCGGCCCGCCCCGGGCCGCCGCGCTCCACCCTCTCACTGGACACGGGAGGTGGCGGAGGCGGTCACCGAATACCCGGGACGGCGCCCCCTAAGCCACCCACAGCCCTTCGGGGGAGAGCCCCAGCAGGTCGATCGCGTTGCCGCGGACGATGCGCTCCACGACGTCCGGGGCGAGGTGGCCCATCTGGCCCTCGCCGACCTCGCGGGACTTGGGCCAGGTGGAGTCCGAGTGCGGGTAGTCCGTCTCGTACAGGACGTTCGGCACGCCGATCGCGTCCAGGTTCTTCAGCCCGAAGGCGTCGTCGAAGAAGCAGCCGAAGACGTGCTCGGCGAAGAGTTCCGACGGCGGCCGCAGCACCTTGTCGGCGACGCCGCCCCAGCCGCGGTTCTCCTCCCAGACCACGTTCGCGCGCTCCAGGATGTAGGGGATCCAGCCGATCTGGCCCTCCGCGTACATGATCCGCAGGTTCGGGAAGCGCTCGAACTTGCCGCTCATCAGCCAATCGACCATGGAGAAGCAGCAGTTGGCGAAGGTGATCGTGGATCCGACGGCGGGCGGTGCGTCCGCCGAGGTCGAGGGCATCTTCGACGAGGAGCCGATGTGCATGGCGATGACCGTGCCGGTCTCGTCGCACGCCCGCAGGAAGGGGTCCCACGCGTCCGTGTGGATGGACGGCAGGCCCAGGTGCGGCGGTATCTCGGAGAAGGCGACCGCCCGCACCCCGCGCGCCGCGTTGCGCCGGACCTCCGCCGCGGCGAGTTCGGCGTCCCAGAGCGGGATGAGGGTGAGCGGGATCAGCCGGCCCTGCGCGAGCGGGCCGCACCACTCCTCCACCATCCAGTCGTTGTAGGCCCGGACGCCGAGGAGCCCCAGGTCGCGGTCCTTGGCCTCGGTGAAGGTCTGCCCGCAAAACCGCGGGAAGGTGGGGAAGCACAGGGCCGACTGGACGTGGTTGACGTCCATGTCGGCGAGGCGTTCGGGAACCGAGAAGGACCCCGGACGCATCTGCTCGTAGGTGATGACTTCCAGTTTGATCTCGTCGCGGTCGTATCCGACCGCCGTGTCCAGTCGGGTCAGCGGCCGGTGCAGGTCTTCGTAGACCCACCAGTCGCCGATCGGCCCGTCGTCGCCCTTGGCGCCCATGACCGGGGCGAACTTGCCGCCCAGGAAGGTCATTTCCTTGAGGGGGGCACGGACGACGCGGGGGCCGACGTCGTGGTACCTGGACGGGAGCCGGTCCCGCCAGACGTGGGGCGGCTCCACCGTGTGGTCGTCCACCGAGATGATCTTCGGGAAGGTCTCCATGAGCACCACGGTAGCGTTGATCTGACGATGCGTCAGCTAGTTGGACGGCGATCGGTCCCCGGCGGACTGACGTGCCACCGCAAGACAGGGCAGACTGGCCACCACACCGACGGAAGGCAGGGGGGACGACGATGGACGGAATGCCGGCCATCCCGCACCAGCGGAACCACCCCGAGGCATCCCGGCCCGGCGCCGCGGCAGCCCGGTCCGCCGTACCCCCTCCGCCCGCCCCGCCCGAACCGGAACCGGCTCCCGTGACACCGACCGCACCCGAGACCGCCCGCCAGGCCTCCCCCGAGGCCGCCCGCGAGGCCGCCGCCGACAGCGCCCGCGAGGCCGCCCGCCGGGCCGCCCCCGCCCGGCCGGCCGCGACCCCCTCCGGGGACACGTCCGCGCCCGGCTCTCGGTTCGCCGTACTCGGCCCCATCCGCGCCTGGCGCGGCGACGAGGCCCTCTCCTCCGGCAGTCCGCAGCAGCGCGCCCTGCTCGCCGCGCTGCTGCTGCGCGACGGCCGCACCGCCACCGCGCCCGAGCTGATCGACGCGATCTGGGGCGAGGACCCGCCCCCGCAGGCGCTGGCCGCCATCCGCACCTACGCGTCCCGGCTACGCAAGGTGCTCGACACCGGGCTGCTGGTCAGCGAGTCCGGCGGGTACGCCATCCGGCTCGGCTCCAGCGCCGCCCTCGACCTCGGCGTCGCCCGCGCCCTCAGCACCGACGCCGACAAGGCCCGCGCCGCCGGTGACCGCCCCCTGGCCCGCACCCTGCTGAACCGGGCCCTGGACCTGTGGGACGGCGAACCCCTCGCCGGGGTCCCCGGCCCCTACGCCGAGACCGAACGCGTGCGGCTCGGCGAATGGCGCCTCCAGCTCCTGGAGACCCGCCTCGACCTCGACCTCGAAGTCGGCAGCCACGCCGAGGCCGTCTCCGAACTCACCGCGCTCACCGCCGCCCACCCGCTGCGCGAGCGCCTGCGCGAGCTGCTCATGCTCGCCCTCTACCGCAGCGGCCGCCAGGCCGAGGCCCTCGCCGTCTACGCCGACACCCGCCGCCTCCTCGCCGACGAGCTGGGCGTCGACCCGCGCCCCGAACTCGCCGCCCTCCAGCAGCGGATCCTGCGCGCCGACGCCGAACTCGCCCGCGCCGCCGATCCGGCGCCGGCCGCCGTCCCCGCCCAGGTCCGCCCTGCGCAACTGCCCGCGACCGTGCCCGACTTCACCGGCCGCGCCGCCTTCGTCACCGAACTGGGCCGGGTCCTGGCGGGCGCCGACGGCCAGGTCATGGCCGTCTCCGCGCTCGCGGGCATCGGCGGGGTCGGCAAGACCACCCTCGCCGTGCACGTCGCACACGCCGCCCGCCCGCACTTCCCCGACGGACAGCTCTACGTCGACCTCCAGGGCACCGAGGCCCGCCCCGTCGAGCCCGAAGCCGTCCTCGGCGCCTTCCTGCGCGCGCTCGGCACCCCCGACACCCGGATCCCCGACTCCCCCGCCGAACGGGCCGCGCTCTACCGCTCCACCCTCGACGGCCGCCGCGTCCTGGTCCTCCTCGACAACGCGCGCGACGCCGCCCAGGTGCGCCCCCTGCTCCCCGGCACCGCGGGCTGCGCCACGCTGGTGACCAGCCGGGTCCGGATGGCCGGGCTCGCCGGCGCCCACCTCGTCGACCTCGACGTGATGAGCCCCGACGAAGCGCTGCTCCTGTTCACCCGGATCGTCGGCGCCGAGCGGGTCGGCGCCGAGCGCCAGGCCGCCCTCGACGTCGTCGGGGCCTGCGGCTTCCTGCCCCTGGCGATCCGCATCGCCGCCTCCCGGCTCGCCGCCCGCCGCACCTGGACCGTGTCCGTCCTCGCCGCGAAGCTCGCCGACGAGCGCCGCCGCCTGGACGAGCTCCAGGCCGGTGACCTCGCGGTCAAGGCCACCTTCGAGCTCGGCTACGGCCAGCTGGAGCCCGCCCAGCAGCGCGCCTTCCGGCTGCTGGGCCTCGCCGACGGCCCCGACATTTCGCTGCGCGCCGCGGCCGCCGTGCTCGACCGGCCCGAGCACACGACCGAGGACCTGCTGGAGGCCCTCGTCGACTGCTCCCTGCTGGAATCCGCCGCCCCCGGCCGCTACCGCTTCCACGACCTCGTCCGGCTCTACGCGCGTGCGTGCGCGGAACGCGACGAGCACCCCGCGAGCGAGCGGACCGCCGCCCTGGACCGGCTCCTCGACTTCTACCTCGCCACCGCCTCCCGCGTGTACGCGCTGGAGCGCCCCGGCGACCGCCTCGTGGCCCACCTGTCCCCGACCCGCTACCCGGGACGGGACTTCACCGAGCCGCGCGCCGCGCTGGACTGGCTGTACGCCGAGGCGGACACCGTCCTCGCGTGCGTGCGCCAGGCGGCGATCCGCGCGGTCGCCCCCGGCGGCGGGCACGACGGCGCGTCCGGCGGGGGGCCCGACGGCGGGCCCGGCGGCCGGCCCGGCGGCACGCTGCGGCGGGCCGTGGACCTGCTGTGGGCGGCCAAGGACCTCGCCGAATCGGGCGCCAACTCCAAGCAGTACGAGTCCACGGCCGGAGCCGTCCGCGACGCGGCGCGCGCCGCCGGGGACCCGCGCGCCGAGGGCCGGGCCCGCACCACCCTCACCACCGTCCACCTGATCGCCGGCCGCTTCACCGCGGCGGACGACGAGGCCCGCCGGGCCCACGCCCTGGCCAAGGCCGCCGAGGACCCGCTGCCCAGCTGCTGGGCGCCCAACGACCGCGGGATCATCGCCCTGCACCAGGGCCGCTACGCGGACGGCGAGCGCTTCCTGCTGGAGGCCATCGACAACTTCCGCGCCGACGGCAACCACGTCGGCGAGGCCAGCGCCCTGTGCAACCTCTCCCGCATCCACGTGGAGATCGGGCGGCTGCCCAGCGCCATAGAGCTGGCCCGGCAGGGCATCGCCATCTACGACCGGATGGGCCTGAGCCTGCGGCTCGCCAACGGCCGCTACGCCCTGGGCATCGCCCTGACCCAGGCCGGACGGCTCCAGGACGCCCAGGAGCAGCTCACCGAGGCGCTCTCGCTGTTCCACGAGAACCGCCAGCCGCTGTGGGAGGGCGTGACCCACTTCCGGCTCGCCGAGGCCCACCTGGCCGCGCGCCGCCCCACGCTCGCCGCCTCGCACGCCGAGCAGGCGATCGCGCTGCGCGGGATCGGCGGCGAGTGGCGCCGGGCGACCGTCCTGACCGTGCTGGGCAAGGCGCTGCGGAGCCTGGGGCAGACCGACCGGGCGCGGGTGTGCTGGCGGGACGCGGAGACCGTCTTCGAGCAGCTGGGCTCGCCCGAACTGACGGAAGTACGGGCCCTGCTGGCCTCGGCGATCGCCGCGTGACCGCAGGCGCCGGGCGGCGATGAACGGGGCGTTCATCGTTCGTTTATCGCCACCCGCCACCATGAGTACATCGACTCGTCGCATCGGGGGAGCGGACGGGTCGCTGGACCACCCGTTCGGCGGTCGCGGGGGAATCGCCGAACGGGCCCGACCCATCATCAGGAGTGCGCGATGACGACGAACGAGAACGCCCTGCCGAACGTGCCGAACGTGACCGCCGTACCCACGGCACCGGCCACCGCCGGCCTGCTGCCGCTGACCGACGACGGTGAGCTGAAGCCGCTCGACAACCACGCCTCGGGCGCCGAAGCCAAGCCCGCGGACAACCACGCCTCGGGCGAGGAACTCCAGACGATGGACAACCACGCGTCGGGACCCCGCCCGTAAGGGGCGCTCACACGTCCGGTCCCCACCCGTCACAGGGGGTAATGGGCAGGGACTGACGAAGGTACGGGGGACGGTGGTCGCGGTGGCCCGGAGGGGGAGCCATCGCGACCACCGCGTATCCATGTCCGCAGCCGGGCCGGTACTACGCTGAGCACGTGTTCACCACCGAGGGTCCCAGCGTGCGCGAGCTGGCCGTGCAGGCCCTGTCCTCCGTCGAGCGGGGCTACGACCTGCTGGCGCCCACCTTCGACCACACGCCCTTCCGCACCCCGGACCGGATGCTCGACGCCGTCGAGGAGACGCTCGCCCGGTGCGGGGGCAGGGGTTCCTTCGGCGCCGGACTGGACCTGTGCTGCGGCACGGGGGCCGGGACCGGGATGCTGCGGCGGCTGTGCCGGGAGCGGGTGACCGGGGTCGATCTGAGCGCCGGCATGCTGGCCCGGGCCCGCGCGGCCCATCCGGGGGACGGGGGCCCGCTCGCGCCCGAGTTCGTACGGGCCGACGTCCGGGAGCTGCCCGCGGGCTTCGCGGACTCCTACGACCTGGCGGTCAGCTTCGGCGCCTTCGGCCACTTCCTGCCCGCCGAGCGGCCCGCCCTCTTCGCCTCCGTGCACGGCGCGCTGCGCCCCGGCGGGCTCTTCGCCTTCCCGATCGGGGCGCCGTTCCCCCTCGCCTCGGCGGCCTGGTGGGCCACCGCCGGTTTCGACGCGGTGATGCGGGTGCGCAACGCGGTGTGGCGGCCGCCGTTCGTCATGTACTACCGGACCTTCCCGCTGAGCGGGGTCCGGACCGACCTCGCGGCGGCGGGCTTCACGGTGGAGACGGCGCCGCTGGAGCACTTCGGGCGCCGCCCGCGCGACGGCAGCCCGAACTGGCGGCTCGTGCTGGCCCGCAAGGACCGTACGGCGGCGGCCGAAGGCCAGTAAGGACCGTATGGCGGCAGGGCGTTGCGGCCCGGTCAGGCCCGCGCCCGCAGCTGCGTCTTCAGCACCTTGCCGCTCGCGTTGCGCGGCAGCTCCGCCACGAACTCCACCGAGCGCGGCACCTTGTAGTTCGCCATCTCCCGGCGCGACCAGGCGATCAGGTCGTCGGCGGTCAGCGTCGAACCGGGGCGGCGCACCGCGTACGCGCGGCCCACCTCGCCGAGCCGCGGATCCGGTACGCCGATCACCGCGACGTCTGCGATGTCCGGGTGCAGGCCGAGGAGTTGCTCTATCTCGGCGGGATAGGCGTTGAAGCCGCCCACGATGAACATGTCCTTGATCCGGTCGGTGATCCGCAGGTTGCCGTCCGCGTCCCGCACCCCGACGTCACCGGTGCGCAGCCAGCCCTCGGGGGTGATCGCCCGCGCGGTTTCCGCCGGGTCCTCGAAGTACCCGCGCATGACGTGGTGGCCGCGCACCCACACCTCGCCCGCCTCCCCGGCCGCCCGCGCACGCCCCTCCGGGTCGGCGATCATCACCTCGGTCCCGGGGATGGGCCGCCCCGAGGTGGCCGCGATGCTCTCGGCCGGGTCGCCGCGCCGGCACATGGTGACGATGCCACTGGCCTCGGAGAGTCCGTACGCCGTCAGGACCGTCCCGATCCGCAGCTCACCGCGCAGCCGCTCCACGAGCCGCAGCGGGACGACGGCGGCGCCGGTCACGACCAGGCGCAGCGCCGAGAGGTCGTGGTGGTCGCGGGCCGGGTGGTCGAGGATCGACTGGTGCAGGGTGGGCGGGCCGGGCAGGACCGAGATCCGCTCGGCGGCGACGTTGGCGAGGACCGTGTCCACGTTGAAGACGGGCTGCGGCACCATCACGGCCCCGCGCATCAGGCAGGCGATGATGCCCGCCTTGTACCCGAAGGTGTGGAAGAAGGGGTTCACGATCAGGTAGCGGTCGCCCTCGCGCAGCCCGGCCAGTTCGCTCCACACCAGGTAGCAGCGCAGGGTCTGGGCGTGCGTGATGACCGCGCCCTTGGGGCTGCCGGTGGTGCCGGAGGTGAAGATGATGTCGGAGGGGGCGTCGGGGCGTATCGAGTCGGCGCGCGCCCGGACGGCGGCGGCGGTGACGCCGTCGCCGCCCGCGAGGAAGTCCTTCCAGGTCCGGAAGGACTCCGGGGCGTCCTCCGCCAGGACGACGACGTGCTCCAGGTGGGGCAGGCCGGGCAGCGGCCCGCGGCCGGGGCCGTCGGCCGCGGCGCGGCGCAGGGAGGCGACGTAGGAGGTGCCGAGGAAGGTGCCGGTGACGAAGAGCATCCGGGCGCGGCTGCGCTCCAGGACGTACGCCGCTTCCGCGCCCTTGAAACGGGTGTTCAGCGGGACGAGCACCGCGCCGGCCGAGACCGCGCCGAGCGCGGAGACGATCCACTCCAGGGTGTTGGGGGCCCAGACCGCGACCCGGTCGCCCGGCTCCAGGCCGGCGGCGATGCAGGCGGCCGCGGCGCGTTCGACGCGCTCGCCGAGCTGCGCGTAGCCGATCCGGACGCGGCCGTCGACGACGGCCTCGCGGTCGCCGAACCGGGCGGCGGCGTCCCGGACCAGCGCCGCGATGGTCCCCCAGCGCAGGTCACCGCGGCCGTCCTCGGCGGCCACGAGCGCGGCGGCCTCCTCGCGCCCGGCCACGGCAGGCTCCTCGCCCGCCTCCCACCCCGCGCCGCGCGCCCGCCCGGCCCCGCGCAGGTGCTCTTCCGCCGCTTCCTCGCCCATCGCACGCCCCTCACCCGCGAACCGACAGCTCCCGTAGCTGACTGTTCGTCAGATTAGCTGTACCCTTCGCGGCTGTCAGTACTGGCGCACCCGGAGGTGGCGATGGCGGCAACGCTCAAGGACGCGACGGCGATAGTCGGCATCGGGCAGACCGCCTTCGCCAAACAACTCCCGCAGACCGAAAAGGAGTTGGCCTGCCGCGCCATTCTCGCGGCACTCGCGGACGCGGGGATAGCCCCCTCCGAGGTCGACGCCTTCGCCTCCTACACGATGGAGGAGACCGACGAGGTCGAGGTCGCCAAGGCCATCGGCGCCGGCGACCTGACCTTCTTCTCCAAGGTCGGCTTCGGCGGCGGCGGTTCCTGCGCCACCGTCGGCCACCTCGCCGCCGCCGTCGCCACCGGCCAGGCGAGCGTCGGCGTCGCCTGGCGCTCGCGCAAGCGCGGCTCCGGCCCGCGGCCCTGGAAGAACACCGCCGTCCAGCTGCCCACCCCCGGCCAGTGGACCCGCCCCTTCGGCCTGCTGCGCCCGGCCGACGAGATCGGCATGCTGGCCCGCCGCTACATGCACGAGTACGGCGCCACCCGCGACCACCTCTTCAACGTGGCCCTGGCCTGCCGCAACCGCGCCAACCAGAACCCCGCCGCGATGATGTACGAGCGCCCGATGACCCGCGAGAGCTACATGACGGCGCGGATGATCAGCGAACCGCTGTGCCTCTTCGACAACTGCCTCGAAACCGACGGGGCATTGGCCTGCGTGATCGTCTCGGCCGAGCGCGCCCGGGACTGCCGGCAGAAGCCCGTGTACGTCCATTCCGTGGCCCAGGGCCTGCCCGCGCAGCACCACGGGATGGTCAACTACTGGAACGACGACCCGCTGACCGGCCCCGCCTGGACCGCCGCCCGGCACCTGTGGAAGCAGGCCGACTTCGGACCCCAGGACGTGGACGTCGCCCAGATCTACGACGCCTTCACCCCCCTCATCCCGCTCTCCCTGGAGGGCTACGGCTTCTGCGGGCGTGGCGAGGGCGCCGCCTACACGGAGGGCGGGGCCCTGGAGATCGGCGGCCGCCTGCCCATCAACACCGGGGGCGGCGGGCTCAGCGAGGCCTACGTCCACGGCTTCAACCTGATCAACGAAGGCGTCAAGCAGCTGCGCGGGATCTCCACCGCCCAGGTGCCGGACGCCGCGACCTGCCTGGTGACGGCGGGCGAGGGAGTCCCGACGTCCGCGATCCTGCTGAGGAGCTGACCGCCCCATGACCACCACCGCCTCCGCGGCCGCGTCCGCACCGCTGCCCTCCGCCACCGCGACCGCACCCTCCTCCGCCCCCGCGGAGGGGCTGCTGCTGCCCGTCCCCGACGAGGACGGCGCGCCGTTCTGGGAGTACGCCGCCCGGGGCGAGCTGCGCGTCCAGGCCTGCGCCGCACCCGGCTGCGGCAAGCTCCGCTTCCCGCCCCGCCCCTGCTGCCCGCACTGCCAGTCCTTCGAGAGCGAGTGGCGGCTGATGAGCGGCCGGGGGCGCGTGTGGTCGTACGTCCGCCCGCACCCGCCGCTGCTGCCCGCCTACGCCGCGCAGGCCCCGTACAACGTGATCCTGGTCGAACTGGCCGACGCCCCGCACATCCGGCTCGCCGGGAACCTGGTCACGGCCCCCGACGCCCCGCTGGACTCCCTCGATCCGGCGCGGTTGCGGATCGGGGCGCGCGTGCACGTGGCGTTCACGGAGCAGGACGGTGTGAGCGTGCCCCGCTGGCTGCTGGAGAAGTCGTGAGCCTGCGCGTGGACCGGGACGGGGCGGCCGGGGTCGCCGTCGTCACCCTCGACCGGCCGGAGCGGCACAACGCGGTCGACCTGGAGACGGCAGCCGAACTGGGCGCGCTGTGGCGGGAGTTCCGGTTCGACGAGGGTGTGCGGGCGGTGGTGGTGACCGGGGCCGGGTCCGCCGCCTTCTGTACGGGGATCGACCGCTCGGCGCAGGTCCCGCAGCCCGCGTCGCCGTACTCGATCGACGACCCGATGACCGCGATCGGGCCCAAGGCCAACGACCTGTGGAAGCCGGTGATCGCCGCCGTCAACGGCATGGCGTGCGGGGGCGCCTTCTACCTGCTGGGCGAGGCGGAGTTCATCATCTCCTCGACCACCGCGACGTACTTCGACCCGCACACCAGCTACGGCATGGTCAGCGCGTACGAGGCGATCTACATGGCGCAGCGGATGCCCTTCGGGGAGGTCGCCCGGATGTCGCTGATGGGCACGTCCGAACGGCTCTCCGCGCGCCGGGCCCACGAGATCGGCCTGGTCTCGGAGCTGGCGGAGCCCGCGGAGCTGATGGCGGCGGCGGAGCGGGCCGCGCGGACCCTGGCCGGCTTCCCGACGGAGGCCGTGCAGGGGACCGTACGGGCGTTGTGGGCGGCCAAGGAGGGGGCGCGGGCCCAGGCCCTGGCCCAGGCGCCGCACCTGATCGCGCTCGGCAACCTGCCGCCGGAGCGGCAGGCGGCCCTGTTCGCGGCCCGCCGCCCGGGAGCGGACTTCCGCGTCCGCTAGGGCACGTGCGGCCGGCGCTACGAGATGGGGCCGACCCGGCAGCTGCGGACCTTCGCCGCGTCGCCCGGGCTGTTCATCTGCACGCTGACGGTCTTGGTCTCGCGGGGCGCGAGCGTGACGCGGACGGAGCCGTAGTCCTCGCCCGCGACGCCCGCGGCCAGGCTGACGACCGGCACGTTGACCGTACGGGTCGTGTCGACGTCGGAGGTCACCCGGACGGTGGCGACGGCCGACGAGGGGCCCGCGCAGCTGACGATCACGGCGTGGGCGGGCGGTCCGGACCGGGTGGGCGAGGGGCTGGGCGTCCGGGTACTGCTGGACCCGGAGCCGCCACTGCCGCTGGTACCACCGGAGGTGCTGGTCCGGTGGGTGGACTTGGAGCTGGAGCAGCCGTGCCCGCCGCTGCTGCTCTTGTGCTTCCCGGTCGAAAACCCGGTCAGCGCGAACACCACGGCGACCAGGACGGCCCCGAACCTCAGACGACGTGCCAGCACGGCCCGCTCCCTCCCCTGGACGACGGCGCGCCACGGTACCAGGCCCCTCCCCCGGCTGCCGGACCCCGCATGCGGCGGGCCCGCACCCGACGTAGCGTCGGGGACCACAGCGCACTCCCCCGTTTCCGGAGGGCCGGGCCTTGATCCGCAACGCAATCGGTTCCCTGTTGGGTCTCATCGGAGCGGCCTCGGCCCTCTGGAGCCCCTTCCGCGCGTGGTACGACGGCCGGCACGGCCGCGACTACCGCCTCAGTGACCTCTTCTCCGGCGCGGGCATCGACCCCACCGGCAAGTCCGGGGTCATGACCTCGATCCTGCTGCCGTTCCTCGTCGCCGCCCTGCTCACCCTGGTCGCGATCGTGCTCCGCTCGCGCGTGGTGATGGCCGTCGCGGGGGTTGTCGTGATCGGCTTCACGGTCCTGTGGATGGTCCGCCAGGGCCAGGCGGTGGGCAGCCTCTCGGTCGGCGGCGACGGCACGGGCCTCGGCCAGGGCGTGGCGAACGCCTTCGCGGGCGGCGCCCTCATGATCCTGGCCGCGGCCCTCATGCGCGGCCGCCCCCGCCACCGCCCGGCCCCCCTGCCCCCGCACCAGCCGGACCGCTACGAAGATCCCGGCGACCCGTACCAGTAGCCCCCGGCGCCGCCCGATCGGCGAGAATGCCGACCGTGCCGAAACTGACGACCCCCGCCGAGGTGGACACCTGGTTCCGCCGGCACGGCTGGTATCCGGGCCGGGACATCGGACCCCAGGTCCAGGACCTCGTCGCTCAGGCGATCGCCGCATACCGCGAGGAGGGCGTCAACCTGTGCCCCCTCCCGACGGCCACCGCGTTCCTCGCGGAGCACGGATCGCTCCGCCTGGTCATCAGTCGGCGGAGAGGCGACTCGGTCGTCTTCGAACCCGCGAAGACGTGGCACGGAGAGCCCGCGGAGGTGTCGGAACTGGCGGAAACCCTCGGCGTCGCGCTGTTCCCCATCGGATATGACACGTCCGAAGGGTCCTGCCTCCTCATGGACGAACGAGGACGGTTCTTCTACGTGCACGAGACCGGCAACCGGTACATGGGCGCCCACAAGCACGCGGCTTTCATCAGCCTCGGGAACGCCCCCATGCCCGACGCCGAGGACGGGGCATGAGGCCCCCCGCACCGCCGGACGTGGTGGAGGCGTGGCTGCGCGGCCACGGATGGGATCCGGACCGGCACGACAGCGCCGAGGCCGACCGGCTCATCGGCCTCCGCGTCCGGGATTCCGCGCGGCAGGGGTTCCCGCTGCTGCCCTGGGAGGCGGTGCGGGAGTTCGTGAGCCGGTACACGGGTCCGGCGTTCCGGCTCCCCCTGGCACCCGAACGCGCTTTCGTCGCGGACCCCACTCTCGGTTATGAGGGGGACGCCGAGGACATCACCGGTCTGGCGGGCGAAGTGGGGCGCAAACTGTTTCCCGTCGGCTACGAGTACGGCGAGGCGGGGATCGTCCTCATGGACGACCTGGGCCGGTTCTTCTACCTCCACCACACCGGACCGTACGTCCTCGGCGAACACACGGGGAAGTTACTTCGCCGGCGCCGACGCCCACGAGGCCATCGGCCGCCTGCTGGGCGGGGCGCTGGAGGACGCGGACGGCTACTTCGCCTGACGGGAGCCGGGCGGGCGCCACGGCGTCGGCCCCGCCCCCTCGGGGGGCGGGGCCGGCGTGCCTGGGGGTTCGGGGCCCCGGGGGACTACTTCTCGACGACGCCCGACGCGGCGATCTCGATCTTGGCCTTGGTGGCGCCGGACTGGGAGCCCAGGGACTCGATCTTCTGGACCAGGTCCGAGCCCTCGACGACCTCGCCGAAGACGACGTGCTTGCCGTCCAGCCACGGGGTGACGACCGTCGTGATGAAGAACTGCGAGCCGTTGGTGTTGCGGCCGGCGTTCGCCATCGACAGCAGGAACGGGCGGTCGTGCTTCAGGTCGAAGTTCTCGTCGGCGAACTTCTCGCCGTAGATGCTCTTGCCGCCGGTGCCGTCACCGCGGGTGAAGTCACCGCCCTGGAGCATGAACTGGGGGATGACGCGGTGGAAGCCGGAGCCCGCGTAGCCGAAGCCGTGGACGCCCGTGGCCAGCTCGCGGAAGTTCGTGGCGGTCTTCGGGACGACCTCGTCGAAGAGGTTGAAGACGATGCGGCCGGCGGCCTCGCCGTTGATGTTGATGTCGAAGTAAACGTTGCTCATGGGGTCCATCCTGTCACTCCCGGTGCGCCGCGCGACCCGGCGGGGCCGCAGTCCGTCACCCGCGCGCCGCGCGGGCGCCACCCGTGCAGGTCAGGCGCCCGTGCGCGTACCGGTCCCCTTCGCCGCGTCCAGGGCGTACACGCAGCGGTCCTTGCTGCACGCGTAGACCACGCCCGCCTCCGCCACCGGCGAGCCGGTGATCTCCCCGCCCGTCGCCAGTTTCCAGCGCAACTGGCCGCCCGCCGCGTCCAGGGTGTAGAGGCAGTGGTCCGCCGACCCGAAGTGCACGCGGCCGTCGGCGACCGCCGGGGAACCGGTGATCTCGCCGCCCGCCGCGAAGCGCCACTTGGGGGTGCCGGTGACCGCGTCCAGGGTGTAGAGCGCGCTGCCCGCGCCCAGGTGGACGTTGCCGTGGGCGACGATCACCGGGTCCGGGGACTGGCGGGGCTCGGTGGCGATCCGCCAGCGGTCCTTGCCGGTGGTGGCGTCCAGCGCGTACACGGTGCCCAGGTAGTCCACCAGGTACACGCCGCCGCCGGTCACCGCCGGTCCCGGCGCGAAGGCGGGCGGGGCCGTGAACACCGCGGGGGCCTCGAAGTGCCAGTGGACCCGGCCCGAGGCCCGGTCCACCGACAGCACCCGGGAGCCGGCCGCGACGTAGACGTTGCCGTCGGCGGCCGGAGTGACGCGGACGGGAACGTTCCCGCAGGACGCCGCGTCGCCCACGGGGTACGTCCAGGCCTCCCGGCCGGTACGGGCGTCCAGCGCGCGCAGCCGCGCGTCCTGCCAGACGTACACCGTGCCGTCGTGCAGCGCGGGCGCGGCCTCCGGGGTCTCGAAGTCGGTCTGGGCGCCGGTCAGCTCCCACAGCTTCCGGCCGTTGGCGGCCTCCCAGGCCTGGACGCCGCCCCCGCGCGTCGCGGTGATCACGGTGCCCCGGTCGGCGCGCAGCGCGTACACCCAGGAGTCGGTGGCCAGGCGCCAGCGCTCCGAGCCCTCGGCGGCGTCCAGCGCGTAGAGCGAGGGGCCGTCGGAGGCGTGGATGCGGCCGTCCGAGACGGCCATGGACCAGGCGACGTCCCGGGTCTTGAACTGGCGGCGGCCGCTCGCCACGTCCAGGGCGTGCACCTCGAAGGAGGTGACGTACAGCAGGTCGCCCGCGACGGTGGGCGTGCCCCAGACCTCGTTGGACATGCGGAAGCGCCACGGCCGCCAGCGGCCGCCGTCCGGACCCGGGCCCGGACGCGGCACCCCGGCGGTGTCCGGCAGCCCGCCGGAGGCCCCCCGCGACGGCGGTACGGACGCGGCGGCCGAGGACCCGCCGGGCGGCCGGACCCACCCCGTCGCCGAGTCCGCGCCGGCCACGGAGGACAGGCCCGAGGGAGCCGCCAGGGCCGCCACGGACACCCGCGGCCCGGGCCCGATCGGCACGGGCGAGCCGCCGAGCCGCACCGGCTCGCCCGGCAGCGGAGCCATCGGCGGATGCTGCGGCCGCGGCGGCGGGGCCTGGCCGGTCCGCGGGTCGGCCCAGGGGTCCGACCCGCGCGGCGGGGTGGGCCGCCGCTGGTGCGTACCGGCGCTGCGGGCCGCCCCGTCGCGGCCGCCCGCACCGGGCCCGTGACCGGCACCCGCACCGGCTGCCGCGCCGGCGCGCGCCGCGGCACCGGAGCCGGGCGTACGGTGCCCCACGGCCCGCCGGGTCTCGATCATCGCCACGGCCCGCGTGGGCAGCCAGGCCGAGGCGGTACCGCTGTCGTCGCCGACCTCGCCCACCGCGAAGAGGTGGGGGGCCAGCTGCGCCTGGAGGTCGGCCGGGGTCGGCCGGTTCAGGGCGTCCATCTGCATGCAGGAGTCGATCAGCGGCCGCAGCTCGTCCGGCAGCCCCTCCAGGTTCGGGCCCTCGCGCAGCAGCATGAAGACCGTCTCGACCGGATTGGCCCCGTGGTAGGGCGGGTGCCCGGTGGCGGCGAAGACCAGGGTGGAACCGAGCGAGAAGACGTCGCTGGCCCCCTTGACGCTCCGCGAGTCCTTCGCCTGCTCGGGCGACATGTAGGCGGGGGTGCCGACGGCGACGTTCGTCATGGTCAGACGGGTGTTGGAGACCCCGCTGGCGATGCCGAAGTCGATCACGCGCGGCCCGTCCTCGACCACCAGCACGTTCGACGGCTTCAGGTCGCGGTGGACCAGGCCCGCCCCGTGGATGGACTGGAGCGCCTCGGCGATCCCGGCGGCGAGCCACCGTACGGCCTGGGCGGGCATCGGCCCGCACTCGTTGACGATCTCCTCCAGCGAGGGCGCCGGGACGTACGCGGTCGCCAGCCACGGCACGGCGGCGCGCGGGTCGGCGTCGACCACGGCGGCGGTGTAGAAGCCGGACACGGCGCGCGCGGCCTCGACCTCGCGGGTGAAGCGCACCCGGAAGAGCTGGTCCTCGGCGAGTTCGGTGCGCACCGTCTTGATCGCGACCCTGCGTCCGGACGCCGACCGTGCGAGATAGACCAGCCCCATGCCGCCGGCGCCGAGCCGTCCCAGCACCTCGAAGGGGCCGATCCGTCTCGGGTCGTGCTGCGTCAGCTGCTCCACCACTCGCCTCACACCTCCCCGTACGGACCTCCGACGGCCCGTTTCCGCCGGCGTCCCCGCCGGCCCCGTGCAGCGTCTCACTCCCGGACACCGCCCGGGGGTCGCGCAGTCCCGATTCTGTCAGGCCCGCGCCGGGTCCGGGCCCTGGCTCCGCCGAGGCTCCGGCACCGGCTGCGTCACACCGGGCCCCGCGTGCGGCGACGCGCGCCGCCCGGTCCGCCCCGATCGGGCCCGGATCCGGCGGCACTGTGGTCCCGCGTCAGTCCCGGGGCTCGGAAAGGAGGGCGAAGACGGCACCCTGGTCGTCGACGACGACCGCGACCCGGCCGTACGGCGTATCGAAGGGATCCGCCGTGATCCGGCCACCCAGACGGCGTACGGTCAGGGCCGCCTCGTCGCAGTCCGGGACCGCGAAGTACACCAGGAAGTGCGCGGGCATGGCCTCCGGGAAGGCGTCGGTGATCAGGCTGCGCCCGATGACCGCGGTGGCCGGGCCGGGGGCGGTGCCGGGCGGGGACCACGTGCGGTAGTCGGTGCCCGCGTCGTCCTGGTCCTGGGCGACGTACCCGAAGACGTCCGCGTAGAAGACGTCGACGGCGTCCCTGGCCCGCGTGTACAGCTCGGTCCAGCAGTACGAGTACGGCTCCTGCTGGACCTCGAAGCCGTCGTGGGTGCCCGGCTGCCAGAGCCCGAAGACGGCGCCGCCGGGGTCGGCGGCCATCGCGGCCGTGCCGTACGGGCCCACGGGCACCGGGTTGGTCACCAGCTGGCCGCCCGCCGCGCGGATCCGGGCGGCGGCGGCATAGACGTCGGCGGTGTGCAGGTAGACGCCCCAGACGGTGGGCATGCGGCCGTCGGGCTTGGGGGCGAGGGCGGCGACGTTGCGGCCCCGGTGGTAGGCCTGCGTGTAGTGGCCGTAGGTGGCGCCCGCGCTGTTCCCGAAGGTCCAGCCGAAGAGCTCCCCGTAGAAGCGCTTGCCCGCCTCGACGTCCGGAAGGGAGGCGTCCACCCAGCAGGGCGTGCCCTCCGA
The DNA here is from genome assembly GCF_040611795.1 of Streptomyces sp. NPDC006529. NCBI lineage: Bacteria > Bacillati > Actinomycetota > Actinomycetes > Kitasatosporales > Streptomycetaceae > Streptomyces > Streptomyces sp. NPDC006529. The sequence continues at coordinate 59,736 of NZ_JBEXPB010000024.1, read as the reverse complement.
GAATGCGGCCATGGGCCCTCTTCCTTCCGTTTTCCTACGGTGCCGTACGGTCTCGTACCATCCCGCCCCCGATGTGATGCATGAGAGTCATGCCGCACATGAGAGTCATGGGCCGCATGCGGCCCATGAGGCAGTCTGCCCTCCCGGCCATGATCTCCCCCTCGGCTTGTCCACACCCTGTTGACAAGACTATTCGGGGGACGCCGTCCGGGCAGGTGTCCGGCGGCCGGGGCCCGATGGCCCAGGCGCGGGACCGCCTTGCCGGGCTTGCGGCGCGGGGGCGGCCGGATCTCGCCCCCCGGGCGCGGTACCCGCAGGCCAGGCACCCCGTAACCCCATTTGCAGGCGGCCGAATCGCGCGCAGATCACCCCTCGGTAAGCTGACGGCATGACAGGACAAGTACGCACCGTCGACGGCCGCGTGGCCGGTCGGCGCGGCCAGGCGACGCGGCAGAAGCTGCTCGACTGCCTCAGCGAGATGCTCAGCTCCTCGCCGTACCGCGACGTCAAGGTCATCGACGTCGCCCGCAAGGCCGGTACCTCCCCCGCGACCTTCTACCAGTACTTCCCGGACGTGGAAGGTGCCGTCCTGGAGATCGCCGAGGAAATGGCCACCGAGGGCGCGCAGTTGACCGCGCTCGTCGAGGGCCGTGCCTGGGTCGGCAAGGCCGGCTGGGCCGCCGCGGAGGAACTCGTCGAGGGATTCCTGGACTTCTGGCGGCGCAACGACGCGATCCTGCGGGTCGTCGACCTCGGCGCGGCCGAGGGCGACAAGCGCTTCTACAAGATCCGCATGAAGATCCTCAACTCGGTCACCAACTCCCTCACCGAATCGATGAAGGAACTCCAGGCGAAGGGCAAGGTCGACAAGGACGTCAGCCCTGCCGCGATGGCCGGTTCCCTGGTCGCGATGCTCGCCGCGGTGGCCTCGCACCAGAAGGGGTTCCAGACCTGGGGCGTGAAGCAGGCCGAGCTGAAGCCGAACCTGGCGCTGCTCGTCCACCTCGGCATCACCGGCAAGAAGCCCACCCGGTAACGGCGGACCCCCCGGGGTCCGCCGCCCCGGCGGTCATCGCACCGCCGCCCGTCCCGCAGGCCCCGCGCCCGCCCGGCAACTCCCCTCACCCTCCAGTTCGTTGCTCCGCCCGCTCCGGCCCGATCAGCGCCGCTCCAGCCGGAACAGCCGGATCTCGCGCTCGATGCGCGCCTGGTACGCCGCGTACGGCGGCCAGAACTCCAGCGCCGCCCGCCACGCCGCCGCGCGCTCCTCGCCCTGGAGCAACCGGGCCCGTACGGCGATGTCCCGGCCCTTCCAGCTCACCTCGGCGTCGGGGTGCCTGATCAGGTTGCCCGTCCAGGCCGGATGGCCGGGGCGGCCGAAGTTCGACCCGATCAGGACCCAGCTCACCCCGTCCTGCTCCGGCATGCACGCGAGTGGCGTGGTGCGCGGCTCACCCGTCTTGGCGCCCTTCGCCGTGAGGATCACGCCGGGCAGCATCTGCGCGCTGAGGATCACCTTGCCGCGCGTCAGCCGGTGCACCGCCTTGTCCAGGGCGGGGATGACGTGCGGCGCGATCTTGGCGAACAGGAGCGTCGAGGAAACCTTCTGCATCAGCCGGACGCCGGGAGCCGGGGCCATCAGACGGCCACCCTTTCGCTGTCGTCGTGCGCGGCGGTCCCGCCGCGCGCGGTGAAGAGGCCCGCCCGCTCGGCGGCGTGTGCGCGCAGCCGGTGGACGGGGCCGAAGAGCAGTTCGTCGGCCGCCGCGCGCTTGAAGTACAGGTGCGCGTCGTGCTCCCAGGTGAAGCCGGTCCCGCCGTGCAGCTGGATGGCCTCCCCTGCGGTAACGCGCAGCGCCTCCAGGGCCTGGGCGAGTGCGAGCGCGCCCTGTTCCGGGTCCCAGGCGGCGTAGTAGGCGGCCGAGCGCGCGGCCTGCACCCGGACGTACAGGTCGGCCAGCCGGTGCTTGACCGCCTGGAACGATCCGAGCGCCCGGCCGAACTGCTCGCGCGTGCACACGTGGTCCACGGTCCGGGCGAGCGCCTGTCCGGCCGCGCCGACCGCCTCGGCGGCGAGGACGGCGGCCGCGCCGCGTCCGGCGGCGGCCAGCGCCTGCGCGGGGTCCGCGTCCGCGCGTTCGCCGAGCAACTCCGCTGGGGTGTCCCGCAGTTGGACGCGGGCCTGCGGCCGGGTCTCGTCGAGGGCCGGCTGCCGGGAGCGTACGAGCCCGGGCGCGTCCGACCGTACGAGGAACAGCAGCGCCCGGCTGCGGGCGAAGCCCCCCGCATGGGCGGCGACCAGCAGCACGTCCGCGCTGTGACCGTCCAGGACCTGGGCGGCCTCCCCGTACAGCCGCCAGCCCGCCTCACCCTCGGGGCGGCGGGCCTGCACCCCTCCGGCCCGGCCGCCGCCCGCCCACTCACCGGCGGTGTTGTCGCCGGTGAGACCGAGCGCGGTGGACAGCGCGGCGCCGGGGACGGTGAGGGCCGCGGTGAGCGTTCCGGCGGCGAAACCGGGCAGCAGCGCGGAGCGCTGGGCCGGGCTGCCCAGCGCGGTGACCAGCGGCGCGGCGAGCACGACGGTGGCCAGCAGCGGCGAGGGCAGCAGCGCCCGCCCGGTCTCCTCGCAGGCCAGGGCCAGGTCGGCGGGGGCGCAGCCGACGCCCCCGTACTCCTCGGGGAGGGCGATCCCCGGCAGCCCGAGCTCCTGGGCGAGCTGCCGCCACAGGTCCGGGTCGTATCCGGCGTCGGTGCGGACGGCAGCCTTGACCTCGTCCGGACCACAGCGTTTGCCCAGGATTTCGCGCAGGGTGCGGCGTATCTCTTCCTGCTCCGCGGTGAAGGCGGCGTCCATCGTCGGGCTCCTCCCCAGATCTGACGGGCCGTCATGTTAGGCCGGGGGGCGGCAGATGCACAGAGGGGCGACCGCCGCGTCACCCACTAGAAACTGATGGCCCGTCAGTTGTACCGTCACCCCATGCCTGGACCCCTGCCCGGCCCCACGCCCGGACCCGCCTCCCGCGCGACGCACCCCCGCCCCCGCCGCCGGGTCGCGGTCGCGGGCGTCGCCCTCTCGGACTGCGGACGGGTGGACGGCCCCACCCCGTACGCCCTGCACGCCCAGGCCGCGCGCCGCGCGCTGGCCGACTCCGGCCTGGACCGCGCGGTGATCGACGGCTTCGCCTCCGCCGGCCTCGGCACCCTCGCGCCGGTCGAGGTCGCGGAGTACCTCGGCCTGCGCCCCGCCTGGGTGGACTCCACCTCGGTCGGCGGCGCCACCTGGGAGGTCATGGCGGCCCACGCCGCCGACGCCATCGCCGCGGGCCACGCCAACGCCGTGCTCCTGGTCTACGGGTCCACCGCCCGCGCCGACATCAAGGCGCGGCGGCGCACCTCCAACCTGTCCTTCGGCGCGCGCGGGCCGCTGCAGTTCGAGGTGCCGTACGGGCACACGCTGGTCGCCAAGTACGCGATGTCGGCCCGGCGCCACATGCACGAGTACGGGACCACCCTCGAACAGCTGGCCCAGGTGGCCGTCCAGGCCCGCGCCAACGCCGCGACCAACCCGGACGCGATGTTCCGCGACCCCGTCACCGTCGAGGAGGTCCTCTCCGGCGACATGATCGCGGACCCCTTCACGAAGCTGCACTGCTGCATCCGCTCGGACGGCGGCTGCGCGGTGCTGCTGGTCGCGGAGGACCTCGTACCCGACACGGCGAAGGCGCCGGTGTGGGTCCTCGGCACCGGGACGGCCGTCTCGCACACGACGATGTCCGAGTGGGACGACTTCACCGTCTCCCCGGCGGCCGTCTCGGGGCGCCTGGCCTTCGAGCGGGCGGGGGTGACCCCGGCGGACGTCGACGTCGCCGAGATCTACGACGCCTTCACCTACATGACCCTGGTCACCCTGGAGGACCTCGGCTTCTGCGCGAAGGGCGAGGGGGGCGCCTTCGCGGAGAAGGGCCGCCTGCTGCGGGACGGCGACCTCCCGGTCAACACCGACGGCGGCGGCCTGTCCGCCTGCCATCCGGGGATGCGGGGCCTCTTCCTCCTGGTGGAGGCGGTCCGCCAGCTGCGCGGCGAGGCGGGGGCGGGCCAGGTCCGCAAACGGGGCGAGCGCCTCCCGGAAATCGCCCTCGCCTCGGGCACGGGCGGCTGGTTCTGCTCCTCGGGCACGGTCATCCTGTCCCGCTGACGGGGGGCGCCGCGCCACCCGGGCCCGCCGGAACGCGCCCTCAACCGCCGGGCGGGCCGGATCCGCCCTCGGCCGGCCCTGCCATACCCCAGCGGGCTTCGCCCCCGGTCGGCCCTGCCATACCCAGCCCCGCCGGCGTTTGAGGCGCCCCCGGAGGGCCGACGACCTGCGGCGCCCCATCGCCTCCGGCGGGCCCTCAAGCGCCGGGCGGGCTGGGTTTGCCGGGGAGGCCGGGTTTGCTCAGGCAGGCCGGCTTCGCCCGGGCAGCGTGGAATGGCCGGCCAGCGCGAAAGGGCACGGCTACCGCCGACCCGCACCCCACCCCAGCCCCGCCGGCGTTTGAGGCGCCCCCGGAGGGACCGGCCGCCCGCCCCGCCCCGGTCGGCCTCCGGCGGGCCCTCAAACGCCGGGCGGGCTGGGTTTGCCGGGGAGGCCGGGTTTGCCCGGGCAAGGCCACAACGCCCGCGGGGCACCCGCAGAGGCCCACCCCGGTGGTTCCATGGGCCGCGTGACCACCGATGACACCGCCGCAGACACCTTCCGTACGACCCTCCGCTCCCTCCGCGTGTGGGACACGGACGACCTCCCCGCCTTCGACCCGGAAACGGCCCCCGCCACTCCCCTCCCCCTCTTCCACACCTGGTTCACGCACGCCGCCCAGGCCGGCCAGCCGGAACCGCACACCATGACCCTGGCCACCGTCGACCCCGACGGCCGCCCCGACGCCCGCACCGTGATGCTGCACGGCGCCGACGCCGCCGGCTGGCACTTCGCCTCGCACTCCACCAGCGCCAAGGGCCGCCAGCTCGCGGCCCACCCCGAGGCCGCGCTCGGGTTCTACTGGCCCGCCGTCGCCCGCCAGGTCCGCGTCCGCGGCCGGGTCAGCACGGCGGGCGCCGCCGAGAGCCGCGCGGACCTCTCCGTACGCTCGCGCGGAGCGCTCGCCGCCGCCCTCACCGGCCACCAGAGCGAGGTGCTCGGCTCCCTGGACGAACTGGCCCGCGCCTCCGCCGACGCATGGGCGCTGGCCGCCGCCGAGCCCGACGCCCCCGCGCCCACCTGGACCCGGTACGTGCTGGACGCCGACGAGGTCGAGTTCTTCCAGGGCGACGCCCAGCGCCGCCACGTCCGGCTGCGCTACCGCCGCACACCCGACGGCACCTGGACCCGCGAGCTGCTCTGGCCCTGACCCACCGCTGGACAGTGGACAGGTGTCCATTTACTCTGGACACCTGTCCATAACGTGAATGTGAACCGAGGAAGGGACGGCCACCCCGTGCACACCACCGCACAGGTACTCGTCGGGCTCGTCGCACTGCTCCACACCTACATCCTGGTGCTGGAGATGTTCCTCTGGGAGCGCGCCCCGGGCCGGAGCCTCTCCGGCTTCGACGCCGCCATGGCCAAGGCCACCGCCCCGCTGGCCGCCAACCAGGGCCTCTACAACGGGTTCCTCGCCGCCGGCCTGGTCTGGGGGCTGATCGCCGCCGACCCCACCGGCTACCGCGCCCAGGTGTTCTTCCTCGGCTGCGTGGTCGTCGCCGGGCTGTACGGCGGCCTGACCGCCAACCGCCGGATCCTGCTCGCCCAGGCGCTGCCGGGCGCGCTCGCCCTGGCCGCCGTCCTCGTCGCCGGGCAGGCGGCCTGATGAGCCCGCGGCCCGCCGGGGACCCCCGCACCGCGCGCACCCGGGAGCGGCTGCACGAGGCGCTGCTCACTGAGTGCGCGGAGCGCCCGCTGCGGGAGATCACGGTGGCGGTGCTGGTCCGGCGGGCCGGGGTCGCGCGGGCCACGTTCTACCTGCACTACACCGACGTACAGGACCTGGCCGTCGACGCCTGCGCCGAGACGGTACGGGAGGCGGTCGAGGCACTGCACTCCTGGCGCGGGACCCCCGACCCCGCGGCTCCGCCGGCCGCCCTGACCGCGTTCTTCGAAGGCGTCGCCGCGGACGTACGGCGCGACCTGTACCGCACCCTGCTGCACCCGGGGGGCGGCGGCCCGCTGGGCGACACCCTGCACCGGGAGCTGCGGGCGCGCAGCCTGGCCGAACGCACGGCGGTGGGCGGCGCGGCCCCGGAGCTGATCGCCTCCGCGGTCGCCGCCACCTTCACCGGGGTCCTGGCGGACTGGGTGCACGGCCTGCTGCCCGGCACCCCGCGGGAGCTGGCGACCGACGCGTGGCGCCTCCTGATCGTCCTGCACCGCCACGGCGCCCCGCGCGAGATCCGGCCTCAGGACACCTGATCCGGCCCGCCCGCGGGCCCGCCCGCCGCCCCGTCCGCGGGCCGGAACACCGCCACCGCGACCGCGTCCGCCCCCTCCCCCCGCCCCCGGAAGGCCACCTCCAGCGGCATCCCGACGCGCAGCCGCTCCGCCGGGCAGTCCACGACCTCGGTCATCATCCGGGGCCCCTCCGCGAGGTCGACCACGGCCGCGACGTACGGCACCCGCGCACCGAAGGGCGGCAGGTCGTTGCGGTACACCACCGACCAGGTGTAGAGGGTCGCGCGCCCGCTCGCGGGCTCCCAGGTCACCCGCTCCTCGCCCGCCCAGCAGTGCGGACAGAACTCGCGCGGGTAGTGGTGGGTCCGCCCGCAGTCGGCGCAGTGGCGCAGCAGCAACCGCCCGCCGGCCGCCGCGTCCCAGTAGGGGCGGGTGAACTCGTCGGGCTCCGGCAGGTCGAAGCGTGCGGCCCCCGCGGGACCCGGCCCGCTCACAGGAACAGTCCCGTCGCCGCGTCCAGGGACCAGACCTGCCAGCTCATCGTGACCAGCGCGACGAACGAGATGAGCGCCATCATGGCGTTCTGCCCCTGCTCGGCCCAGTCGTGGATCATCAGCACCAGGTACAGCAGGTTCAGCAGCAGCCCGGCGACCAGCGCGACCGGGGTGAGGAATCCGGCGACCAGGCCGAGCCCCAGGGCGAGTTCTGCGTAGACGACGACGTACGCCATCACCTTCGGCCGCGGTTTCACCACCGCGTCGAAGCCGCCCCGCACGAACCCCCAGCGGTGCTTGCCCGCGACGTCCGCCGCCCACGCGATGCCCGTGCCCCGCTCGAACCAGCCCTTCTTGTCCTTGTGCCGCCAGCTCTCCAGCCACCACAGGCCGAGCCCGATCCGGAGCACGGCGAGCCATTCGGCCCCACTGAGCCAGACGCTCTGCATGCGGCAGCCCCTCACCCTCGGTCAACCCGGTCCGAACTGATCTGACGGTACGTCAGTTCACCGGATGCGCCGCCTTCGCGCAAGAGCCCGCACCACGCGCACGGCGCACGCGGCCCGTCCGTGACCGATCCGCAACCGATTCCCTCCTCGTCCGAGACCCACCGGCCGCGCCCGGCGATACGCTCACACCTCATGCCTGGAGCGCCCGCACAGCCCGACATGACGACCCAGCCCCGCCCCGTGTACGTGATCGGCGCCGGGCCGGGCGGCCTCGCCGTCGCCGCCGCCCTGCGCGCCCGCGGCGTCCGGGCCGTGGTGATCGAGAAGTCCGACGGGGTCGCCACCTCCTGGCGCGGCCACTACGACCGCCTCCACCTGCACACCACCCGCCGCCTCTCCGGCCTCCCCGGCCTGCGCATTCCGCGCCGCTTCGGGCGCTGGGTCTCGCGCGACGACGTCGTGCGCTACCTGGAGAAGTACGCCGAGTACCACGAGCTGGAGATCATCACCGGCGTGGAGGTCACCCGCATCGACCGGGCGACCGAGGAGGGCGGCGCACCCGGCTGGACCCTGCACGCCACCGGCGGCCGCGAGCTGGCCGCCGCCGCCGTGGTCGTCGCCACCGGCTTCAACCACACCCCCGCGCTCCCCGACTGGCCGGGCCGGGACACGTACACCGGCCGGCTGCTGCACGCGAGCGACTACCGCCGCGCCGCCCCCTTCGCCGGCCTCGACGTCCTGGTCGTCGGCGCCGGCAACACGGGCGCGGAGATCGCCGTGGACCTCACCGAGGGCGGGGCCGGCGGCCGGGCCGCGCAGGCCGTCCGCCTCTCCGTCCGCACCGCCCCGCACATCGTGCGCCGCTCCACCGCGGGCTGGCCCGCCCAGCGCACCGGCATCCTGGTGCGCCGCCTCCCCGTCCGCCTGGTCGACCGGCTGGGCGCCCTGGTCGCGAAGGCGTCGGTGCCGGACCTGTCGGCGCACGGGCTCCCCCGCCCCGCGACCGGCCTCTACAGCCGGGTCCGCGAGGGCGCGATCCCGGTCCAGGACGTCGGCCTGATCGACGCGGTGCGCGCGCGCACGGTCGTACCGGTCCCGGCGGTCGAGTCCTTCGACGGCGCGGCGGTGGTCCTCGCGGACGGGTCCCGGATCACCCCGGACGCGGTGATCGCGGCCACCGGCTACCGCCGCGCCCTGGAGGGGCTGGTCGGCCACCTGGGCGTGCTCGACGGGCGCGGGCGCCCGCTGGCGCGCGGCGGCCGTAGCCCCGTTTCGGCCCCGGGGCTGTATTTCACCGGTTTCACCAACCCCATCAGTGGAATGCTGCGGGAGCTGGCCCTGGACGCCGAAAAGATCGCCAAAGCCCTCCCGCGCCACCTCGCCTCAGGTCACTAGGGCGTCTCCCGGGCCGCCGGTCCGGCCCCGCCCGCCGCGCCCGGCGCCTTCACCAAACCCACCCACCAGCTTTCCTGCGCAGCCCTGTTCCTGACGGCCCGTCAGTTCAGTAACCTGACCAAGTGTCAGTTACTCGACGGTCACCGCGCACCGCGCGGTGACGGGCCCGTCACCGACGCGGCCATCGAGTCAGTCATCGAGCGGGAAGCGGGCGGAACGATGCTTGGATCTACTCACGGCACCCTCACCACTCACTTCCGCGCCCGGGTCGAGGCCTGCGGGGAGACCCCCAGGAACGCCGTCCACTCCACGGCGGCCCCCGCGGCGGAAGGCGCCGGCCCGTCCGCCCCCGTCGACGTCAGCGGCCGGCCGCTGCACGCCGACGTGCCGGACCTGGACCGGTTCTTCCGCCCCGAGTCCGTCGCCGTCATCGGCGCCTCCGACGCCGAAGGCCGCCCCAACACCGGCATCACCCGCCAGCTCATCGCCTGGGCGGACCGCGTCGGCGCCCGCCTGCACCCCGTGCACCCCACCCGCGCCGGCGTCTTCGGCCTGACCTGCCACGCCTGCGTCGCCGACCTGCCCGAACAGGTCGACCTGGCGGTCCTGCTCGTCGCCGACCCGCTGCCCGTCATCGAGGAACTCGCCGAGTCCAAGGTGAAGTTCGCCGTCGCCTTCGCCTCCGGCTTCGCCGAGACGGGCGACGCGGGCGCCGCCGCCCAGGCCCGGCTCACCGCCGCCGTTCAGCGCTCCGGGCTGCGCCTGCTCGGGCCGAACACCAACCTCAACGCCTTCGAGGCGTTCCGCGACGACCTCGACGGCCCGGCGATCGCATTGATCACCCAGTCCGGCCACCAGGGCCGCCCCGTCTACACCCTCCAGGAGCTGGGCATCCGCCTCTCCCACTGGGCCCCGACGGGCAACGAGGCCGACCTGGAGACCTCCGACTTCATCTCCTACTTCGCCGAACGGCCCGAGGTCGGGGCGATCGCCTGCTACGTCGAGGGGCTCAAGGACGGCCGGTCCTTCCTGCTCGCCGCCGACCGGGCCGCGCGCAACGGCGTCCCCGTCGTCGCCGTCAAGGTCGGCCGCACCGAGACCGGCGCCCGCATGGCCGCCTCCCACACCGGCAAGCTCACCGGCGCGGACCGGGTCGTGGACGCGGCGATGCGCCAGTTCGGCGTGATCCGCGTCGACGGGCTCGACGAACTACAGGACACCGCCGCCCTGTTGGCCCGGGCGCGCAAGCCGGTCGCCGACGGCGTCGTCGTCTACTCCATCTCCGGCGGCACGGGCGCCCACTTCTCCGACCTCGCCACCGAGGCCGGCCTCGGCCTGCCCACCCTCAGCCGCGCCAAGCAGGACGAACTCCACCAGTGGATCCCGGAGTACCTGAACGTCGCCAACCCCGTCGACAACGGCGGCCACCCCGTGGGCGACTGGCGCGGCCGCAAGATCATCGACGCGATCCTTGCTGACCCGGCCGTGGGCGTCCTCATCTGCCCCATCACCGGCCCCTTCCCGCCGATGAGCGACAAGCTCGCCCAGGACCTCGTAGACGCCGCCGAAGAGAGCGACAAGCTCATCTGCGTCATCTGGGGCTCCCCCGTCGGCACCGAAGAGGCCTACCGCACCACCCTCCTCGGCTCCTCCCGCGTGGCCACCTTCCGCACCTTCGGCAACTGCATCACCGCCGTACGGGCCTACCTCGGCCACCACCGCTTCACCGCCGCCTATCGCTCCCCCTTCGACGAGGCACCCCGGACGCCGTCCCCCTCGTACCGCAAGGCCCAGGCCCTCATGCGCCCCGGCCAGCAGCTCAGCGAGCACGCCGCGAAGCAGCTGCTGCGCGCCTACGGCATCCGCGTCCCGCGCGAACAGCTGGTCACCAGCGCCGCGGCCGCCGTCCGCGCGGCGGCGCTGGTCGGGTACCCGGTGGTGATGAAGGCCTCCGGCCCGCAGCTCGCCCACAAGAGCGAACTCGGCCTGGTCAAGGTCGGCCTGACCTCCGCCAGCCAGATACGCGACGCCTACCGCGAGCTGACCGACATCGCCCGCTACGAGAACGTCCCGCTCGACGGCGTCCTCGTCTGCCAGATGGTCGAGAAGGGCGTCGAGATGGTCGTCGGCGTCACCCAGGACGACCTCTTCGGCCCCACCGTCACCGTCGGCCTGGGCGGCGTCCTCGTCGAGATCCTCAACGACACCGCCGTCCGCGTCCCGCCCTTCGGCGAGGACCAGGCCCGCGCCATGCTCGGCGAACTCCGCGGGCACGCCCTGCTGGAGGGCGTACGGGGCGCCCCGCCCGCCGACGTCGAAGCGCTGGTCGAGGTCGTCCTGCGGGTCCAGCGGATGGCCCTGGAGCTGGGCGGCGAACTCTCCGAGCTCGACATCAACCCCCTCATGGTCCTCCCCCGCGGACAGGGCGCCGTGGCCCTGGACGCGCTGGCCATCTGCCGCTGAGCGCCCACCGCGCCCTCCCGGTCCCGGCCCCGCCCCCAGCCCTAGGAGCAACGCACACCGTGGACGAGGTCCTGCACCGCACCGAGAACGCCGTCTCGTGGATCACGCTGAACCGCCCCGAGGCCATGAACGCCCTCACCTGGGACCAGCGCGAGCACATCATGGCCCTGCTCGCCGACGCCTCGGCCGACCCGGCCGTCCGCGCCGTCGTCATCACCGCCACCGGCAAGGGCTTCTGCGCGGGCGCCGACCTGCGCGGCTCCCCCGCCCCGGCCGGCGAACGGGTCGCGGGCGACGTCGCCCGCATGATCCGGCGCGGCGCGCAGCGGTTCATCACGTCCGTCATGGACTGCGAGAAGCCGGTCATCGCGGCGGTCAACGGCACGGCCGCCGGGATCGGCGCCCACCTGGCCTTCGCCTGCGACCTGGTGCTGGCCGCGGACACGGCCCGCTTCATCGAGGTCTTCGTACGCCGCGGCCTGGTCCCGGACGGCGGCGGGGCGTACCTGCTCCCCCGCCTGGTGGGCCCGCAGAAGGCGAAGGAGCTGATGTTCTTCGGCGACGCCCTGCCCGCGGCCGAGGCGGAGCGCCTCGGCCTGGTCAACCGGGTCGTCCCGGCCGACGCCCTGGAAACCACCGCCCGTGAATGGGCGCAGCGCCTGGCCCAGGGCCCGACCCGGGCCCTGGCCCTGACCAAGCAGCTGGTCAACGCCTCCCTGGACGGCGACCGCGCCGCCTCCCTGGCGGCCGAAGCCACCGCCCAGGAGATCAACATGACGACGGCGGACGCGACCGAGGGCGTAGCGAGCTTCGTGGAACGCCGCACCCCGAAGTACCGGGGGGTGTGAGCCGCCCTCCGGTATATCGAGGCGGGCGGGGGTCAGGCCTGGCGGGGGTCAGGCCTGGCGGGGATTGGGCTTGAGCAGCGCGAAGACGGCGCCGCTCGGGTCCGCCAGCCACGCGATGCGGCCCACGTCCGGCACGTCCGCGCCGGGCATCAGCACCGTGCCGCCGCTGGTGCGCGCGGTGTCCACCACGGCGTCGACGTCGGCGACGGCGAAGTACGGAACCCAGCGCGCGTTCGTCTCCCCCTCCATCAGCGGCGCCACCCCGCCGAAGGACCCTTCCTGCTGGTCGCCGTCGGCGATGCTCACCACCCGGTAGGTCATCCCGGGCGCGTCCATCTCCGCGGAGCGCCAGCCGAACAGGCCGCGGTAGAACTCGACGGCCGCGAGCGGGTCGGCGACGTGCAGCTCCACCCAGCAGACGGAGTTGTCGGCGGAGGCGAGGGCCAGCCCGGGCGTCTTGTTCGGCTTCCAGACGGCGAAGTCGGCGCCCTGCTGGTCGGTGTACTGCGCGAGCCACCCCTCACCCATGACGTCCATCGGCTCGACGCGCACGGCGCCGCCGCCGTCCCGCACCGCCCGGGTGGTCGCGTCCATGTCGTCGGTCTGGAAGTACACGGTCCACGCGGAGGTCGCGCCCGGATTCAGCTCGCCGACGGCGGCGACCGTCTTGCCGTCCACCTGAAAGAACCCGTACCCGCCGGTCTCGGGCCCGAGCAGCTGGAACTCCCAGCCGAACACCGCACGGTAGAAGGCCGCGGCCCGGGGAATGTCCGGGCTGCCGAGGTCGATCCAGTTGGGCGATCCGGTGCGGAAGTCCGTACCGAGCATGTGTTCCTCCTGTGGTGGGGTTCCGGGTGAGGGGTACTGGGGCTACGGGCTGGGCTACGGGGCTACGGGCTGGGCTACGGGGCTACGAGGGCCACGCGTAGGTACGACTACACGCCCGAGCCCCGCCCACGCCGCCCACCCCCGCCCCACCTGGCTGCTTTCACCCGGGCGGGGGTACTGGGGGAGCGGCTTCGCCGCTCATGGGCCGCGCTTCGTGCTTCCGGGGTCGGTGATGCTCCGGGGGCTGCCCGTCAGTTCCACTGTCTTCCCGTGCCGGGGCGTCCCGTCAAGAGCGCTCCCTGCGGTCGCGTCGCTTCGCGATGGCCTGCGGCCACCCTTGACAGGACACCCCGTCCCGAAAAGCCAAGAACTGTCGGGCCGCCCCCGGGGGAGGCATGGGGGAGGCTGCCCATCGCCTGGGGCCCGGCGCCCGGCCGCAGCCCGAGTGGGGCCCATGTGACGCCCTTTGGGCGACAGGAACGCACCAAATCGCTACGCGCTTCTCCGAGAGAGGCGTCTGCGGCCTGTTCGGGGTTGCTGAGGGGCGCGGCGGGGCTCAAAGCTCGGCCAGACGAGAGTCCACTCGGGTCAAGCAGCCGTCGAGACTCAACAACCGCTCAAGATGCCCCTTTTGTGGGCTTCTGATCTCGACTTTTGGGGTGGCTGAGCATCCGACCCGCACCAACATCCGTCTGGCCGAAGTCTCAGCCCCATGCAGCCCACTGACGCTTCTCTCGGAGGAGCGCGTAGCGATTAGGGGCGCTCTTTCCGCCCAAAGGGCGGCGTATCGGCCCCACTCGGCCTGCGGCCGGGCGCGGACCGGCAGGAACGGGCACCCTCCCCCATGCCTCCCCCCGGGGGCGGCCCGACAGTTCTTGGCTTTCCGGGACGGGGTGGCATGTCAAGAGTGGCCGCAGGCCATCGCGCAGCGACGCGACCCCAGGGAGCGCTCTTGACAGGACGCCCCGGCACGGGAAGACAGTTGAACTGACGGGCAGCCCCCGGAACCACCCCGACCCCGACGCTCGAAACCTACCTACGAGCGGCGAAGCCGCTCCCCAGCCCAGCCGCGCCCCTTCCCATCTGACATACCGTCAGGTTCAATCGGTTGCGTGATGGGACACGCAGGGATGGCGGCCGCCGTCGTCCGATACCTCAGGTCCGCCGGGCAGCCGGGATCCGCCGCCTCGCCCGCAGTCGTCGACGCGCATCCGCGTCCCGAGCTCCGGGCCGTGGGCGAGGACGAGCGGGCGCCCATCGATCCGGCGGAGTTCCGGTCCGTGATGGGGAACTTCGCGAGCGGGGTCACGGTCATCACGGCCCCCGCGGCCGAGGGGGAGGGCTCCCCGGCCGGGTTCGCCTGCCAGTCCTTCGCCTCGCTCTCCCTCGACCCGCCGCTGGTGACCTTCATGGTGGCCCGCACGTCGACCACCTGGCCGCGGATCGCCCGTGCCGGGGTGTTCTGCGTCAACATCCTCGGCGCCGAACAGGGGCTGCTCTGCCGGGCGTTCGCCGTGAGCGGCGCCGACAAGTTCGCCGGGGTCGGCCACCGCCCGGCCCCCGTCACCGGTTCGCCGCAGCTGGACGCCGTACCGGCGTGGATCGACTGCCGCATCCACGCCGTGCACACCGGCGGCGACCACCTGATCGTCGTCGGCCGCGTCGAGGCGATGGGCGCGGCGGGCGAGGACGGCCCGCTGCTCTTCCACAAGGGAAGGTTCGGCCGCCTCAGCGGCTGACCCGCCCGCCCCGGCCCGCCGGGCGGGTGAAGTACTCCCGGGCCAGCGCCAGCACGCTCAGCCCGAACATCAGCACGCCGAGCGGGACGTGGAGCGAGGCCACGCGCGCGATGCCGAGCAGGACCTGCGCCGAGGCGAGGACGAGAAAGCCCGTCGCGTACAGGACGGGCCGCGGCGAGCCGCCGCCCGGCCGCCACGCCAGGATCGCGGCGAGCACGTACAGCATCGACGCGCCGTACATGACTCGTGCGCCGACCCCGTGCAGCAGTTCGCCGTGTACGGAGGTCAGCAGGAGTCCAGCAGTGGCCGCCTGGAAGAAGGTGGCTACGGTCTGCAGGGATATCGCGACCTGTACGAATCCGACCCGGCCCGCTCTCTCCTTCGCCATCTCCGGCTCTGCCGTCGTCTCCGCCGTCGTCCGTGTGCCCATCGTGTGGTCTCCTCTTCCGCCTCGCGGCGCCCGGTCGGTAGCCTCTCGGTGGTCCGACGACGCGGGCCACCGGAATGTGAGGCGACACCATGGCCGGCGCCACGACGGGTACCCCTGCCGCGGTCCGCGCGGCCGGCGCGGTCGACGGTGAGCGGCGGCAGCTCACCGGTCTCGCCTACCGGCTGCTCGGTTCGGTGACCGAGGCCGAGGACGCCGTGCAGGAGGCGTACGCCCGCTGGTACGCGATGTCCGCAGGGCGCAGGCAGGCCGTCGAGAGGCCCGGTGCCTGGCTGTCGACCGTGGTCGCCCGCATCTGCCTGGACGTGCTCGGCTCGGCGCGGGTCCGGTGCGAGCGGTACGTCGGCGCGTGGCTGCCGGAGCCGCTGCCCGGCCGTACGGAGTGGGAGCCCGGGCCCGGTGACCCCGCGGACCGGGTCGCCCTCGACGAGTCGGTGACCATGGCCTTCCTCGTCGTACTGGAGTCGATGACCCCGGCCGAGCGCGTGGCGTTCGTCCTGCACGATGTCTTCCGCTACCCCTTCGGCGAGATCGCCGGGATCGTCGGCCGGACGCCCGCGGCCTGCCGCCGGCTGGCGTCCTCGGCTCGCGGCCGCGTCCGTACCGCCCACACCCTCCCGCCACCCGAGGCCGAACAAGCCGTCCTGGTACGGCATTTCAAGGAGGCCTGGGAGGCCAAGGACATCGCGGCCCTGGTCGGCCTCCTGGACCCGGCCGCCACGATGACCGCCGACGGCGGCGGTCTGGTGGGCGCGGCCCTGCGCCCGGTCGAGGGCGGCGAGCGCATCGCCGCCTACCTGATCCACCTGGCCGACCGGGCCCCCGGCCTGACCCTCCTGGAGCGGACGGTCAACGGCCGCCCCGGCCTGGTCGCCCGGCACGGCGGCGCCACCGTCACCGTCGCCGCCTTCGGCCTCGCGGACGGCCGCGTCACCGGCATCTGGGCGGTCCGCAACCCCGACAAGCTCCGCCCGTGGAACGACCGGACCGCGCCCACCGCGCCCACCCCGCCCACCGGCACGGGCACGGACTTCGGCACCGGCACCCGCACCCGCACCGGCACCCGCACCCGCACCCCGCCCGAGTAGTCCGCGGGATGCCGCCAGCGCTGCCGCCGCCGCCCGCGCGGGTCAGAAGGTCAGCACCCCCCGTGCCACCTTGCCGTGGTGGGCGTCGTCCGCCGCCTTGGCGAAGTCCTCGACCGGGTAGGTCTCGGTGACCAGTTCGTCCAGCAGCAGGCGGCCCTGGCGGTAGAGCTCCGCGTAGAGGGCGATGTCGCGCTGGGGGCGCGAGGAGCCGTAGCGGCAGCCCATGACGGTCTTGTCGAGGTACATGGAGGAGACCTGGAACGACGCCTCCTCCTTGAAGCCCGGGACGCCGAGCAGGACCGCCTGGCCGTGCCGGTCGAGGAGGTCGATCGCCTGGCGGATCAGTTTCACGTTGCCGACGCACTCGAAGGCGTGGTCCGCGCCCGTCGGGAGGATCTCGCGGACCGCCGCCGAGGGGTCCGCGGCCGTCGAGGCGTCGATGAAGTGCGTGGCCCCGAACTGCCGGGCCACCGCCTCCTTCGCCGGGTTGGCGTCCACCGCCACGATCGTCGTCGCGCCCGCGATGCGGGCCCCTTGCAGTACGTTCAGGCCGATCCCGCCGGTGCCGATGACGACCACCGACTCACCGCGGTCCACCCTGGCCCGGTTCAGGACGGCGCCCACCCCCGTCAGGACCCCGCAGCCGATCAGCGCGGCCGAGGGGAAGGGGATGTCCTCGGGGATCTTCACCGCCTGCACGGCCTTGACGACCGTGCGCTCCGCGAAGGCCGAGTTGGACGCGAACTGGTACAGCGGCGAGCCGCCGCGCGAGAACGGCTGCCCCGGCATGCCGATCGCCTTGCGGCACATCGTCGGCCGGCCCCGGTCGCAGTCGGCGCACGCGCCGCAGTTCGCGAGCGTCGACAGCGCGACGTGGTCGCCCGGCGCCACGTGCGTGACGCCGGAACCGACCGCCTCCACGACGCCCGCCCCCTCGTGCCCCAGGACCACCGGCGGCGGGAAGGGGATGGTCCCGTCGATCACCGACAGGTCGCTGTGGCACAGCCCCGCCGCCCTGATCGCGACGAGCACCTCCCCCGGCCCGGGGCCGCGCACCTCCAGGTCGTCGACCACCCGGGCCTGCTTGCCGTCGAACACGACGCCTCTCACCTGGACTCCTTAGGCAGGCCGAGCACGCGCTCGGCGATGATGTTCCGCTGGATCTCGTCCGAGCCGCCGTAGATCGTGTCGGCGCGGGTGAACAGGAACAGCCGCTGCGCCTCGTCGAGGCCCAGCTCGTACGGAGTCCCCGGCGCCCAGGGCGCGGGCCCGGCGCTGGCCGCCGCGCCCCGGACCGCCACCGCCAGCTCACCGAGCCGCCGGTGCCAGCCGCCCCACAGCAGCTTGGCCACGCTGGGCGCCCCCGGGTCGGGGGCCGCGGCCCCCAAGGTGCGCAGCGCGTGCCACCGCATGGTGCGCAGCTCCGCCCACTGGTTCACGAGCCGGTCCCGCAGCACCGGGTCCGCGGCCTGGGCCGAGCCGAGGAAGGCGTGGACGACCCGCTCCAGTTCGGCGGCGAAGCCGATCTGCTGGACCAGGGTGGAGACCCCGCGTTCCAGGGCGAGCAGGCCCATGGCCACGCTCCAGCCGTTGCCCTCGCCGCCGACCACCTCGTGGGCTTCGGCCCCGTCGAAGAAGACCTCGTTGAACTCGGCGGTCCCCGACATCTGGCGGATGGGCCGGACCTCGATCCGGCCGGGCTGGTCCATCGGGACGAGGAGGAAGGACAGCCCGCGGTGGCGCCGCGAGCCCGGCTCGGTGCGGGCCAGCACGAAGCACCAGTCGGCCTCCCGGGCGAGTGAGGTCCAGATCTTCTGGCCGGTGACCCGGTGGCGGCCGTCCGCCGGGTCCCGGACCGCGCTGGTGCGGATCCCGGCGAGGTCCGAGCCCGCGTCCGGTTCGCTGTACCCCTGGCACCACAGCTCCTCGCCGCGGGCGATGCCGGGCAGGAAGCGGTCCCGCTGCTCCGGGGATCCGTAGGCGATCAGTGTCGGCGCGAGGAGGTTCTCGCCGATGTGGCCGACCCGGCCCGGTGCGCGCAGCGCCGCGTACTCCTCGGCCCACACCACCTGCCCGGTGAGCGGGAGCCGCTGCTGCCCGTAGGCGCCGTCGGGTACGTCCCACCCCTGGCCGATCCAGCCGCCGCGGCCCAGTTCCCGCTCCCAGGCGCGGCGTTCGGCGACCCCTTCGTGCTCGCTGCCGGGCCCGCCGAGGCCGCGCGCCCGCCCGTACGCTCCCACGAGGTGCTCGGTGAGCCACTGCCGCGCGCGGGCGCGCAGCTCCCCGTCCGCCGCCCCGAAGCCGAAGTCCATGGGCGCTCCTACGCGTTGGGGCGGTCCTTGGCGGCCGCCGCCTTGGCCATGGCCTCCAGCTGGGCCAGCATCGGCATGGGGTCGGTGCCGACCGTCCCCGGGAGGAAGTCTGCGATCTTCTCGGGGGTCCAGGAGCCCTCGGCGTAGCCGGCGCGCAGTTCCCGCGGCTGCGCCCAGACGGCGATCTTGGGTCCGGCGATCGTGTAGACCTGCCCGGTGATCTTCTCGCCGCCGACCGCGACGGCCTTGTCGCTGAGCAGGTAGGTGACGAGCGCGGCCACGTCTTCCGGCTCGCCGATCTCCTTGAGTTCCATCGGCACGTTGGCCGACATCCGGGTCCGGGCGACGGGGGCGACGGCGTTGGCGGTGACTCCGTAGCGGCTGAGGCCGAGGGCGGCGGAGCGCACGAGCGAGATGATCCCGCCCTTGGCGGCGCTGTAGTTGGCCTGGGCCACCGAGCCCTGGTGGTTGCCGCTGGTGAAGCCGATGAGGGTGCCGGTGCCCTGCTTGCGCATGACGGCGGAGGCGGCGCGGAAGAGGGTGAAGGTGCCCTTGAGGTGGGTGGCGACGACGGGGTCCCACTCCTCCTCGGACATGTTGAAGAGCATCCGTTCGCGCAGGATGCCTGCGACGCACACGACGCCGTCGATCCGCCCGTAGCGGGCGAGGGCGGTGTCCACCACGCGCTGTCCGCCCGCCATGGTCGAGATGTCGTCGGCCACGGCGACGGCCTCTCCGCCCGCGGCGAGGATCTCCTTCACCACGCCGTCGGCTATCTCGCTGGTGGGCTCGCCGCCCTCGATGCCGACGCCGTAGTCGTTGACGACGACCTTGGCGCCCTCGGCGGCCGCCGCGAGCGCGACCGCCCGCCCGATGCCCCGGCCCGCGCCCGTGACGGCGACGACCTTGCCTGCCAAGAAGTTCCCCATGCCCGGCCCCTTCCCGCTGTTTCTGACGGACCGTTAGATTCTAGGGGCAGTCGGATGCGCCAGCACAAGCCCCCGTCCACAAGGAGTGAGCGACCCATGGGCCTGCCCGCCGAGTTCCACGACATCGCCAAGCGCGTGAACAACTGGGGCCGTTGGGGCGCCGACGACGAGATCGGCGCCCTGAACCTGATCACCGGCGAGGTGGTGCGCGCGGCCGCCGCCGAGATCCGCACCGGGCGCCGGATCCCCCTCGCCCTGCCCCTCCGGGAGGACGGCGTCCAGGCCGGGCTGATCCCGGGCCGGATCAATCCGCTGCACACGATGGTCCAGATCAACCAGGAGCTCTTCGGCCCGGGCACGGTCGCGTGCAGCGACGACGCCGTGACCATGGGCCTGCAGGCGGCGACCCACTGGGACGCCCTCACCCACGTCTCGCACTCAGGGAAGATCTACAACGGGCGTCCCGCCGACACCATCACCGCGCACTCCCGCGCCCTGTTCAGCGGCATCGACAAGGCCGCGCCGATCCTCTCGCGCGGGGTCCTGCTGGACGTGGCCCGCGCCAAGGGCCTGGACCGGCTGCCCGGCGGGCACGCGGTCACCCCGGAGGACCTGGCGGAGGCCGAGGAGTTCGGCCGGGTCACCGTCCGGGCCGGCGACATCGTCCTCGTGCGCACCGGGCAGGTCCAGGTCTACCTGGCGGGCGACAAGCACGGCTACGGCTACCCGTCACCCGGCCTGTCCGTCCGCACCCCCGAGTGGTTCCACGCGCGGGACGTCGCGGCGGTGGCCAACGACACCCTGACCTTCGAGATCTTCCCGCCGGAGATCGAGAACCTGTGGCTCCCGGTGCACGCGCTCGACCTCGTCGAGATGGGCATGCACCAGGGTCAGAACTGGAATCTCGAAAAGTTGTCCACAGCCTGTGGAGAAGAACGGAAGTATTCGTTCCTGCTCTCGGCCATGCCGGAGCCCTTCGTCGGCGGGACGGGCACACCGGTCGCCCCGGTGGCCGTCCTCTGACCGGGCCCACCACCCGGGACCCGACGTTCTTTGTGGGTGGCGGCACACGTCCGTGCACGCCCCGAGCGCCGCACGGCAGCCGCCACCCCACGACCCGCACTCGTCAAGGTCTGCCCTTGGCGTCCCCTCGCGACGAATCGCTCCCCCCAAGAGTGATCAATGCATGACGGTCCGTCAACACCTCGTTAGAGGTACACGTGCGGTTCCCGCGCCTGATCACATTTTTCGGAAAAGTCCGCGGGGGGTGATCCCGGGGCCCTGGCGGCCCGGTCGACCTCGCACCAGATCCGCTTCCCGGCGCCCTCGCGCTGCCAGCCCCAGCGGTCCGCGAGGCCGTCCACCAGCTCCAGGCCGCGCCCGTTGGTGTCGTCCCCCTCCGCGTGCCGGGGGGCCGGCGGCCGGTCGCTCGCGTCGGCCACCTCGACCCGGACGCCCGGGCCGCCGAAGAGCATCCGCAGCACCGCCGGACAGCCGGTGTGCACCACGGCATTGGTCACCAGCTCGGAGATCAGCAGGAGCAACGTGTCCGCGAGCGGCTCGTCCTCCCCCATCCCGCATCCCGCCAGGCGGGACCGGGCCCACCTGCGCGCTCGGCCGACCTCTGCGGGATCCGGCCCGACCTCAAGCTGAACCTGAAGCACCTGCACCGCTCACACCACCCGAACCGGCGGACACATCGCCTCGCGACAATACGGAATCACGGACCGTGATCCCCTTGCGGAGCAGCATGGTTGACATACAGTCACCACAACAAGCGCTTCGGGCATATTCCCGCGCGAAGGAGTAGGCGTGCTGCATACTGTGCGGCGCCAGCGCCGCTCAACCGCTCGCATTCGTCGGAGCGTACCGGAGCACATGCCCGACTCCGGGCGGTATGGAGTCCCGCGAAGGACACAAACCGATATCAACTCTCCGTAATCAGACATGCGTCCTGCGCCGTCCCGGCCGTAACAGCACGTGTGCGCCCCGACGCCCGGGCCGGAGCCTCCCCCAGCTCCCGCGCGAGCAGCTCCTCCGCCAGGACTTCCTCGGCCTCCGCTGCCGTCCGCCACTGCTCCGCCCGCACCCACGCCCGCTTCAGGTGCAGGTGCACGTCCGCCTCCCAGGTGAACCCCATCCCGCCGTGCACCTGGAGGCAGTCCCGCGCGTTGCGCGCGGCCGCCTCGTCGGCCAGCAGCTTGGCCCCCGCGATCTCCCCCGGATCGCCGGTCACCGCCGCCGCGTAGACCGCCGTACGGGCCACCTCGCCCCGCACCAGCATCTGCGCGCACAGGTGCTTCACCGCCTGGAAGGCCCCGATCGGCTGCCCGAACTGCTCCCGCTCCTTCGCGTACCGGACCGCCAGCTCCGTGGTCCGCAGCGCGCTGCCCAGCTGGAGCGCGGCCGTCAGCAGTGCCCCCTCGTCCCGCAGCTCCCGCGGCGCGGCGCCCGCCTCCGCGGTCCGGTACAGGGGCGACAGCGGATCCACCGACCGCGCCGGCACCGCGTCGGGCACCGCCCGCGCGCCGCCCGCCCCCAGCACCGCGTCCGCCTCCCCCAGGTACGCGACGAAGGGCCCCCCGAGGTCGAAGGCGGTGACCACCGCCGTGCCCTGCGCCGCGCCCGGCACCACCCCCGCCGCCAGGTGCGTGGCCACCAGCGGCCCCGGCAGCAGCGCCCGCCCGGCCTCCTCGAAGACGAGCACCGCCTCCGCGAGCCCGAGCCCGACGCCCCCGTCGGGGCCGCCCTCCGGGAGCCGCAGCGCGAAGAACCCGGCCTCGCCCAGCTCCCGCCACAGCCCCCGGTCGACCACGCCCGCCGCCGCGCCCCCGCAGGGCGCCTGCGCCGCGTCGAGGGACGCCCGCAGCGCCTCGCGCCCGTACCGCCCCGCCAGCAGCTCGCGTACGCCCGCGCGCAGGTCCCGCTGGTCCTCGGTCAGCTGGAAGTCCACGGTGTCCCTCACCGGCCCTTCGGGAGGCCGAGGATCCGCTCGGCGACGATGTTCTGCTGGATCTGCGAGGTGCCGGCCGCGATCGTGTACGACAGGGACGAGAGCCGGTCCAGGGTCCACTCCTCGTCCAGCGAGAGCGCCCCGCCCGCCGCTCCCAGTACCTCGGCGGCCGCGTCGTACAGCTCCTGGCGGGCGTGCGAGTAGCGCAGCTTGAAGACGCTGCCGCCGATGCCCGGGACCCCGCCCGAGCGCGCCGACTCGCTCACGTTCCACTGGGTGAGCCGCCACAGGGCGCCGAACTCCCCGTACAGCCGCCCCAGCCTGCGGCGCAGCACCGGATCGTCCCAGCGGCCGTTGGCCCGGGCGGTCCGGGCCAGGGCGCCCAGCGTGCGGCGGCAGGCGACGACCTCGCCCACGAAGGCGGTGCCGCGCTCGAAGGACAGGGTGACCATGGTGACGCGCCAGCCGTCGTTCTCGGCGCCGACCCGGTTGCCGACGGGCACCCGTACGCCGTCCAGGAACATCTCCGCGAACTCGGTGGAGCCCGCGAGGGTGCGCAGCGGCCGCACGCTCACCCCGGGCGCGTCCATCGGCATGGCCAGCCAGGTGATCCCGCGGTGCTTGGGGGCCTGCGGATCGGTTCTGACCAGCAGTTCGCACCAGTCGGCGACCTCCGCGTGCGAGGTCCAGATCTTCGACCCGGTGATCACGTACTCGTCCCCTTCGCGCACCGCCTTCGTGCGCAGGGCGGCCAGGTCCGAGCCCGCGTCCGGCTCGCTGAACCCCTGGCACCACACCTCGTCCCCGCGCAGGACGGGCGGAAGCCAGCGGGCCCGCTGCCCGGGGGTGCCCTCGGCGGCGATGGTGGGGCCGGCGTGCAGCAGCCCGACGAAGTTGGCGCCGACGTACGGCGCACCGGCCCGCTCCGTCTCCTCCAGGAAGATCAGGTGCTGGGTGGGGGTGGCGCCGCGGCCGCCCGCGTCGACGGGCCAGTGGAGCCCGGCGTACCCCGCGTCGTACAACCGCCGCTGCCAGCCGAGGTCGTACGCGCGGCGGCCGGGCCAGTCGTCGGGGGAGGGCCGCGCGGGCAGTTCGGGGAGCACCTTGCCCAGCCACGCGCGCAGCCGGGCCCGGAACTCCCGCTCCTCCTCGGTGTAGGTGAGGTCCACCGCGGCTACCGCCGCGCCGGGCGCCGGTCGCGGTCGAGGTCGAGGCCGAGCATCCGGATGGCGTTGCCGCGCATCAGCTTGTAGACGGTCTCCTCGTCGAGGCCCTTGACGTGGTCGAGGGCGACCTCCTTGGTGTGCGGGAAGGTCGAGTCGACGTGCGGGTAGTCGGTCTCGAAGGTGGCGTTGTCGCGGCCCACGACGTCGAGCGAGGCGATGCCGTGCTTGTCGCGGAAGAAGCAGCAGAACATCTGCCGGTAGTAGTAGGTGGAGGGCGGCTCGGGGATCAGGTCGCGGACGCCGCCCCAGGCGCGGTGCTCCTGCCAGACGTCGTCGGCGCGTTCCAGGGCGTAGGGGATCCAGCCCATCTGGCCCTCGCTGTAGGCGAGTTTGAGGGTGGGGAACTTCACGAGCACGCCGCTGAAGAGGAAGTCCATCATCGAGGCCATCGCGTTGTTGAAGCTGAGCGAGGCCTGGACGGCGGGCGGCGCGTCGGGGGAGGCGGCGGGCATCTGGGAGCTGGACCCGATGTGCATGTTGACGACCGTGCCGGTCTCCTGGCAGGCGGCGAAGAAGGGGTCCCAGTACCCGGAGTGGATGGACGGCAGCCCCAGGTGGGTGGGGATCTCGGAGAAGGTCACGGCGCGCACGCCGCGGGCGGCGTTGCGGTGGATCTCGGCGACGGCGAGGCCGATGTCCCACAGCGGGATGATGCAGAGCGGGATCAGCCGGCCGCCGCTGTCGCCGCACCACTCCTCTACCATCCAGTCGTTGTACGCGCGCACGCAGGCCAGGGCCACTTCCTTGTCGTGGGCCTCGGCGAAGGTCTGCCCGCAGAAGCGGGGGAAGGTCGGGAAGCACAGCGAGGCCTCGACGTGGTTGAGGTCCATGTCGGCCAGCCGCGCCGCCGGGTCCCAGCAGCCGCGGCGCATCTCGGCCCGGGTGATGCCTTCGAGGGTCATGTCGTCGCGGTCGAAGCCGACGGCGGCGATGTTGCGCTTGTACGGGAACTTGAGGTCCTCGTAGATCCACCAGTCGGTGGGCGGTCCGTCCGGGTCCATGGTGATCACGTACTTGCCGCCGGTGTAGGCGAGTTCACCGATGCCCGCGGTGAGCGCCTTCGGGCCGCGGTCGCGGTACTTGGCGGGGAGCCAGGTGTCGAAGAGGTGCGGCGGTTCGATCACGTGGTCGTCGACGCTGATGATCCGGGGCAGTTCCATGTGTCCGGTTCCCCTCGCTGGCGCATCTGATGGATCGTCAGAAACAAGCTAGCTCCGCCACCCCTGGACCGACAAGCGCCGGAGCCCTACGCTCTGCGCTGTATCTGACGGAGGGTCAGATACATGGCGCGAGCAGCCTTTGGACCGGGAGGCCGGTAATGACGGACGACACGGTGACCGCGATCGCGCGGGACCTGGAGCGGTCCCCCACCCTCTGGGAGCTGATCGCGCGCCGCGCCGCCCTCACCCCGGACGCGCCCGTGCTCATCGAGGCCGCCGAGCACCCCGCCGACGACCGCACCCTGACCTTCGGCGCCCTGCGGGAGCGCGCCGAACGCGTCGCCGCGGGCCTGTACGGCATGGGCGTGCGCCCCGGCACCGTCGTCGCCTGGCAGCTGCCCACCCGCATCGAGACCGTCCTGCTGTCCGTCGCCCTCGCCCGGATCGGCGCCGTCCAGTCCCCCGTCATCCCCTTCTACCGGGACCGCGAGGTCGGCTTCGCGCTGCGCGAGTCCAAGGCCGAGTTCTTCGCCGTCCCCGGCGTCCGGCGCGGGTACGACCACACCGCCATGGCCGAACGCCTCGGCGCGCGGGGCGTGTTCGAGGCGTACGAGGACCTCCCCGACGGGGACCCGGCCGTCCTGCCCCCGCCGCCCGCCTCCGGCACCGGCGTCCGGTGGATCTACTGGACCTCCGGCACCACCTCCGACCCCAAGGGCGTCCTGCACACCGACCGCTCCCTGATCGCGGGCGGCTCCTGCCTCGCCCACGCCCTGCACCTGGGCCCCGCCGACGTCGGCTCGATGGCCTTCCCCTTCGCGCACATCGCCGGGCCCGACTACACCGTGATGCTGCTGCTCTACGGGTTCCCCGCGGTGCTCTTCGAGAAGTTCGCCATGCCGGACGCGCTGGCCGGCTACCGGCGGCACGGGGTCACCATCGCGGGCGGCTCCACCGCCTTCTACTCGATGTTCCTGGCCGAGCAGCGCAAGGCCCCCGGCGTACCGCTGATACCGACCCTGCGCCTGCTGGCGGGCGGGGGCGCGCCCAAGCCGCCCGAGATCTACCACGCGGTGGTCCGCGAGCTGGGATGTCAGCTGACCCACGGCTACGGCATGACCGAGGTACCCATGATCACCATGGGCTCGCCGCTGGACACCGCCGAGCACCTCGCCACCACCGAGGGCCGCCCGCCCGCGGGCATGTCCATCCGCATCACCGGCCCCGACGGCTCCCCCCTGCCCGCCCTGACCGACGGCGAGGTCCGGCTGCGCGGCGAGGCCGTCTGCCAGGGCTACCTCGACCGCGCCCAGTCGGCCGCGGCCTTCGACGCCGACGGGTACCTGATCACCGGCGACCTCGGCCACCTCACCGAGGACGGCTACCTCGTCCTGACCGGCCGCAGCAAGGACGTCATCATCCGCAAGGGCGAGAACATCTCCGCGAAGGAGATCGAGGACCTGATGCACCGGCTCCCGGGCGTCGGCGACGTGGCCGTCATCGGCCTGCCGGACCCGGAGCGCGGCGAACGCGTCTGCGCCGTCGTCGAACAGGGCGCCGGGGCCGAGCCGTTGACCCTGGAGCGGGTGACCGCGTACCTGCGCGCCGAGGGCCTGGCGACCCACAAGCTCCCGGAACAGCTGGAGCTGGTGGACGCCCTCCCGCGCAACGACGCCCTGCGCAAGGTCCTCAAGTACAAGCTGCGCGAGCGCTACGCGTAGGGCGTGTTTTAAAAGTAGCGCCGGGGCGCCCGCAGGCCAGGCGGGACTTTTAAAACGCGCCCTAGGAGGCGTCCAGGGCGGCCAGGTCCGCCGCCGAGAGGCGGACGGCGCCGGCGGCCACGTTCTGGGCGAGGTGGCCGAGGTCGCCCGTACCGGGGATGGCCAGGACGTGCGGGCCCTGGTGCAGGGTCCACGCCAGCCGGATCTGCGCCGCGCTCACCCCGTGCGCGCGGGCGACGGTCCGCACCGCGTCCGCGCCGTCCTCCTCGCCCGTGTACCCCCGCTCGCCGCCCCCGGCCGCGCCCGCCGTACGGCCGCTCCCGGCGATCGAGTAGAAGGGCACGAAGGCGATGCCCTGCTCCCCGCAGGCGCGCAGCAACTCCGCCTGCGCGGGCGATCCGCCGATGCCGTGCGCGTTCTGTACGCAGACCACCGGCGCGATGGCGCGTGCCTCGGCGAGCTGGTGGGGGCGGACGTTGGACAGCCCCAGGTGCCGGATGAGCCCCGCCTCGCGGAGGTCGGCCAGCGCGCCGAAGCGTTCGGCGACCGGACCGTCGCCCACGACGCGCAGGTTCACCACGTCCAGGTGATCCCGGCCCAGCTGGCGCAGGTTCTCCTCCACCTGCCCGCGCAGCTGCCCCGGACCGGCGTGGGCGGTCCACTCCCCCGAGGCGTCACGGGCGGGCCCGACCTTGGTGACGACGACGAGGTCGTCGGCGTAGGGCGCCAGCGCCCGGTTGATCAGCTCGTTGGCCGACAGCAGCGGCGAGAAGTAGAACGCGGCGGTGTCGAAGTGGTTCACGCCCAGCTCCACCGCCCGGCGCAGCACCGCGACCGCCTGGCCGCGGTCGCGCGGCACGGCGCCGGGTATCAGCGCCTCGCCGGTCTGCGGCAGGCGCATCGTGCCGAAGCCGATCCGGTTGACCTCCAGGTCACCGAGCTTCCAGGTGCCGGAGGCCGCGGCGGTGACGGCCTCCGAGGCGTGGGCGGGGGCCGGGGTCAAGTGCGAGGTCACGTACGGGGCCGCTTTCGGAGTCGGGTGCGGGGCGGGGCTCTGGGCGGGGTGAGGGGGCCGGTCCGGGGCCCGGTCTGGGGTCATGGCGGAATGATCTCCACACGATAGGGTGACCGCCACTGATTCGGACATGTGTGAATCCTCAAGGGGCGGGCGCCTTGGCGGAACTGGCCTTCACGGCGAGCGACCTGGCACAGGTGCGCTTCGCCGTCTCACCGATGTGGCAGGTCGTGACCAGCTTCCGGCTGTTGTCCGCCCGCACCGACGCCTCCCCGCTGCACCGGCCCTGGACCGAGCAGGTCCGGCCCCGGGTGGCGGCCGCCGGGCTGGACCGGGGCTGGCTCGCGGAGCTCGTCCCGCCGACCGGCTTCTTCCCGTACTTCCTGAACCCCGCCCCCACCGGGCCCGCCCCCACTCTGGCCGGGGAACTGGCCGCGATCGGGGCCGCCTCCGCCGAGCGGGTGCGCCGCGACCTCGACCACCTCGCACACCACCAGGGACCCCCCGGTCCGCGGCTGCGCTCCCTGCACCACGACCCGCCGGCCCGGCTGGCCCGCGTCACCCAGGAGATCGGCGCCTACTGGGACCTGGCGCTCGCCCCCTACTGGGCGCGGATCCGCGCGGTGCTCGACACCGACGTCCTGCACCGGGCCCGCCGGGTCGCCGCGCACGGCGCGGGCGAGGTCCTGAACGAACTGCACGCGTCGGTGCGGTGGGACGGCAGCGCGCTCCACCTGACCCGCCGCGGCAGGCCCATGCCGCGGACCACCACCGGCCCGGGCATGCTGCTGGTCCCCTCGGCCTTCACCGGGCCGCGCCTGCTGACGACCCAGGTCCCGCCCGATCCGCCGCAACTCGCCTACCCCGCGCGCGGTACCGGCTCACTGTGGGCGCCCGGGCCCGCCGCCGACCCGGAAGCGCTGAGCGCCGTACTCGGCAGGTCGCGGACGCGTCTGCTGACCGAGCTGGACACGCCCGCGTCCACCACGCAGCTGGCCCACCGCACCGGTCTGTCCCCGGCCGCGGTCTCCCAGTACCTGGGCGCACTGCGGCGGGCCGGTCTGGTCAGCGCGCACCGGGCCGGGCGCTCGGTCCTGTACGCGCGCACGGCCGCCGCCGACACCCTGCTCCGGGCCGCCTCCGCCTCCGGCTAGACGCGCGGGCGGGCGCGGGCGTACCCGGGTGTCCGCTGAACGGCGTACGGCGCGGGGCCTGCACACCCGCCGGTTCAGGCGTCCGGGGCCGCCACGCCGCAGTAGCCCGCGAAGGCGGTGAGGATCTCGTCCTCGGAGATCAGGCCGTCGCCGTCGGTGTCGAGGGCCGCCGCCACGCGGGTGGCCAGCTCCGGCTCGGTGCCGAGGACGCGCAGCACGCGCGCCGCCGCCTCCGGGCTGGTGCCCGGGCCGCCCCCGGCGTCCGCGTCCGCGGCCACCGCGATGACCGCGTGCAGGAAGGGGCGGGCGATCTCGGCGAACCGCTCTGGAGAGTCCCGCAGCCGTTTGGCCGCGCCGGTGATGAACTCCTCGCGGGTCACCCGCTGGTCACCGTCCACGTCGGCGATCCCGGCCATGCCCTGCCAGAAGGCCTCGGCGCCGTTGAAGACGGCCTGGCCCTTGTCGCATCGGGCCGCCGTACCGAATTCGGCCAGTACGGCCTTGGCGGCCGCGCTGAAGTCCTCGCGATCGATATAGCCGTTGCCGTCCTGGTCGAAAGTGGCGAATCGGGCGGCGATCTTGCGCTCGTACTCTGCGCTGTCCATCTTCGGCTTCCGCCTTCACGTGTGCGGTGGGGTTCAGATCAAGACAGGCGGAAGCGTAAGGCCTCGGTGGCCTGCGCGTTAAGCGAAGTCGGCAAGCAGGTGGCCGCATCGAACCCGCGCACGGGAAGCGCGACGGGGCGCGTACGGATGTGCCCATGACGCAGCGTCGGGTCCTTTACCACGGAGGGTGCGCTTGCGGGGCGGGCTTGCCCCAAAACAGGCGCGCGGGCCATGTGCCCACTACATTCGAGGAGTCGACACACGGCTGGGGGCACGATGGCGAAGGACGCACCACCCCGCTGGGACCGCCGGATGCAGCAGCGGCTCGCGCGCGGGGAGGCCGCCGCGCTCGGAGAGCTGTACGACCGCTTCGCGTCGCTCGTCCACAGCCTCGCCCACCGCGTACTGCGCGACGAGAAGGCCGCGGACCGCATCACCCGCGAAGTCTTCGGCTACATCTGGGAGAACCCGGACGCCTACGACCCCAAGCAGGGCTCCATGCGTTCCTGGGTCGCCCGGATCACCCAGGGCCGGGCCGTCGCCCGGCTGCGCCAGGCGGAACTGGGCCGCGGCTCGCGCGAGGAACTGGAACAGAAGGTCCGCAGCGCCAACGTCGCCGCCCGCGCCGACTACATCGTCACCTCGATGCCCGCTCCCCTGCGGGCCGCCCTCGAACTCGCCTACTTCAAGCGGCGCGACTACCGCCAGGCGGCCTCCGATCTGCGGATCAGCGAGGACGAGGCGCGCCGCCGACTGCGGCTCGGCCTGCAACTCCTTTCCACCGCCCACCACCTGCCGCAGGAAGACCTCTCCCCGCCCGGATACGGAAGCAGCCGATGAACGGCCCCGCCGAGTCACCCGACGACGCGTACGACGGGCGCGGCGACCGTTCCGGCGCCGGCGCCTGGATACCCGGCCCGCGCGGAGCCGCCGACGACTGGGACCGGCTGCCCCCGGTCACGTCCCTGCCGCCGGCGGCCGACCGCGAGCCGCCGGACGCCGACCAGGGGTCCCCGGAGGGGGACCGTGAGGCTGCGGAGGCCGACCGCGAGGCTGCGGAGGCGGACCGTGAACTGCCGGAGGCCGACGACCGGGAGCCGCCGCAGGCCCTCGGCCCCCAGCCGCCGCAGGCCGGCCCGGAGCCGCCCCCGGCCGCCGAACCGCCGCCTCCCGTACGCCCCGGCGCGCCGCCCACGCACGCCGTGCTGAAGTCCCTGCTCGGCGCGTGGGCGCTCGCCGCGTGCTCGGCGGAGGAGACCGAGGCCGTCGAGGACCACCTCACCGCCTGCGCGCCCTGCGCCGACGAGGCGCTGCGGCTGCGCGACGCGGTCGGCCTGCTGCGCCCCGAGGAGAGCCTCGACCTCAAGCCGCTGCTGCGGTCGCGGGTGCTGGAGGACTGCCTGGGCAGGCGGCCGGCCCGGATCCCCGTTCCGGTGTGGGCGACCCCGTACGACACCGAGACGGCACGGCTCGACGCGCTGCTGCGGGACTTCGGCGACGCGGAATGGCACACGCCGGTGCGGCTGAAGTGGTTCCAGGACGAGGGTCCGCGGTCCCGGCGGACGACCGTGGCCGGGGTGATCGGCCACCTGCTGACCGTCGACGGCCTGATCGCGGCCGCCCTCGGGCTGGACGACCCGCTCGGCCCGGACGCGCCGCCCGGCCCCGCCGGACGCACCGAGCGGTTCTGGAGCTCTTCCCCGCACCCCGTCACCCGCCAGGTCCGCGAACCGTGGCGGGAGCAGGGGCACACGCTGGTGCGGACCGTGTCCTTCGCCGGGCACGGGATCGCCGAGCTGGCCGTGGCCTACGGGGACTTCGCGCTGCCGCTGGGGGACGCCTTCCTGGAGCGGGCCTTCGAGTGCTGGGTGCACGCGGGGGACATCGCGGAGGCGGTGGACTACCCGTACGACCCGCCGTCCGGGCCGCACCTGCACCGCATGATCGACCTGGCGGCGCGGCTGCTCCCGGGCGCGCTGGCGGGTCGCCGCCGCGCCGGGCTGGCCGCCCCGCCCCGACGCCTGGTCGCGGCCGGCGCCCCCGGCCGCACGCTGCACCTGGAGATCGAGGGGGCGGGCGGTGGCGGCTGGGACATCGCCCTGGACTCCCCGGCGGCGGCGACCTCCGCGGAACACACGGTGGCCGAGATCGCCCTGGACGGCGTCGAGTTCTGCCAACTGGCCGCGGGCCACATCTCCCCGCAGGACGCGGCGGCGGGCCAGCTCGGCGACCGCGAAGCCATCCGCGAAGTCCTCTTCGCCACGGCCTCCCTGAGCCGCCTGTAGCCGGGGCGCTCCAGCCCCGCCGGTGGCGCTGGAGCGTGCCCGGCGGGGCTGGAGTTGGCCGGCCTCAGGTGAAGACGACCGTGCGGGAGCCGTTCAGCAGAACGCGGTGTTCGCTGTGCCACTTGACCGCCCGCGCCAGCGCCTGGCATTCGACGTCGCGGCCCACCGCCACCAGCTGGTCCGGCGTGACGTCGTGGGCGACGCGCTCGACCTCCTGCTCGATGATCGGGCCCTCGTCCAGGTCGGCCGTCACGTAGTGCGCCGTGGCGCCGATCAGCTTCACGCCCCGGGCGTGCGCCTGGTGGTACGGCTTCGCGCCCTTGAAGCTCGGCAGGAACGAGTGGTGGATGTTGATGATCCGCCCGCTCAGCGCCTTGCACAGGGTGTCGGACAGCACCTGCATGTACCGCGCCAGGACCACCAGCTCGACGTTCTCCGCCCGCACCAGCTCCAGCAGCTCGGCCTCGGCCGCCGCCTTCGTGTCCTTGGTGACCGGGATGTGCACGAAGGGCACCCCGTACGAACCGACCAGCTCGGCGAAGTCCGTGTGGTTGGAGACCACGGCCGCGATCTCGACCGGCAGCGCCCCGATCCGCGAGCGGAACAGCAGGTCGTTCAGGCAGTGCCCGAACTTCGACACCATCAGCACGATCCGCATCCGCTCGTCCGCACGGTGGATCTGCCAGTCCATCCGGAAGGAGTCGCCGATGGCCGCGAAGCTGGCCCGCAGCTTCTCCAGCGTCACCGGCGGCGTCGCCGAGAAGTGGACCCGCATGAAGAAGAGGCCCGTGTCGTGGTCACCGAACTGCTGGCTGTCCTCGATGTTGCACCCGGTCATGAACAGATAGCTGGACACGGCGTGCACAATGCCCTGCTTGTCGGGACAGGACAGGGTGAGTACGTACTGCTGGGGCTCGTTCCGGTCATTCCGGTCGTTCTGCTGCGGGTCGTCGCTCATGACCCGCAAGACTTTCACATCCGCGGCGCTCCCCGGATCATCACGCCGCCCGCGTGAGGATCCTCAGCACGTCGAGGGAGCGCGGCCGCACGTCGGGGTCGTCCCCGTCGGCCGCCGCCAGCCGTACGTGCGCCTCGCGCGCGGCCCGGACCGCCTCCGGCCAGGCGTGGTGCTCCAGGTAGACGGAGACCGGGGCGTCGGGCCCGACCTGGTGCAGGATCCGCAGCACCCGCAGGACGGCGAGGTCCACGAGGGCCGCCTCCTGGGAGTCGCGGAAGATCGTGCCGACGTACTTCTCGGCGGACCAGCTGTCGAGCCAGGTGTCCTCGACCAGCCGGTAGACGGCGTCGGTGACGTCTCCGTAGCCGTCGAGACCGGCCAGCCAGGTGTCCTCCTGGAACGCCGGGTCGGAGAGCATGTGCAGAGCCGAGCGCACGTTGGTGCGCCAGCGCCACCACGGCATGTCGTTGAGGGCCATGCCGCCCATGGTGGAGGAGCGGCGGCCGCGGCGGGAAGAGTTCTTCGGACCTGGGTCGAATGTCACGCGTTCGATCGTACGTTCCCCCCGGCCGCGCCCCGGCGCCGCTCCCCGCCCGGCAGGCCGCCCCCTCCCGCCCGGCCGCGCACCCCGGCGACCCCCGCAATTCACGCGGGTGTCACCGGATGTTGTGTACACCTCACACTTCAGTTCCCCGGGGCCCGGAAGTGTGACGGGTCATGACCGACTGGCGAACCGCCTCACGTTCCCGCTCCCGCACGCTCCTGACCAGGGCGGTGACCACGGTGACGAGCACGGTGGCGGGTGCGTGTCTGCTGACCGGCTGCGGACTGGTCCCCGGAGCCACGGGGGGCTCCGGCGGCACCATCACCGTCATGACCTGGGCCCCCGAGGGCACCAAGGCGACCAACATGGGCGGCATGCCCGCCATGGCCAAGGCCTACGAGCGCTGGATCAACGGCAAGGGCGGCATCAACGGCCGCAAGCTCCACGTCCTGACCTGCAACGAACACAACACCGCCGGCGGCGCCGCCGACTGCGCCCGGCAGGCGATCGCCGCCCGGGCCGTGGCCGTCGTCGGCTCGTACAGCCAGTGGGGCCGCGCCTTCATGGCCCCGCTCGAAGCCGAGGGCATCCCCTTCATCGGCGGCTACGGCGTCTCCGCCGAGGAGTTCCAGAGCACCCTGTCCTACCCCGTCAACGGCGGCCAGCCCGTCCTCCTCGCCGGGGCCGGGCACCAGCTGGGCAAGGCCTGCGACGACGTGGCGCTCGTACGGCCCGACACCCTCGCGGGCGACTCCATGCCGATCCTCCTCAACGCCGGGTTCAAGGCGGTCAAGCCGCAGCGCGAGGCCGCCGACGTCCGGGCGCCCGAGGACTCCGCGAACTACGTCGACGAGGCGCGCGCGGCCCTCACCGAGGCCGCCAAGAGCAAGGGCAAGGAGAAGGACAAAGACAGGGAGAAGACCGCCGCGGCGGCATCGGACAAGGACGGAGGGTGCGTGGCGGCCGTCCTCGGCGAGCGCACCGAGACCTTCTTCGACTCCTTCCGGCGCCTCGACACCCAGGCGAAGAAGCCGCAGCTCTCCTCCGTCCTCGGCAGCGTCAGCCAGTCCCTCGTGGACCGCACCGGCGGCAAGGAGAGCCAGTTCGAGGGCGCCTACGTCACCAGCTGGTACCCCGTCTCGGGCGACCCGCTGTGGCAGCCGATGCGCAAGGTCATCGCCGAGAACGCCTTCGGCGACAACCGGGTCAATCCGGACGACACCGGCACCCAGACCACCTGGATCGCCTACTCCGTCTTCAGCGAGATCGTCAAGCGCCTCGGCAAGGACGGGGAGGTGACCGGCCGCACGGTCTCCCGCGCCCTCAACCACTCGCCGGGCGTCGAGACCGGCGGCCTCACCCCCGGCCTCAGCTGGCGCTACCAGGACATGCGCGCGGTCGGCGGGTTCCCCCGCATGGCGAACTGCCGGGTCACCTTCCAGGTCGTCCAGGACGGCCGGATCGTCGCCCAGCCCGGCGAGACCACCATGGACATGACCCAGACCCTGGAGGCGGCCCCGCGCTCCGGCTGAACCGCCGACAGGGGGCCGGGGGGCGCGGGGACCCGGTCCCGCAGCCCCCGCCCCGCGCCGCGCCGCCCCGCGCCGCGCACGCGCACCCGGCACCCGGCACCCGCACCCGCTCAGAGCTGGGACTTGTCCCGCTGCGTGAGGCCGTACTGGGCCGCGATCTTGTTCCACATGGCCGCGGCCGACTCCTTGGCCTTGGTGGCCTCGCCGCTCGCCTTGTTGGCGTCACTGGCGTGGCCGGTGGTCTTGGCCTTGCCGTCCTTGCAGGTCTTGCGGTCGTTCGCGGCCTCGTCCGCCCAGGCCGCGTAGTGCTCGTCCGCCGAGCCCGAGGACTTCCAGGCCTTGGTGAGGGCCGCCGTCAGCTTCGCGTGGTCGGTCAGCTTGTCGGTCTTCACCTCCTGGAGCTTGGTGACCAGTTCCTCGCGCTTGCGGGCCGCGTCGCGCAGGTCGGTGGCGGCCTGGCCGAGGTTCTTGCAGGCCTTCACGTCGTCCACGGCGCGGATCACGGCGGCGCGGCTGTCGTTGCTGTCCGCGAGCACCTTGTCGAGCTGGACTGCCTGCGCGCGCGCCGGATCGACGGGCGCCTGGTCCGCCGGCGGCTTGGCCGAACCGGAACCGGCCGACGCGCTCGGTACGGCGTCCACCGCGGCCGGGTCGTTGTTCTGGGCCTTGCCGTTGCCCAGCAGGGCGCCCACGCCCAGCCCGGCCACGGCCAGCGCGAGCACCGCGACCCCGATGACCACCGGCGACACCTTCCGCGCGGGCTCCGGCGGCGGCTGCTGGAAGGGGGCGGGCTGGTGGAACTGCGGGGGCGGCGGAGGCTGCTGGTGGCCGTGGCCGGGCCCCTGCGGGAACTGCGGCGGCTGCTGCTGGAACTGCGGCTGCGGCCTCGGGCGGCGCTGCTGGAACGGCGGCGCGGGCGGCGGCGCCTGGCTGCGCACCGGCTCCTGGACGGGCGGCAGCACCTGGGTGTGCCCCTGCTCGTCGCCGTACCCCGGCCCGGGTCCCGGCCCGGAAGCCTGCCCGGGACCCTCGCCGCGGAACAGGCCGTCGAACACGTCCGGCGGCCCCTGGGCGGGCCCCTGCCCCTGCCCCCGGCCGGCACCCGGACCGGGACCCGGACCCGGACCCGCCGGAACCGGCGGGATGTACTGGGTCGCGGCCTCGTGCATCGCGGGCCCGGCCCCGGGTCCCGGGCCGCCCGGACCGGGAGCACCCGGACCGGGACCGGCCTGAACGGGCGGGATGTACTGCGTCGGCGCCTCCATCGGCCCCGGCGCGCCCGGGACCGGCGGGATGTACTGCGTGGGTGCCTCCATCGGCCCCGGGTGGGCCGGGACCGGCGGTATGTACTGGGTCTCGGCCTCCGGGATCGGCGGGTAGCCGTAGCCGTGCGGCTGGCCCGGGCCCTCGTACCCCGGCCCCAGGACGTGGCCGGGCGGCGGCCCCTGGGGCGGGTACCCGTACGCGGGCGCGCCGGGTGCGGGCGCCCCCGGCGCGGGGGCCCCGTACACCGGCGGTTCGTACGCGGGCGCGTCGTACACGGGTGCTTCGTACACGGGGGGCTGGGGCTCCGCGGGATGCCGCGAGTCGCCGCCTTGTCCGCTCTGCGTCACCGGGACTCCTTCTCCGACCGTCCGAACCTACGGAACCGTCGGTCACGCTACCCGGTCACCCCCCGCGTCCGTTACGCCACCTGTGTCTCCAGCCGCGCGCTGAACTCCCTGACCGCCGCTTCCTCCCGGTAGGGATCCAGCCGCGAGCGGAAGTCGTCGAGGTACTCCGCGCCCCGGTTCGAGCGCAGGCCGGAGAGCAGGTCGACCGCCTGCGCGGCCGTGTGGCAGCCCTGTTCGACCTCGCGGCGCTGCACCTGCGAGGTCGCCAGCAGCAGCAGCCCGATGGCTCGTCTGCGGGCCTTGGTCCGGGGCAGTGCCCGCAGGGCCTCCTCCGCCCGCCGTCCCGCCGCGTCGGCCTGCCCCAGGTCACGGTGGCAGTGGGCGAGTTCGTCGGCCAGGTAGGCCTGGTCGAAGTGGCGGATCCAGACCGGGTCGTCGCCGGACTCCGGTTCGGCCCGCTCCAGCGCGGTCACGGCCCGCGAGGACAGCACCGCCGTGGCCCGGGCGTCGCCCAGCAGCGCGTGCCCGCGCGCCTCGGCGGCGTAGAACATGGCCTCGGCCCGCGGGGTGACCATCCCGCGCGTGCCCTCCTGCGCGGCCCGCGCCAGCTGCGCGATCTCCCGGGGATTGCCCAGTTCGGCCGCGAGGTGGCTCATGGAGGCGGCGAGCACGTAGCCGCCGTAGGCCCGGTCGCCCGCCGCCTGGGCCAGGCGCAGCGCCTGGATGTAGTAGCGCTGGGCGAGCCCCGGCTGGCCGGTGTCCACCGCCATGTAGCCCGCGAGTTCGGTGAGCCGGGCCACGGCCGCGAAGAGCGCGCGGCCCACCGGCTCCCGGTAGGAGCCGCCGATCAGGCCGGAGACGACGCTGTTGAGGTAGTGGACGACCACGGGCCGCACGTGCCCGCTGCCGAAGCGGTGGTCGAGGTCGGTGAGGGCCTCGGTGGTCGCCCGGACCGCCTCGACGTCGGACATGCCGACGCGCGAGCCGCCCGTACGGGCCACCTGGGCGTCGGCCCCGGTGATCAGCCAGTCGCGGCTGGGCTCGACGAGCGCGGAGGCGGCCACGGTCGATCCGGACAGGAAGTCGCGGCGGCCCACGTCGCTGCGCCACAGCTCGCACACCTGCTCGATGGCGCCGACGACGGTCGGGGAGAACTGCAGTCCCACGCCCGAGGCGAGGTTCTTGCCGTTGGCCATGCCGATCTCGTCGATGGTGACGGTCCGGCCGAGTTTGCGCCCGAGGGCCTCGGCGATGATCCCGGGGGCCCGGCCGCGCGGCTGCTGGCCGCGCAGCCAGCGGGCCACGGACGTCTTGTCGTAGCGGAGGTCGAGGCCGTGCTCCGCACCACACATGTTGACCCGACGGGCGAGGCCGGCGTTGGAGCAGCCGGCTTCCTGGATGAGTGCCTGCAACCGTTCGTTGGGCTGACGGGCGACGAGAGGCCTGGCTGCCATGAGAAAAACCCCCTGCTGGCCGCGGGTGATCGTGCGTGTGATCACTTCCCGGCTGATCTGCGAAGAATGCGGAACACCACCCGGAACGTGGTGAGTCGTACCCGGTCGTGCACTCGGGGCGTCACGTGAGCGGGCGGCGGCCGCCCTCCGGTCCGCTGCCAGGTGTCGCTACCCACCCCCCGGCTCCCGGTCCCCCGCGCGCCCCCGCCCGTGCACCGGTGCGCCCCACATGCAGGATCGATGCTCCCTCGAACGGCTGGTTTACGGCCGTAACTCCCGGTGACGACGGGAGTTGTGCTGATCGTGGAAGAGACCATCGGAGTCACGGAGACCGCGCCCATCCCCCAGCAACGCGGCGAACAGCTGCTGGACCATGCCGTGCGGTACACGGAAGAGCGGCACTGGGACGTGTTCGCCGGCACCTGGCTGGAACCCGGGGACGGCCGGGAGGTCTGCTCCTGCGGGGTCGCCACCTGCGAGAGGCCCGGCGCGCACCCGGGGGTGAAGGAGTGGGCGGCCCTCGCGTCGGGCAGCGCGGTCCGGGTCCGCCAGCTGTGGTCGCGCCAGCCCGCCGCCTCGATCCTGCTGCCCACGGGACGCACCTTCGACGCGATCGAGGTCCCGGAGGTGTCCGGCTTCCTCGCGCTGGCCCGGCTGGAGCGGCTCGGGCTCACCATCGGGCCGGTGACCGCGACCCCGGACCGGCGGATGCAGTTCTTCGTCCTGCCCGGCGCCGGCGCCAAACTCCCCGACCTGCTGCGGAAGCTGGGCTGGCAGCACGCCTCGCTCGACCTCGTCGCACGCGGCGAGGGGGACTACGTCGCCGCCCCGCCCACCCGCTACGGCGGCAAGGGCCAGGTCCAGTGGGTCCGCCGCCCCACCCCGGCGAACCGGTGGCTGCCCGACACCGAAGAGCTGATCGACGTACTGGCCTACGCGTGCGGGCGCGAGGCGGCCGCGGCCCGGGCCCGCCAGGGCTGACCAGCCGGGGCTGACCAGCCGGCGCTGACCGGCCGGGGGTCGAAATGTCCTGGCCAGTACATTCGGCCCTTCAACTGCCGCTGCCTGCCCTCGTAAGGTGAACTCGACCCACGGGGACAGAACGAGAGGCAGGGCGCGATGCCG
This sequence comes from Streptomyces sp. NPDC006529, assembly GCF_040611795.1. Classification (NCBI taxonomy): domain Bacteria; kingdom Bacillati; phylum Actinomycetota; class Actinomycetes; order Kitasatosporales; family Streptomycetaceae; genus Streptomyces; species Streptomyces sp. NPDC006529. Next base: position 20,978 of record NZ_JBEXPB010000024.1, on the reverse strand, counting down.
GACCAGGCATTGTCGACGGGGGACACGGCACAGGTGGCCGCCCCCGCCGTACGGATCGAAGGGCTGTGGAAGCGGTTCGGCGAGCAGATCGCGGTCGGGGGGATCGATCTGGAGCTGCCCGCGGGGCAGTTCATCGGTCTCGTCGGACCGAACGGCGCCGGCAAGACCACCACGCTGTCGATGGTGACCGGGCTGCTGCGCCCGGACCAGGGCCGCGTCGAGGTCGCCGGACATGACGTATGGCAGGACCCGGTTCAGGTCAAATCCCGGATCGGCGTGCTGCCGGAGGGGCTGCGGCTCTTCGAACGGTTGTCCGGGCGGGAACTGCTCGGCTACATGGGCCGGTTGCGCGGGTTGCCGGGCCCGGAGACGGACAAGCGGGCGACGCAGCTGCTCGACGTCCTGGACCTCGCGGGCTCCCAGCACAAGCTCGTCGTGGACTACTCCACCGGCATGCGCAAGAAGATCGGCCTCGCGGCCGCCCTGCTGCACAACCCCGAAGTGCTCTTCCTGGACGAGCCGTTCGAGGGCGTGGACCCCGTGTCGGCGCAGACCATCCGCCGGGTGCTGGAACGTTACACCGCCTCCGGCGCCACGGTCGTCTTCTCCTCGCACGTGATGGAGCTGGTCGAGTCGCTCTGCGACTGGGTCGCCGTCATGGCGGCCGGGCAGATTCGCGCCGCCGGCCCGCTGGACACTGTCCGCGGCAGCGCTCCCAGCCTGCAGGACGCCTTCCTCGAACTGGTCGGCGCGCACGGTCTCGACACGGGCGAATCGCTGGACTGGCTCGGCGGCGGGGCGGCCGCCCGATGAGCGCGGCCACGGCGCCCGTCGCCGGCTCCGGGACGGGAACGGGGGCGGGCCGGGGGAACGGCTCCGCCGAGGTCCCGCTCACGGCGGTCTTCGTCCGGCTCAAACTGTCCCTGCTCCGCAATGGCCTCCGGGGTTCGTCGAAGCGGAAGGCGGCCTACCTCGGCACGCTGGTCCTGGCGCTCGTCGTCGGCGGGTTCCAGATGTTCGGCCTGGCCCTGCTGCGCGGGAACGCGCACGCGGGCACGGTCGTGGTGCTGCTCGCCGCGATCCTGGCCCTGTTCTGGTCGGTGATGCCGCTGTTCTTCCCCAGCGGGGACGAGACCCTCGACCCGAGCCGGCTGGTGATGCTGCCGCTGCGGCCCCGGCCGCTGGTGCGGGCCCTGCTGGCGTCCTCGCTCGTCGGCATAGGACCGCTCTTCACGCTGTGCCTCGCCGTCGGATCGGCCGTCGCGGTGGCCCACGGACCGGCGGGTGTGATCGCCGCCGTCCTCGGGGTGCCGCTGCTGCTGCTCGGCTGCGTGGCCCTGGCGCGGGCGGTGGCCACCGCCAACGTCCGGCTGCTGAACAGCCGCAAGGGCCGGGACCTGGCCGTGCTCAGCGGCCTGCTGATCGCGATCGGCGCCCAGTTCGCCAACTTCGCCAGCCAGCGGCTCTTCCAGGACGGCGGCCTGAGCACCCTGGAACCCGCCGAGGCCGTGGTGCGCTGGCTGCCGCCCGCGACCGCCCTCGGCATGGTCGACTCGGTCAGCCGGGGCGCGTACGCGGTCGCCGCCGCCCAGCTCGCGCTGACCGTCGGCGCGATCGCGCTGCTGCTGCGGTTCTGGGAACGGACCCTCACCCACCTGATGGTCACCCCGGACGGCTCCACCCTCGCGGCGGCCGGTCCGGCGAAGAAGCGCGGCACCGGGCGGGCGGAGGGGGCCGGTTCCCGGTCCCTGCTGCCGGACGGACGGACCGGGGCGGTCATCCAGCGCGCCCTGCGGTACGCCGTCCGCGACCCCAAGACGAAGGCCGGCTGGGCGACTTCGCTGGCCGTCGGCCTGATCATCCCCGTCGCCAACGCCCTCCAGGGACAGGGTTCCGTCTACCTCGCCTGCTTCGGGGCGGGCATGCTCGGCGTCCAGATGTACAACCAGTTCGGGCAGGACACCTCGGCGTTCTGGATGGTCGCCCAGACCATCTCGACCCCGCGCGAGGCCTACGCCGAACTGCACGCCCGGGCCCTCGCGCTGGCCCTGGTCACCGTCCCGTACACGGTGCTCGTGACCGTGGTGACGGCGGCGATGGTGGGCGACTGGGCCGCCCTGCCGGAGGTCATCGGGCTCTCGCTGGCGCTGCTGGGCGCGATGCTGTGCGCGGGGGCGCTGGCCTCGGCCCGCTTCCCGTACTCCATCCCGACCGACGGTGCGTTCAAGAACGTCGCCCCGGGACAGGCGGGGCTGGCCTGGCTCGGCATCTTCCTCGGCCTGGTCTCCTCGGCCCTGCTGTGCGCACCGCTGATCGCGCTGACCATCTGGCTGCACGTGGCGGACCTGCACGGCGTTCTGTGGCTGCTGCTCCCGGTGGGCGCCGCCTACGGCACCCTGACCGCGTGGACGGGCCTACGCCTGTCCGCCCCCACCGTCGCCCGCCGCCTCCCGGAAATCCTGACAGCGGTAAGCAAGGGCTGACTCTCGGGTCCGGGTCCGGGCGGAGCCCGCATCCCAGCCCCGTCCGGACCCCCTCCCCCAGCCCGTCAGTCGCTTGAGGACCGGGTCCGGGCGGAGCCCGGGGAACGGAGGAAGGGCGGGTCGGGGACGGCTCCGCGCAGCGGCCCGCCCCCGGCCCACCCGTCAGGCAGACGCCCGGACCCCGTCAAGGAACGGTTCGAGCACCGCCCGCCAAGCCCCGGGCTGGTCGTAGTGCACGTAGTGCCCGGCATCAGGAATCTCCGCATACTGCCCCGCCGGCAACACCCGCACCATCTCCTGCGCCTCGGCCCGCCCCAACTCCCCGTCCAGCCCCCGTACCACCAGCGTCGGGCACCGGACCTGCGCCAGCTCCTCCCAGTGCGCGTCGTGCACCCACGTCTCGCGTGCGGTGAGCATCTGCCGACGGGAGAAGAGGGGGCGCCACCCGTCCTGCGCCTGGTGCATGACCTCGGCGAAGAAGGCACCGCGCCCGGGATCGGGCCGCTCGACCCGGGGATCGTCCTCGCCGAACCAGCGGCGGGCGGCGTCCTGCGTGGGGAACGGCAGAGGCCACCGGTGGAACCACTCCTCCCACTCCCGCTGCGAGGCCGCACCGAGCGCGGAGGCCCGCATGTCACAGATGACGAGGGCTTCGACGAGGTCGGGCCGGCGGGCGGCGAGCTGCCAGGCGGTGAGAGCGCCCATGGAGTGCCCGATGAGCGTGACGGGAGCCAGGCCGAGCTGTTCTACGGCGGCTTCGGCGTCGGCCACGAAGGCCTCGCGGGCGAAGGCGGCCGGGATGTCCGGTCCGTTGGCCAGGCGTTCGCTCTGGCCGTGGCCGCGCTGGTCGAGGGCGACGACGCGGCGCCGCTCGGCGAGCCAGCGGGCAGTACCGGCCCAGTGGAAGGCACGGCCCATCAGGCCGTGGAGTAACAGCACGCCGGAGCCGGGCCCCGGTACGGATCCCGGTGCGGATTCCGGGTCGGACCCGGAACCGGCACCGGAGCCGGACCCCGCGGCCCCCGCCCCCGCGTCCTCGCCGGGGGCGCCTGGGGCGGCGGGTTCCCGGAACTCCCAGGCCGCGAGGCGTACGCCGTCGGACCCCGTTACATCGAAGCGCTGTACCACCGCAGATGCACCCCCTTCGCTCCCCGCCAGACTATCGAACCCGCATTCGAAAACTGCCTTCTCGACCGCAACACCACTCTTTCGAATGACCTTGCTCAAGGATTGGCCGCCGCTGCCGAGGGGAGATCTTCAACGGGAGGCGGGCCGCTCGGGGAAGACGGTCCGAGGGGATGACCTTGAGAGCTCGGGGCTCCGGGTCACAAGGGGAGGACCGGTCCCGGTGCCGTGAGGCACCGGGACCGCCCCCACCGCGAGCGCTACCCCGCCCGGAAGATCCCGACGGTCACCGCTTGGCCACGAACACGTGCGAGGCGACTTCCGCCTCCAGCTCGGCGGCCTCGCCGCCACTGCCCACCAGCACCCCGCCCGGCGACTCCGTCACGCTGACGACCGAGCCGGGCTGCACGCCCGCCCGCCGCAACGTGTACATGAGCTGGGCGTCCGTCTGGATCGGCTCGCCGATCCGCCGGACGACCACGGTCTTGCCGTCGGCGCCCGGGTCCAGCTCCGCCAGGCTCACCATGCTGTCGTCGAGGAACGGATCCGCCTCGGCCTTCTCGCCCAGCTCCTCCAGACCCGGGATCGGGTTCCCGTACGGCGACTCGGTCGGGTGGCGCAGCAGCTCCAGCACCCGCCGCTCCACCGCTTCGCTCATCACGTGCTCCCAGCGACAGGCCTCCGCGTGCACCTGCTCCCATTCGAGTCCGATCACGTCGACGAGGAGGCACTCGGCCAGCCGGTGCTTGCGCATCACGCGCGTGGCCAGCCGGCGCCCCTCCTCCGTCAGCTCCAGGTGCCGGTCGCTGGCGACGGCCACCAGGCCGTCGCGCTCCATGCGTGCCACCGTCTGGCTGACCGTCGGGCCGCTCTGATCGAGCCGCTCCGCAATCCGGGCGCGCATGGGGACCACGCCTTCCTCTTCCAGCTCGAGGATGGTGCGGAGATACATCTCCGTGGTATCGATCAGTCCGGACATTCGTGCCCCTCGGGATATCGTGCGCTGGCCCTGCACCCAATTCTGACGCATCAGGCCGACAACCGTCCCGTGCCGGAGGGCAAGGGCCGTCCCGGACCCCCTCGGAGCCCCCGCCCCCGGATTGACGCCGGTATTGACACGCCCTTGGTCCAGACCGCACGGTGAGCGGCGGACACGGACGCACCCCACCCCCGGAAGGGCCCCTCAGCGCATGAGCGAGAGCAAGCTGGCCGGTCAGTTCATCGATGCCGCCATCGGCCTCCTGGAACGGGTGCGTGAAGAGGAGTCCTCGAACATCGCCGGGGCCGGCGCCGTGATCGCCGACGCCGTCGCCGCCGGAAACCGGCTCTTCGCCTTCGGCGCCGGACACTCCTCCCTCCCCGCGATGGACGTGGTCTACCGGGCCGGCGGCCTCGCGCTGATGAACTTCCTCGCCGTCCCCGGCACCGCCGGCATCGACGTCATGCCCGCGACGCTCGGCAGTGCGCTGGAGCGGGTGGACGGGCTGGCGGCAGCGGTCCTGGACAGCAGCCCGGCCGCCGACGGCGACGTCCTCGTGATCATCTCCCTCTCCGGGCGCAACGCACTGCCCGTCGAGATGGCGATGAACGCGCGGGCCATCGGCCTCAAGGTGATCGGCGTGACCTCGGTGGCCTACGCGACCGAGACCCGTTCGCGGCACGCCTCGGGCACCTTCCTGCGGGACCACTGCGACATCGTCCTCGACAGCAAGATCGCCGTGGGCGACGCCGAGCTGAGCCTGGAGGGCATCGACGCCCCCTTCGCCCCGGCGTCCACGGTCGTCACCAGCGCGATCATGCAGGCCGTGATGGCCGCGGCGGCCGGCGACCTCGCCGCCCGCGGCATCGAACCCCCGCTGCTGCGGTCGGGCAACGTCGACGGTGGCCATGAGTGGAACGGCCGCGTCATGCAGGAGTACGGGGACCGCATCTTCTTCCGCCACTGAGCCCGCCCCTTCCGGCTACGCTCCCCTGACCGCGCGCCCGCCGAGGGCTCGCACGGGTGGGGGAACGGGAAGCATGGAACAGGGGTCCGTGGTCACCGCACCGGGGGAACAGAGGGAACGGGTGTGCCCGCACTGCGCGGCGCCGCTCACCGCCACCGACGACCGGTTCGTCGTCTGGTGCGCGGCCTGCGACTGGAACGTGGACCCCGGCGCGCCGGACCCCGGGCCGGGCCGGCTCGCCGCGTCCCGCCGCCGGCTGGCGCTGCGGCACGGCACACAACTCGCCGCCGCTATGGCGGGAGGGCACGGGCCCCGGCCGGCCGCTCCGGGACGCGGCCTCGCTGACCGCCCTCGCGCTGGCCGTGCTGGTGCACGGCTTCACCGCGGCGCTGCTGGTGGCCGGGCTGCTGCTGATCGTGCTGGGCTGGGAGACCGGGATCGAGCCGGTCGAAGGCCTCGTCCTGCTCGCGGTGGCCGTCGCCCTGCGGCCCCGGCCGGGACGGCTGCCGGACGGCGGGCCGGTGCTGCGCCGCCCGGACGCGCCCGAGCTGTTCGCGCTGATCGACGAGGTGGCCGCCGTCACCGGCACCACCGGTGTGCACGCCGTCGCGGTGAGCGGCGACGTCAACGCCGCCGTGACGACGTACGGGATCCGCCGCCGCCGGCTGCTGATCCTGGGCCTCGGCCTGTGGGAGGTCCTCGAACCGCAGGAGCGGGTCGCGCTGCTCGGGCACGAGCTGGGGCACTTCGCCAACGGGGACCTGCGGCACGGGGCGCTCACCCACGGGGCGCTGCGCTCCCTCGCCCTCTGGGTGACCGCGCTGGCGCCGAGCCGGGCGACCACCGTGTGGGACACGCTGTTCAACATCGTGGGCCACCTCCCGCGCTGCGCGGCGTACGGCCTCCTGCTCCTGCTCGACCGCCTCACCCTGCGCGCCTCCCAGCGGGCCGAGTACCAGGCGGACCTGGGCGCCGCGCGGGCCGGTTCGACCGCGGGCGCGGTGGGCCTGATGGACCGGCTGCTGGTGAGCGGGTCGGTCGAGGTGGAGCTGCGCCGGGAGTCCGTGGCGGCCCAGATGACCGGCGGGCGGGCCGGGCATGCCGCCCGGGAAGCCGCCGAGCAGGGGCTGTGGGAGCGGATCGCGGCGCACCTGGCGTCCGTACCGGAGCACGAGTACGAGCGGCTGCGCCGGGTCGCCGCCCTGCGCGGGCACAGCGTGGACGACACGCACCCGCCCACGCACCTGCGCCGCCAGTGCCTCGAACGGCGTGCGCCGGAGCGGGCCCGGGTCGGCTACGACGGGCGGCGGGCCGCCGCGGTGGCGCGCGAGGTCATCCGCCACCACGCGGGCTGACCGGGCGGGCGGTCCGTCCTCCGCTCACACCGCGGAGGTCGACAGGGCCAGGTCCATCGCCACCCGGGAGGCGACCTCCTCCGCGTAGGCGGCGTCCACCCGGTCGAACGGCGGACGGGACGGGCCGCGCAGGAACGTCAGGACGCCCAGGCTCCGGCCCCGGCTGCGCAGCACCACGCACAGCCCGTGCGCCGCGCCCCGCGGCCAGTGGCGGGCGCCGGCCCAGCCCTCCCCCGCCGCGCCGTCCGGCGCGCTGGCCCGGACCGACCCGATCCGGTCCAGCGCCTGGAGCGCCGGGTGCCCGGGCTCGTAGCGCACCGGGATCGCCCCCGGCCCCGGCAGCAGCGGGCCCGCCGCGGGCACCGCCCCCGTCGGTGACACGGGCGAGCGGACCAGCCGCGCCCCGTCCGCGGCCAGTACGTCGATCAGCGCGTGGTCCGCGAACCCGGCCAGCGCGAACTCCAGCCGGACCGCGGCCGCCTCCGCCGGCTCCTCGCACTCCCCCGCCGCCCGGCCCGCCCGGTGCAGCTGCTGGGAACGGAACCGCAGCTGCGCGGTGTCCAGTTCGGCCTGCCGGGCCTCCGTGACGTCCTGGAACAGCCAGCCGACACCCAGCGGCACCGGCTCCTCCGCCAGCGGCGAGGCCAGCCGCAGGAAGCCACTGCGCCAGCAGCGCCGCCGCAGGCCCGCGGACGTCCGTACCGACACCCACAGCTCCACCGGCCCGGGCGGCGGCCCCTCGGCCAGGACGTGCTGGAGCGCGCCCTCCAGCTCCTCCACGCCCTGCGCGAGCAGCTCCCCGAGCGGCCGCCCCAGCAGCGCGGTCCGCCCCGAACCGAAGGCGGTGGCCGCCCGCGCGTTGACCACGGCGGGCCGCAGGTCCACGTCGACGAGCACGACCCCCCAGGAAGCGTCGTCCAGCAGCGCCTCGCTGAGCGCGATGGAGCGCTCCAGGTCGATCTGCGCGTGCACCTCGCTGAACGCGCAGTACACCCCGGCCGGCTTCCCGTCCGCGCCCGGCACCCCGGCCGACTGGGTCCGTACGAGCACCCGGCCGCCGTCCTTGGTGAGCAGCGCGAACTCGTGCACCTGCCGACCGGGCACGTCCTGCGCGGCCATCAGCCTGGCCTCGACGTCCTGCGCGTCGGCGGCCCGCGCCGCCCACCCGGCGAACCCCCGCCGCCCCACGGCCTCGGCGGCCGACCACCCGAGGATCCGCTCGGCCTCACGGTTCCAGTGCGTGATCACCCCGTCGGCGTCGAACGCGCAGAGCGCCGCGTCCATCCCGTCCAGCAGCGCGGCGAGCAGATCATCGGTGGTCTCACTACGTCCGAAAGCACTCACCTGGGACCCCCTGCAGGTGTTCGCGTGTGCGGCACGTCAGATCATTGAACTGGAACGTGACGCAGCCCACACCTGATTCACCGGATTCCCCCGAATTAAATCGCTTGAGGGGGGCGCGGCGCCGTCCTAGGCTTGCCGTACACGAGAAGGGAGGTGGTTCCGGAAATGTCTGGCAACCGGACGCGTGAGGTGACTGCGGGCTGACGCCCGTTGTCGTACGCACCCAAGCAGTGCAGTGCCGACAAGGTTCGTCGGCGCCAATCCACAGCAGTCACCCGACCCGCGGGCTCGCCGGTACGTCCGGCCGGCTTCTCTCACTGCAGGAGAGAAACCCGAGCCCGCGGGTCGTCTGTTTTTCCCGGCCGCCGGGCTGGAGCTACGGGCAGAGGCGCTCCACGCGCCACTTCTCGCCGTCGAGGACGTATTTCAGCCGGTCGTGCAGGCGGTTCGCGTGGCCCTGCCAGAACTCGACCTCCCGCGGGACCACGCGGATCCCGCCCCATTCCGGCGGCACCGGTACCTGCTCCCCCTCCGGGTAGCGCCGCGCGAGTTCCTCGTAGCGGCGGTCGAGTTCGGCGCGCGAGGAGATGACCCGGGACTGCTCGCTCGCCCAGGCTCCCAGCTGCGAGCCGTGCGGCCGCGAGCGGAAGTAGGCGGCGGTCTCGTCCCGGCCGATCCGCACCGTGCTGCCGGTGACCAGGACCTGGCGGGCGATCGGGTGCCACGGGAAGAGCAGGGCGGCGGAGGGGTTCGCGGCCAGTTCCGTGCCCTTGCGCGAGCCGTAGTTGGTGAAGAAGACGAAGCCGCGGTTGTCGAACTGCTTGAGCAGCACCGTGCGCGAGCTGGGCCGCCCGTCCGGAGTGGCGGTCGAGAGGACCATCGCGTTCGGCTCGAAGAGGCGCGCGTCGGCGGCCTGGCGGAACCACTGCCCGAACTGCTCCATGGGGTCCGCGGCGAGGGCGTCCTCGGCGAGGATCTCCGAGCGGTAGTGCATCCTCATGAGGGCGGGGTCGAGATCCTTTTCTGTCACCCCGCCATCCTGCCGCAGGAGGACTTCCGGGGGTGTGCCGTATGTCACGCTTCCGCAGGACATCCCGAGCGGACAAAATCTTGGGGCCGGTCCGCTGGTTCCCGGGAGGGTGACCAACGGCCCCGCCGGGCATCAACGGGGATGACCGCGCCGGACCGCGAATCACGCCGGGAGCCGCGCGTGTTCGCATCTATCTGAGGAGCCGCCTGATGTCCGACTTCGTACCCGGGCTCGAAGGGGTCGTCGCGTTCGAGACCGAGATCGCCGAACCCGACAAGGAGGGCGGATCCCTCCGCTACCGGGGGGTCGACATCGAAGACCTGGTCGGTCACGTGTCCTTCGGGAACGTCTGGGGCCTGCTGGTCGACGGTGCGTTCAACCCGGGCCTGCCCGCCGCCGAGCCCTTCCCGATCCCGGTGCACTCCGGGGACATCCGGGTCGACGTCCAGTCCGCGCTGGCCATGCTGGCGCCGGTGTGGGGCCTGCGGCCGCTGCTGGACATCGACGAGGCCACCGCCCGTGACGACCTCGCGCGCGCGGCCGTGATGGCCCTGTCGTACGTCGCCCAGTCCGCCCGCGGCCAGGGCCTGCCCATGGTGCCGCAGAGCGAGATCGACAAGGCCGACTCCGTCGTCGAGCGCTTCATGATCCGCTGGCGCGGCGAGCCCGATCCGAAGCACGTCAAGGCCGTCGACGCCTACTGGACCTCGGCCGCCGAGCACGGCATGAACGCCTCCACCTTCACCGCCCGGGTCATCGCGTCCACCGGCGCCGATGTGGCCGCCGCCCTGTCCGGCGCCGTCGGCGCCATGTCGGGGCCGCTGCACGGCGGGGCGCCGTCCCGGGTGCTGGGCATGATCGAGGAGATCGAGCGCACCGGTGACGCGGTGGCGTACGTGAAGAAGGCCCTGGACAAGGGCGAGCGGCTGATGGGCTTCGGCCACCGCGTCTACCGCGCCGAGGACCCGCGCGCCCGCGTGCTGCGCCGCACCGCCAAGGAGCTGGACGCGCCGCGCTACGAGGTGGCGGCGGCGCTGGAGAAGGCCGCGCTGGAGGAGCTGCACGCGCGGCGTCCCGACCGGGTGCTCGCGACGAACGTGGAGTTCTGGGCCGCGATCATGCTGGACTTCGCGGAGGTCCCGGCGCACATGTTCACCTCGATGTTCACCTGCGCCCGTACCGCCGGGTGGTCCGCGCACATCCTGGAGCAGAAGCGCACGGGCCGCCTGGTCCGGCCGTCGGCGCGCTACGTCGGCCCGGGCTCCCGCGCCCCGCAGGCCGTCGAGGGCTACGGCGACATCGCGCAGTAACCCGCCCGTCCTCGGGCCCGCCCCCGGTCAGTCCGGGGCCGGGCCCAGGGCGGTGTCCAGGATGGCCGCCCACTGGGTGACCACCCGTTCCCGGCGGGCGGTGTCGTCGGTGAGGACGTTCGCCAGGCCCAGCCCGCGCGCCATGTCCAGGAAGCCCTGGACGCTCTCCCGCACGCCGGGTACGGACTCGTCGGCGCCCAGGAGCTCCACGGCGATGCGGTGGGTCTCGCGCCCGACCTTGGCCTCCAGTTCGACGACCGGGGGCCGCAGCTGCTCCTCGTTGGAGGCGGCCACCCACAGCTGGAGGGCCGCCCGGAAGAGCGCGCCCGTGTACAGGTCGACCACGGCGTGGACGACCTCGGCGCGCGGCGCGGGGGCCGTGTGGAACAGCTCGCGCAGGGCGGTGGAGCGTTCCTCGGCGACGTACTGGACGGCGGCCGTGAACAGGGACTCGCGGGTGGGGAAGTGGTGCTGGGCCGCGCCCCGGGAGACGCCGGCGCGCTCGGCGACCACGGCGACGGTGGAGCCCGCCCAGCCGTGTTCGGCGAGGCAGGAGACGGCCGCCTCCAGGAGGTGGCGGCGGGTGACCCGGCTGCGGGCCTGCTTGGGTCCGGCGTGGGTCGGGCGGGCGCCCGGCCGGCCGGGGTCGGTCATGACGCCCATGACGGGTTCCGGCGCTCGAAGAGGGCGGTGATGCCCTCGCGGGCCTCGGTGGAGCCGAAGAGGGACGCGGACAGCTCCGTCAGCCGTGTTCCGTCCCGCTCCAGGGCCGCTCGTACGGGCGCGGTGACCAGCGCCTTCGAGGCGGCGAGGCCCTGCGGGGAGGCCTTGCGCAGCCCGGCGAGGACCGGTTCGAGGGCGTGGTCGACCTCGTCTGCGTGCAGGGTGAGCAGGCCGATCCGGGCGGCCTCGGCCGGCCCGAAGCGCTCGGCGGTGAGGAAGTAGCGGGCCGCGGCCCGGGGGTCGAGCCGGGGCAGCAGCGGGATGGAGATGACCGCCGGGGCGAGGCCCAGGTGGCTCTCGGTGAAGGCGTACGAGGACTGCGGGCCGCCGGCGGCGATGTCGCAGGCCCCGAGCAGCCCGAGGCCGCCGGCCCGGACGTGGCCGGTCACCCGGGCCACGACCGGCTTGGGCAGCTCGGCCAGTTCGCGCAGGAGGGCCAGGAAGTCCTCGGGTGCGAAGGGGTTCTTCAGGTCCGCCCCGGCGCAGAAGGTGCCACCGGTGTGGGTGAGGACGATGGCCCGGACCGCCGGGTCCGCTCCCGCCGCGGCGAGGGCGGCGCGCAGCTCGCCGACGAGTTCCGCGGAGAGCGCGTTGCGGTTGCCGGGTGAGTCGAGCGTGAGGGTGGTGATGCCGCGGCTGTGCGCGGATCCGATGATCGGGGTCATGTCCGTTCCTCCGGCCCTTTCCGTTGCGGTGCGGCGTGCTAGTACGACTTGGGCAGGCCCAGGGTCTGGTGCGAGACGAAGTTGAGGATCATCTCGCGGCTGACGGGTGCGATACGGGCCACCCGGGACGCGGTGATGAGGGAGGCGAGTCCGTATGCGCGGGTGAGGCCGTTGCCGCCCAGCGTGTGGACGGACTGGTCCACCGCCCGTACGCAGGCCTCGGCGGCAGCGTACTTGGCCATGTTGGCGGCTTCTCCGGCGCCCGCGTCGTCTCCGGCGTCGTAGAGGTGGGCGGCCTTGCGCATCATCAGGCGGGCCAGTTCGAGTTCGATGTGCACGGCTGCCAGGGGGTGGGCGATGGCCTGGTGGGCGCCGATGGGCTCCTTCCACACCTGCCGGGTGCGGGCGTAGTCCACCGCTGTGGCCAGGGCGTAGCGGCCCATGCCGATGGCGAATGCGGCGGTCATGACGCGTTCGGGGTTGAGTCCGGCGAAGAGCTGGAGCAGGCCGGCGTCCTCGTCGCCGACCAGTGCTTCGGCGGGCAGCCGGACCTCGTCGAGGACGAGTTCGAACTGCTTCTCGGCAGCGTGGAGCTCCATGTCTATGACCGAACGGGTGAAGCCGGGAGCGTCCCGGTCCACGATGAAGAGGCAGGGCTTGAGGCGTCCGGTGCGGGCGTCTTCGGTGCGGCCGACGATGAGGGTGGCGTCGGCGATGTCCACGCCGGAGATGAAGACCTTGCGGCCGGTGAGCACCCAGTCGTCGCCGTCGCGGCGGGCGGTGGTGGTGATGCGGTGGGAGTTGGAGCCGGCGTCGGGTTCGGTGATGCCGAAGGCCATGGTGCGGCTGCCGTCGGCGAGGCCGGGGAGCCAGGCTCGCTTCTGGGCTTCGGTGCCGAAGCGGGCGATGACCGTGCCGCAGATGGCGGGCGAGACCACCATCATCAGCAGCGGGCAGCCCGCGGCGCCGAGTTCTTCGAGGACGATGGAGAGTTCGGCGATGCCGCCGCCTCCGCCGCCGTACTCCTCGGGGAGGTTGACGCCGAGGTAGCCGAGCTTGGCGGCGTCGGCCCACAGCTCGTCGGGGTGGCGGCCCTCGCGGGCCACCCGGGCGAGGTAGTCGCGGCCGTAGCGCTGCCCGAGGGCGGCGACGGCGGCGCGCAGGTCGCGGTGTTCCTGGGATTCCACAACGGAATTGCTCATGCGGGCGGTTCCTCCTGGACGACGGCGAGCAGGGCGCCGAATTCGACCTGGCGGCCGAGGGCGGCGTGGAGCGCGGTGAGCGTGCCGGAGGCGGGCGAGACGATGCGGTGCTCCATCTTCATGGCCTCCAGCCAGAGCAGGGGCTGCCCGGCGGTGACGGCGGAGCCGGTGGCGAGGCCCTCGGCGATCCGCACGACGGTGCCGGGCATGGGGGCGAGCAGCGATCCGGGTCGGGTGCGGTCCTGGGGTTCGGCGAAGCGGGGGCGGCGGGTGAGGGTGTGCGCGCCGAGTGGTGAATCGACGTACACCTCGGGCTTGTTCGGTGCCTGTTTCACGTGAAACATCCGGTGGACCCCGTCGACGTCGAGGGTGACGGCTTCCGGTGCGGTGCTCACGACGCGCACGCCGGGGTGGTCCACGAGCTGCGGGGGGCCGCTGCGGGCGGGCCGGTAGCGGACCTCGTACTCCGTGCCGTCGGCGGTGTAGCGGCGCAGCTGCGGCTGGGAGGGGACGTTGCGCCAGGCACCGATGCGGGTGGCGAGGGTGGCGCCGGGGGCGGGGGCGGCTTCGGCGAGGGCGGCGGCGACGGCGGCGAGTCCGGCGTCGGGGGCCGCGTCGGTGAGGTCGGCCAGGTGGCGTGCGTAGAACCCGGTGTCGAGGCGGGCCGCGGTGAACTCGGGGTGGCGCAGGGAGCGTACGAGCAGGTCCCGGTTGGTGGTGAGCCCGTGGATACGGGCCCGGGCCAGGGCGCGGGCCAGCGCGCGGACGGCTTCGGCCCGGGTGGGGGCGTGGGCGATGACCTTGGCGAGCATCGGGTCGTAGTGCACCCCGACCGTGTCGCCGTCGGAGAAGCCGGTGTCGATCCGGATCCCGTCGCCGGGGACGGACAGGGTGTGCAGGACGCCCGCCTGGGGGCGCCAGTCGCGGGCCGGGTCCTCCGCGTAGAGCCGGGCCTCGACGGCGTGCCCGGTGGGCGGCGGCGGGTCCAGGGGCAGGGCGGCGCCTTCGGCGATGCGCAGCTGGAGGGCGACGAGGTCGAGGCCGAAGACGGCTTCGGTAACGGGGTGTTCCACCTGGAGGCGGGTGTTCATCTCCAGGAAGTACGGGCGGCCGTCGGCGGTGACGAGGAACTCGACGGTGCCCGCGCCCTGGTAGGACACCGCGCGCGCGGCGGCGACGGCGGCTTCGTGGAGGGTGGTGCGCAGGCGTTCGGGGAGGGCCGGGGCGGGGGCTTCCTCGATGACCTTCTGGTGGCGGCGCTGGAGGGAGCAGTCGCGGGTGCCGAGGGCCCAGACGGTGCCGTGGGCGTCGGCGAGGATCTGCACTTCGACGTGCCGGCCGCGCTCGACGTAGGGCTCGGCGAAGACCTCGCCGTCGCCGAAGGCGGACCTGGCTTCGGCCGCGGCGGCTTCCAGTTCCTCCTTGAGGGAGTCCAGTTCACGGACGACCCGCATGCCGCGACCGCCGCCGCCCGCGGCGGCCTTGAGCAGCAGCGGCAGGTCGGCGGCCGTGGCGGTGGCCGGGTCGACGGGGTCCAGCAGAGGGACCCCGGCGGCGCGCATCAGCTCCTTGGCGCGGGTCTTGGAGGCCATGGCCTCGATCGCCTCGGGCAGCGGTCCGATCCAGAGCAGCCCGGCGGCACGCACGGCCCGGGCGAAGCCGGCGTTCTCGGAGAGGAACCCGTACCCGGGGTGGACGGCGTCGGCGCCCGCGGCGAGGGCGGCCTGCACGAGGAGGTCGCCGCGCAGGTAGGTCTCGGCGGGGGCGGCGCCGGGGAGCCGCACGGCCGCGTCGGCTTCCCGGACGTGCAGGGCGCCGGCGTCGGGGTCGGCGTACACGGCCACGGTGTCGAGGCCGAGGGCGCGGGCGGTGCGGAAGATCCGTACCGCGATCTCGCCGCGGTTGGCGACGAGGAGAGAACCGATCGCCCGGGGGGCCGCGCTCGGGGCGGAGGGGGTCTCGGGTGAGGTGGAGGTGGTGGAGGTGGTCATGTCGGGGCTCACATCCGGAAGACGCCGAAGCCGCCACGGGCGCCCTCGACGGGGGCGTTGTGGACGGCCGAGAGGCACAGGCCGAGGACGGTGCGGGTGTCGCGCGGGTCGATGACCCCGTCGTCGTACAGCCGCCCGGACAGGAACATCGGCAGGGACTCCGACTCGATCTGCTGCTCCACGAAGGCGCGCATCCCGGCGTCGGCCTCGTCGTCGTACGGCTGTCCCTTCGCGGCGGCCGAGGCGCGGGCGACGATCGAGAGGACGCCCGCGAGCTGCTGGGGACCCATGACCGCGGATTTGGCGCCGGGCCAGGCGAAGAGGAAGCGGGGGTCGTAGGCGCGGCCGCACATGCCGTAGTGCCCGGCGCCGTAGGAGGCGCCGATGAGGACGGACAGGTGCGGGACCTTGGAATTGGACACCGCGTTGATCATCATCGCGCCGTGCTTGATGATCCCGCCCTGCTCGTACTCCTTGCCGACCATGTAGCCGGTGGTGTTGTGCAGGAAGAGGAGCGGGATGTCGCGCTGGTTGGCGAGCTGGATGAACTGGGCGGCCTTCTGCGACTCGGCGCTGAACAGCACGCCCTGGGCGTTGGCGAGGATGCCGACCGGGTAGCCGTGCAGGCTCGCCCAGCCGGTGACCAGGCTGGTGCCGTAGAGCGGCTTGAACTCGTCGAAGTCGGAGGCGTCGACGAGGCGGGCGATCACCTCGCGCGGGTCGAAGGGGGTCTTGAGGTCGGCGGGCACGATCCCGAGCAGCTCCTCCGCGTCGTACAGCGGCTCCGGGGCCGGCTGCGGCTCCGGGTGCGCCGGGCGGTGGTTCAGCCGGGCCAAGATCCGCCGGGCCTGGCGGATCGCGTCCTCCTCGTCGAGGGCGTAGTGGTCGGCAAGGCCGGAGGTGCGGGCGTGCATGTCGGCGCCGCCGAGCGACTCGTCGTCGCTCTCCTCGCCGGTCGCCATCTTGACCAGCGGCGGACCGCCGAGGAACACCTTCGACCGGTCCTTGATCATCACGGTGTGGTCGGACATCCCGGGGACGTAGGCGCCGCCCGCGGTGGAGTTGCCGAAGACGACGGCGATGGTGGGGATGCCCTCGGCGGAGAGCCGGGTGATGTCCCGGAAGATCGCCCCGCCGGGGATGAAGATCTCCTTCTGGGAGGGGAGGTCGGCGCCGCCGGACTCGACCAGGCTGATGCAGGGCAGCCGGTTGGCGCGGGCGATCTCGTTCGCCCGCAGGGCCTTCTTGAGGGTCCACGGGTTGGAGGCACCGCCGCGCACGGTCGGGTCGTTGGCGGTGACGAGGCACTGGACGCCCTCCACCACCCCGATCCCGGTGACCATCGAGGCGCCCACCGGGTAGTCGCTGCCCCAGGCCGCGAGCGGGGACAGCTCCAGGAACGGGGTGTCCGGGTCCAGGAGCAGCTCGATCCGCTCGCGGGCGAGCAGCTTGCCGCGCGCCCGGTGGCGGGCCGTGTACTTCTCGCCGCCGCCCGCGAGCGCCTTGGCGTGCTCGGCGTCGAGGGCTTCGATGCGCTCCAGGGCGGCGGCCCGGTGGGCGAGGTGGTCGGGATCGCGGGTGTCGACGCTGGTGCCGAGCCGGGTCATGGGCGGCTCACCTCCGGAAGGGACGGCGGGGGAAGAGGGGGGAGAAGGCTGACGGGGACGTCGAGGTGGCGGGCGCGCAGCCATTCGCCGAGCGCCTTGGCCTGCGGGTCGAAGCGGTGCCCGGAGGCGACCCCGTCGCCGAGGATGCCGGTGACGACGAAGTTCAGGGCGCGCAGGCCGGGCAGGTCGTGCCGGACGACCCGCAAGGTGCGGGTCTCGGGGAGCAGTTCGCGGAACAGGTCCACGGTGAGGGTGCGGTGCAGCCAGTCCCAGGCGGCCGCGCTCTCCACCCACACCCCGACGTTGGCGTCCCCGCCCTTGTCCCCGCTGCGGGCCCCGGCCACCAGCCCGAGGGGGACGCGGCGGGTGGGCGCCGAGGGGGCGGCCGCGGGGGCCGGCGGGGCGGGGAGGGGCAGGGGGTCGGGGGCCCGTGCGGGGGGCGCGGGCGCCGGGAGGGCCAGGCGGGTGCCGTCGGGGAGGACCGCCACGTGGGGGACGGTGTCCGCAGGGAGGTGGGCGGAGCTGAACACTCCGTACGGCTGGGCCGGTCCCGGCGGGGCGGTCACGTGGAAACCGGGGTAGCTGCCCAGCGCCAGCTCGACGGCCGCGCCGGTCAGGGCGCGCCCGACCCGGTCGGCGGAGGGGTCCCGGACCACCAGGCGGAGCAGGGCGCTCGCCGCCTCCTGGGTGTCCGCGTCCGCGTGATCGGTCCGGGCGAGGGTCCAGCGGACGTCGGCGACGCCCTCCAGCACCCCGGCCAGCTGGGCCCGTACGAGTTCCGCCTTCGCCTCGATGTCCAGGCCGGTCAGGACGAAGACGACCTCGTTGCGCCAGCCGCCGATCCGGGTGATCCCGGCCTTGAGGGTCGGCGGCGGCGCCTCGCCCCGGACCCCCCCGATCCCGACCCGGTCCGGGCCCTCGTCGGTGAGCCGCACGGTGTCGAGGCGGGCCGTCACGTCGGGGCCGGCGTACCGGGCGCCCTGGGTCTCGTAGAGCAGCTGCGCGGTGACGGTTCCGGTGGTCACCGCGCCGCCCGTGCCGGGGTGTTTGGTGATGACGCTGGAGCCGTCCGCGGCGATCTCGGCGAGCGGGAACCCGGGGTGGACCGGGCGCGCGGGGCCGCCGTGGCGGGTGAAGAACGAGTAGTTGCCGCCGGTCGCCTGGGTGCCGCACTCCAGGACGTGCCCGGCCACCACCGCCCCCGCCAGCCGGTCGTGGTCCGCGGGACCCCAGTCGTGCCACCAGGCGGCGGGGCCGCTGACGAGCGCCGCGTCCGTCACCCGGCCGGTGACGACGACGTCCGCGCCCGCCCGCAGGCAGGCCGCGATCCCGGCGCCGCCGAGGTAGGCGTTGGCGGTCAGCACCCCTTCGGCGTACGGCATCACGTCATCGCCCTCGACGTGCGCGACGCGCACCGGTACGCCCGTCTTCGCGGCCAGGGCCCGCACGGCGTCCGCGAGCCCGGCCGGGTTGAGGCCGCCCGCGTTGGCGACGATCCGCACGCCCCGCTCGTGCGCCAGGCCGAGGCCCTCCTCCAGCTGGCGCAGGAAGGTCTTGGCGTAGCCGAGGCCCGGGTCCTTCAGCCGGTCGCGGCCGAGGATCAGCATGGTGAGTTCGGCGAGGTAGTCCCCCGTGAGCACGTCCAGCGCGCCGCCGGTCAGCATCTCGCGCACCGCCGCGAACCGGTCGCCGTAGAACCCGGACGCGTTCCCGATGCGCAGCGCGCGCCGCGCGCCGCTCACGCGGGACCACCGCCCGGCGCACGGCCGGGACCGGCCGGGCCCGCGAAGGCCTGCGCGATGTCCAGCCACTGCCCGGCGTCGGCGCCCCGGGCCACCACGGCGAGGTCGGCGCGGTGGGCCCGCTGGGTCACCAGCAGGCAGAAGTCGAGGGCGGGCCCGCTGACCCGCTGCGCGGCGTCCGGGGGACCGTACGCCCATACGTCGCCCGACCCGTCGGGAGCGGTCAGCTCGACCCGGAACTCCGCGGCCGGTAGGGGCAGTCCGCGCACGGCGAAGGCGTAGTCGCGGGCCCGCACCCCGATCCGGGCGACGTGCCGCAGCCGGTCGGTCGGTGTCCGGCGCACGCCGAGCGCGTCGGCGACGTCCTGGCCGTGCGCCCAGGTCTCCATCAGCCGGGCGCTGGCCATCGAGGCGGCCTTCATCGGCGGCCCGTACCAGGGGAACCGGGCGTCGGGCGCGGCCGCGGCGAGCGCCCGGTCCAGGGCTTCGCGGCCGGCCCGCCAGCCGGTCAGCAGCTCCCCGGGCGGGAGCGCGGCCCCCTCCCGCGCACCGTCGTCGACGAAGCGGTCGGGCGCGGCGAGCGCCGCCGCGACCAGCTCGGCGAAGCCGTCGGCGTCGGTGAGCGCCAGCAGCGACGCCCGGTCGGTCCACGCCAGGTGCGCGATCTGGTGGGCGACGCTCCACCCGGGCGCCGGGGTGGCCCGGGCCCAGTCGGCCTCTTCCAGCCCGGCGACCAGCAGGTCGAGGGCGCGCCCCTCCTCACGGAGATCGGCGTGGACGACTGCCAGGGCGTTGTCGGTGGTGCTGTCGGCGGTGGACGACGACTCGGGCACGGTGCGCTCCCTCGGGACCCCAGGACACGGCTGTGGGGGGAAGCGTGGCAGCGCACAAGAAAACAATCAAGCGTGCTTGCATTATTTTTGCCCGCCAGGATCGATTTCAGGAACGGGCCTGCTGAGCCGGTGCGTTGACGGAAGTCAGACCCTCCAAGCGCCGCAGGCAGCCCCGGCGCTGGACCACGGAGAGCCCGGCGACCGCCGCGCCCAGCGCCAGCCAGCCGGCCGGTCCGGCCGCCATGACCACACCGGTCAGGAGCAGCGGTCCGGCGGACTTCTGCACGGACTGGGCCATCCCCGCGACGCCCAGGTAGGCGGCCCGGGACCCTTCCGGGGCGAGCGAGACCGCCAGCTCCCAGGAGCTGACGGACCGGACCAGCTCGGCCGCGGTGACCAGCAGCGCGGCGCCGAGCAGCGCGACCGACGCCCTCCAGGCCCCGCCGCCGGTGGCCACGGCCACCGCGACGCAGCCCCCGAGCAGGGTGAGCCCGTAGAGGAGCACCACTGCGGCGGCCCGGCGCGGGCCCCGGAACCGGGCGGATACGCGCAGTTGGAGGACGACGACGAGCACGGTGTTGATCGCCAGGAAGGCCGGAACGATCGCGTGCGGCGCCGATGTGTGGCCGACGAGCCAGAGCGGCAGGCCCACGTTCAGGATCGAGTCGTCGAGGTTCATCGGGATGTCCAGCAGCACGAACCGCAGGTAGCCGCGATCGCGCCAGGGACTGCGCGGGGCGCCGGGCGCCGCGTCGGTCGAACGGGCCGCCACGCGCCCGTGGGCCCGGGGCTCGTGGGTGCGCCACACGAGGGCGGCGGCCAGGACGAACGACAGCGCGTTGCCGAGGATCAGCGCCGCGTACGCCGCCGCGCTCCCGACGGCGAGCCCGATCGCGGCGATTCCGGCCCCCACGGCCACACCGGCGTTGGCCGCACTGCGCGTCAGCGCCTGGTACTCGGAGCGCCGATCGCCCGCGACCCGCGTGGCGAAGAGCATCTCCAGCGTCTTCGCGGCCCGGTCACCCAGGTACGTGACGGCGACCACCGCCAGCAGCACGTCGAAGCGCGTGCACACGAGCATCAGGCACAGGGTCGCCACGCGCAGCAGATGGCACCCGATCAGCAGCGCCCGTACGGGAAACCGCCCGGCCAGCCACCCGGCCAACGGTGACCCGGCGATGCCTGCCACCCCGGCCACCCCGAGCAGCAGCCCCAACCGCCGCACGTCCAGCCCGACGACGAACGTGAAGTAGAGCACCGACGAGGCGGACCACACCCCGGACCCGGTCCGGTCCAGCAACTGCGCACCCAGCATGATGCGCGCGTCCCGCCCCCCGGGCGGGCGACGCAACTGCGCGAGCAGGCCGTTTCGCGCCCCGAGCGTTGCCCCGTCCCCCACTGCCGCCTCCGTATACGCCGCGGGCACCCTCCAGGTCTCTTGACGTCAAGAGACCTGCTTGCGGAGGCAGCTTGCCGGGGATCTGTCTCGACGTCAAGATACTTTGGGGGGTGGGGGGCCCGGCTGCGCCGGGTCGCGGCGTCGCCGCGAGGGGGGGGGGGTTGGAGGGTGGGGGTGGGGGTGGTTGCGGGGGGTGCGCGGGAGTTGAACTGTGTTAGCGTGG
>NZ_JBEXPB010000023.1:0-101837 GCF_040611795.1 Streptomyces sp. NPDC006529 | reverse complement strand
GGCGGGAGCTGGCTGCCGCAGCCGGCGGAGTGGGCGGGGCTGAGCGTGGCCGCCCAGACCGGCGATCCGCACTCCACCCTGGAGCTGTACCGGGCGGCCATCGAGCTGCGCCGGGCGATGCCGGGGCTGGGGGCGCCGGAGCCGGGCGGGACCGGGATGCGGTGGCTGGAGGGGCCGCAGGGGGTGCTCGTCTTCGCCCGCCCGGACTTCGTCTGCACGCTCAACACCCGGTCGGCGCCGGTCGCGCTGCCGGCGCCCGGCAGGCCCGTCCTGTCCAGCTCTCCGGTGGAGACGGACGGGCGCGAGGTCGTGCTGCCGCCGGCCACGTGCACGTGGTGGGCAATGTGACGTGCGACCGGTACAGTCCATTTCCATGACCGCACGGCTTGCCGACATCGCAGCTCAGGCGGGGGTCAGCGAAGCCACGGTCAGCCGGGTCCTCAACGGCAAGCCAGGTGTGGCCGCGGGCACCCGCGAATCGGTGCTGGCCGCGCTCGACGTGCTCGGTTACGAGCGCCCCGTGCGGCTGCGCCAGCGCAGCGCCGGCCTCGTCGGGCTGATAACGCCCGAGCTGGACAATCCCATCTTTCCCGCGCTCGCGCAGGTCATCGGGCAGGCCCTCACCCGGCAGGGGTACACGCCGGTGCTGGCCACCCAGACCCCCGGCGGATCCACCGAGGACGAGCTGACCGAGATGCTCGTGGACCGCGGGGTCTCCGGCATCATCTTCGTCTCCGGTCTGCACGCGGACACCACGGCCGACATGGGGCGCTACGACCAACTCCGCGGCCAGGGCGTTCCGTACGTCCTGATCAACGGGTTCTCCGACAAGGTGCAGGCTCCCTTCGTCTCCCCCGACGACCGGGCCGCGATGCAGCTCGCGGTGACCCACCTGACGGCGCTCGGCCACACCCGGATCGGGCTGGCGGTGGGGCCCAAGCGGTTCGTGCCCGTGCTCCGCAAGATCGAGGGCTTCCGGCTGGGCATGCGCGAGCGCCTCGGGCTGGACGACGCCGCGATCGAGGAGCTGGTCCAGCACTCCCTGTACACGCTGGAGGGCGGCCAGGCCGCGGCCACCGCGCTCATCGCCCGCGGCTGCACGGCCATCGTGTGCGCGAGCGACATGATGGCGCTCGGCGCCGTACGGGCGGCCCGCCAGCAGGGGCTGCGGGTGCCGCAGGACGTCTCGGTGGTCGGCTTCGACGACTCCCCGCTCATAGCCTTCACCGACCCGCCGCTGACCACCATCCGCCAGCCAGTCCAGGCGATGGGGCAGGCCGCCGTGCGGACCCTGCTGGAGGAGATCGGCGGGACCCCCGCACCGCACAGCGAGTTCGTCTTCCTCCCCGAGCTGGTGGTGCGCGGGTCCACGGCCTCCGGCCGTCCCGCCGAACGCCCCTGACCTGCCGCTTCTTCCCGCGCGATCCTCCGCAGGTCTGATGCCCGCGCGGGCAGGACCGTCCGGGGGGATGATCGGAGCAGGCGCGCCATCTGACAGACTCTTTCCCCATGGGTGAAGTGAGTGTGAAGGCACTGGATACCAGGACGGACATCTCGTCACCCGCCGTGCCCGAGGACGGGAGCCCCCGGGACCGCCGGGGACCGGCCGGGTCCGCCGGCGGGCTGCTGGGGCGGCTGCGGGCGCCGCGGCGGCCGCGGATCTGGTTCGAGGTCCTGCTGCTCGCGATCAGCTACTGGACGTACTCGCTGATCCGCAACTCGGTCCCCGAGGAGAAGGCGGCCGCCCTCGCGAACGCCGACTGGATCTGGCGCGTGGAGCACACCCTCGGCATCGCCGTGGAGCGCAGCGTCAACCACGCCGTCGACTCGGTGACGTGGCTGATCGTGGGCATGAACTATTACTACGCCACCTTGCACTTCATCGTGACGATCGCCGTCCTGGTGTGGATCTACCGGTTCCATCCGGGGCGGTACGCGGCCGCCCGCCTGGTCCTCTTCGCCACCACCGGCGTGGCCTTGGTCGGCTACTACCTGTTCCCGCTGGCGCCGCCCCGGCTGATGAACGGCACCGCCTTCATCGACACCGTGCTCAAGCACCACACCTGGGGCTCCATGGCCTCCGGGGACCTCAAGCACATGTCGAACCAGTACGCGGCGATGCCCTCGATGCACATCGGGTGGTCGCTCTGGTGCGGGCTGACCGTCTTCGCCGTCGCGTCCGCGCCGTGGGCCCGGATCCTGGGCCTGCTGTACCCCACCGCGACCCTCGTCGTGATCGTGGCCACCGCCAACCACTTCTGGCTCGACGCGGCGGGCGGAGCGCTGTGCCTGGCCTTCGGGTACACCGTCTCCCGCGCCTGGTACGGGGCCCTGCCCCACCGGCTGCCGCGCCACCCGCTGCACACGGGTCCGCACCCGGCGTCGGCGGCGCTGCTGCGCCGCGTCGACCGGTTCCGCCGGGTGCGCTCGGGCGCCTGAGCGCGGCCGGGCTCTTCCCGGCGGCTCGGTCAGCGTCCGGCGACGAACCACCGGGCCGGAAGTTCGACGGGCGATCCGTCGGCCCGTACCTCGCTCATCACGAGCGCGGTGGAGCCCTGCTCCAGGATCCGCAGCCCGGCTCCGCGCAGCAGCTCCGCGACCTCGCCGTCGGCCACCCGGCCCGGGCGCAGGTCGTGCTCCCGTACCCGCAGCAGCTTCGGGGTCGGACCCACGGTGCGCATCACCGCCTCGGCCTCGTCGGTGGGCTCCAGCACCAGCGCCCGCCCCCTGTCCCCGAGGAGGGCGGCGACCGTGGCGGCGACGGCGGGGCGGTCCTCGGGGTCGCTCTGGTGCAGGACGGCCCGCAGGTAGACGTGGGCGTCGCCGAGGCGTGCGTGCAGCGCGCGGGCGCCCGGCCCGTCGGTCAGGTCGAGCTGCTCGTACGAGGCCACCCCGGCCGGGTCGGCGCGGCGGGCGTGGGCCACGGCGGCCGCGGCGAGGTCCACGCCGACGGCGGCGGCGAAGCGGGTGGCGAGGAAGCGGGTCTGGGTGCCGTTGCCGCAGCCGAGGTCGGCGATGGGGAGCGCGGGATCGGCGTGCGGCTCCAGGAGCGCGATGTCCCGCCCGGCCGTGACGGCGGCCCCGGCGTCCCAGAAGGGCTCGCCCTCGGCTCCCGAGCTCTGCTCCCAGTAGCCGTCCCAGGCCGTGCGGTAGCGGTCGGACAGTGCCATGCGGTTCTCCTCGGGCGGCGGGGTGGGGCGGGGCTCGGTCGCGCCGGGCGGTGCGCCTGCCCCCTACCCGTGGAGCGCCCCGGGGACTCCCCGTTCCCCCGGTCGGCCGAGCTGGCCCCGGCGCCGTGGCGCGCCACAATGGAGGAAGGACGCGTCGGCCGTTGCGGAGAGGCGGGACGTCGTGGCGATGTACATGGCCGTGACCGCCCTGAGCCATGTCGGGCTGGTCCGCGATCAGAACGAGGACAGCCTCGTGGTGGGGCCGTGGACGCTGTGCGGGACCACGACCCGCAGCCCGCAGACCCTCCTGTTCCCCGTCGGCAGACCCCTCGTGGTGGCGGTGGCCGACGGGCTCGGCGGGCACCCGGCGGGCGAGATCGCCAGCGAGCTGGTCGTGCGCCAGCTCGCCCTGCTCGGCCCGTCCCTGGACGGCGCCCGGGCCGTCGAGGACGCGCTGAACGTCTGCAACCGCGCGGTGCACTCGGCCACCGCGGGCCGTCCGGAGCTGACCGCGATGGGGACGACCGTCGCCGGGGCCCTCGTCACGGACCGGTCGCTGCTGTCGTTCAACGTCGGCGACAGCAAGGTGTTCCGCGCGGCGCCGGACGGGCTGCGGCAGGTCAGCGTGGACGACAGGCCGCCGCCGCTGCCGGGGCGCCGGGCGGGGTCGGCCGTGACGCAGACGATCGGCGGCAGCCGCGCGCCCCACGTCCTGACCCCGCACGTGGCGTCCTTCCCGCTGTCCCCGGGCGATCGATACCTGGTGTGCAGCGACGGGCTGACCGACCCCGTGCCGCAGGAGACCATCGGCGAGGTGCTCCGGGTGCGGGACGACGGCGAAGCCGCGTTCGCCCTCTGGAAAGCCGCCATCCACGCCGGTGCCCCGGACAACATCACCCTGGCCCTGATCCGCATCGGATCCTGACCCCGCAGTCGCCTCCCCGGTCCTGCCCGGCCCCGCCCATTCAGCCTCACTGGCGTGTGCACGCCCCCATCCAGCCTCGCCCGCGTAGACAGCGCCACCCATCCAGCCCGTCGGCGTACGCGGCCCGCCAAAACCAGCCCCGCCGGCGTTTGAGGCGCCACCCCTCCAGCCCCGCCGGCGTTTGAGGCGCCGCCGGAGGCACCACCGGCGGGCGGCCGGGGTCCGACGTCGGCTCTCCGCCGGATCGCCCTCCGGGGGCGCCTCAAACGCCGGCGAGGCTGAAAATGGCCAGATGCGCTTGGCCGGGGGATGTGACCCCGGGCCGAAGAGTCAGAGCCCTGGCTCCCGGGGCCCCCGGGGCCGGAACAAGGCCCCGGGTCAGGCGGAGCCGTAGAAGAGTTCGTCGACCACCGCACGGGCACGACGGGTGATCCGGCGGTAGTCGTCGAGCATCTCCCCCACCCGCCCCGGCGGGTACCCGAGGTAGCGCCCCACCGCCGCCAGCTCCCGCGCGTCGGCGGGGAACGTGTCCCCGGCCCGCCCCCGCACCAGCATCACCGCGTTGCGGACCCGCGTCGCCAGGACCCACGCCTCGTCCAGCGTCTGGGCCTCCTCGGTCGGGATCAGCCCGGCCGCGTGCGCCGCGGCGAGCGCCTCCCGGGTGCGCGTGGTCCGCAGCCCCGGCTCCGCCCACGCGTGCCGCATCTGCATCAGCTGGACCGTCCACTCGACGTCGCTGAGCCCGCCGCGGCCCAGTTTCGTGTGCAGGGTCGGGTCGGCGCCGCGCGGCATCCGTTCCGATTCCATCCGTGCCTTGAGCCGCCGGATCTCGCGGACCGCGTCCTCGCCGAGCCCTTCGACGGGGTAGCGCAAGGGGTCGATCAGATCGATGAAGCGGGCGCCGAGCTCCGGGTCCCCCGCGACCGGCTCGGCCCGCAGCAGCGCCTGGCTCTCCCAGGTCAGGGCCCAGCGCCGGTAGTAGGCGGCGTAGGAGGGCAGGGTCCGTACGAGCGGCCCGGACCGTCCCTCGGGCCGCAGGTCGGCGTCGATGAGCAGCGGCGGGTCGGCGGTGGGCAGCTGGAGCAGTCGGCGCATCTCGGAGACGACGGCCTGCGCGGCCTTGGCGGCTTCCTGTTCGTCGACGCCCGCGCGGGGTTCGTGGACGAAGAGGACGTCGGCGTCGGAGCCGTAGCCCAGTTCGTGGCCGCCGAAGCGGCCGACGCCGATGACCGCGAACCGGGTGGGCAGCGTGTCGCCCCACTGGGCGCGGACGGCGGCGCGCAGGGCGCCCGCGATGGTGGCGGCGGTCAGGTCGGAGACGGCGTTGCCGACCCGGTCGACGAGGGCGCCGGGGTCCTCCTCGGCCGGGCTTTCCTCCGTACCGTAGGAGCCGATGATGTCGGCCGCGGTGGTGCGGAAGAGTTCGCGCCGGCGCACGCCGCGGGCCGCGGCGACCCCGGCTTCGGGCCGGTCGGCGCGGTTGACGGCGGCCAGCACCTCCTGGGTGAGCGCCTCCTGCGTACGGGGTTCCAGGCCCCCGGTGTCGCCGAGCAGGGCCACCGCTTCGGGGGCCCGCATCAGCAGGTCGGGGGCGAGCCGCCCGGCGGACAGGACGCGGGCGAGGTTCTCGGCGGCGGCGCCCTCGTCCCGCAGCAGCCGCAGGTACCAGGGGGTCTTGCCGAGGGCGTCGGACACCTTGCGGAAGCCGAGCAGCCCGGCGTCGGGGTCGGCGGAGTCCGCGAACCAGCCCAGCAGCACGGGCAGCAGCGTCCGCTGGATGGCGGCCTTGCGGCTGACCCCGGAGGAGAGGGCCTCCAGGTGGCGCAGGGCGGCGACCGGGTCGGCGTACCCGAGGGCTTCGAGGCGCTGTCCGGCGGCGCGCGGGGAGAGCCGGGTCTCGCCGGGGGCGAGCTGGGCGACGGCGTCCAGGAGCGGCCGGTAGAAGAGCTTCTCGTGCAGGCGGCGGACGACGGAGGCGTGGCGGCGCCAGGCCTTGTGGAGTTCGGCGACGGGTTCGGTGCGCAGGCCCATGGAGCGGCCCAGGCGCCGCAGGTCGGCCTCGTCCTCGGGGACGAGGTGGGTGCGGCGCAGCCGGTAGAGCTGGATGCGGTGTTCCATGGCGCGCAGGAAGCGGTACGCGTCCCCGAGCTGGGCGGCGTCGGTGCGGCCGACGTAGCCGCCGGCGGCGAGGGCCTGGAGGGCGTCGAGGGTGGTGCCGGAGTGCAGGGTGGCGTCGCTGCGGCCGTGCACGAGCTGGAGGAGCTGGACGGCGAACTCGACGTCGCGCAGGCCGCCGGGGCCGAGTTTCAGTTCGCGCTCGACCTGGGCGGCGGGGATGTTGTCGACGACGCGGCGGCGCATCTTCTGGACGTCGGCGACGAAGTTGTCGCGTTCGGCGGCCTGCCAGACGAGGGGCGTTATGGCGTCGATGTACTGCGCCCCGAGGTCGGGGTCCCCGGCGACGGCGCGGGCCTTCAGGAGCGCCTGGAACTCCCACGTCTTGGCCCAGCGCTGGTAGTAGGCGAGGTGGGAGGCGAGGGTGCGCACCAGCGGACCGTTCCTGCCCTCGGGGCGGAGGTTCGCGTCGACGGGCCAGATGGTGCCTTCGACGGTGGTCTCGGAGCAGATCCGCATGAGGTGGGAGGCGAGCCGGGTGGCGGCCTGGACGGCCTTGCCCTCGTCGGCTCCGGGGGCGGTGTCGCCGACGAAAATGACGTCGACGTCGGAGACGTAGTTCAGCTCGTGGCCGCCGCACTTGCCCATGGCGATGACGGCGAGCCGGCACTGGGCGGCGTCGTCGGGGGCGGCGGCGGTCGCGATGCGCAGGGCGGCGCGGAGGGTGGCGGTGGCGAGGTCGGCGAGTTCCGCGGCGGCCTGGGCGACGTCGGTGGTGCCGCAGACGTCCCGGGCGGCGATGGAGAGCAGGCAGCGGCGGTAGGAGACCCGCAGGGCGACGGGGTCGGCGGCGTCCGCGAGGCCGCGCTCGAACTCGGCGAGGCCGGGGTGCAGGTCGGCGGACTCGTAGGTGACCAGGGCGCGCCAGTCGTGGGGGTGGCGGGCGAGGTGGTCGGCGAGCGCCTCGGAGGCGCCGAGCACGCCGAGCAGGCGGTCCCGCAGGGGTTTGGCGCTGACGAGGGTGTCGAGGAGCAGGGGCAGATCGTCGGGCGACTGCGCCTCGGCGAGCCGGACGAGGCCGAGCAGGGCGAGGTCGGGGTCGGCGGTCGCGCCGAGGGCGTCGAGGAGCACGGGGTCGCTGTGCACGGCGGCCAGGGCGGGCGCGTCGAGCAGCCGCCCGGCGGTCGAGGGGTCGGTGAATCCGGCGCGCACCAGCCGGATGAAGGTACTGCTCCTGCGTCCGGGAACCGTCATCCCGCCGCCTCCCGCTCCTGCCACGACGCAGAGTCTGCCCTGGCTCTGCCTCGGTCGACCTTATCCGGATCGCGGGCGCGGCTCACCGATGTGTGGGGGGCGCCGGGTGGGTGGGGCGGGAGGTCCGGGGGTGGCCGCGGTCGGGGGTGCGCGCGGTCGGGCTCGGGTGGGCGGGGTGGCTGGCGCCCGGTGGGCGGGGCCCGGTGCCGTGCCGAGCCGCTCGGAGCGGGGCGACGGCGTGCGACTGCCGCGCGGACCCGGCGGTGGTGGGGAGGCCGGTGCGGGCTCCGGTCGCAGGCCGGCCGCCCGGCGCCTGGGCAACGGCCTGCGACCGTGGCCCGCAGCGCTGGCGCCGGCGCCGATGCAGGTGCCGGTGCGGGCGCCCGTACCGCGCCGAGACGTTTGGCACCCGGGCGAGGACATGCAGCCCGGCCGGACGCCGGCACCGCATGCGGGGGCCGCCGCGGCCACGGGCGGCCCGTTGCGGCCCGGGCCCCGGGGGGCACCGCCCGCAGCCTCCCGCACGGCACGGCTCCGCGGCCCGTGATGCCGGGTCCCTCTCGGGCCGCCGGATCGCCGCCTTCGGCGCGCTCCCGCCGAGCGGCCGGCGCAGCCTCACGTACGCCCGTACGCCCGTACGCCTCACCACCCCGCGCACGCCCCCAGGCGCCCCGCGAAGCGGCGGAGTTCGGCCACGAACGGGGCGCCGAGCGCACCGGAGTCGGCGGATCCGGTGACCGCCCCGGCCCCGGCAGCGCGTCCGGCCGCGGGGACGTGTCCGACATCACAGACCCGGGACGGGATGCGCGGCTTCGGCGCGGGGAGCGCCACCAGGTGCCCTGCGGACCGGCGTTCGGTCGGCGGCGAGCCGGGGTCGGATGCCGGAGCGGGGCGTACGCGGGGGCGTACGGCGCCGACGTACGCGGGGTCGCGCTCCGGCGCTCCGGTCGGCCGGAACCCGGTCGGCCCGGCGCCGCGACCAGCGGGAACCCGACCGGCCCCGCGATCCGGGCCGTTGCGGGGGCCGCCCGCACCACCGCACCCGGCCCCGCACCCCGCCCCCATGACGGACGCCCGCGGCGGATCGCCCGCGCCCCCACCACCGCCCACCCCGCGGACGCCACCGGCGTGACGCTGACCACGCACCAAACCGGTCAATTCACCACGACTGGGGCGCTTGAGCCCACACGCGCCGCGTCCACATTCTGATCATTTTCCGCCCCCGCCCAGCCACGGGGCACAATCAAAACCGGTCACGA
Source organism: Streptomyces sp. NPDC006529 (assembly GCF_040611795.1). Classification (NCBI taxonomy): domain Bacteria; kingdom Bacillati; phylum Actinomycetota; class Actinomycetes; order Kitasatosporales; family Streptomycetaceae; genus Streptomyces; species Streptomyces sp. NPDC006529. The sequence continues at coordinate 93,114 of NZ_JBEXPB010000023.1, read as the reverse complement.
CCGGAAGCAGTGGAGTCATCGGTGAAATCGGTGAACCAAGTTCGCCGCATTGACCTCTATCTGACTACACGGCGGTTCTTCCGCACCCGAACGACCCCAAGGCGTGACCCATGCCTGTTTCTCGCCGCATACGCCTGGCGACCCTGCTCACCGCGCTCACCGCCGGTGCCACCGGCGTGTTCGCGGTCGCCTACGGCGAGGACCTCACCGCCGGAGGGGGCACCGGCTCCGGCGCACCCGGCGCGGCCCGGCAGGCCGCGGTCGCCCCGCCGAGCACCACCGGCGGATCGGTGCTGCAGATCGTCGCCCACCCCGATGACGACCTCTACTTCATGAACCCGGATCTGAGCCGCTCGCTGCTCTCCGGACGCAAGGTCACCACCGCGTACCTCACCTCGGGCGAGGCCGACGGCAAGAACGAGGCGGTCGGGGCGTCCTTCAACGACCCGTCCCAGCCCGCCGACCGGGCCCGCTACGCCGAGGCCCGGCAGAACGGCATCCGCTCCGCCTACGCCCAGATGGCCACCGGCGACCGCACCAGCACCTGGAAGCGCTCGGTCGTCCCGACCGCCGGGGGCGGCTGGGCCGAGCAGGACGTCCTGGTCGCCAAGCCGCAGATCAACCTCGTCTGGATGCAGCTGACCGAGGCCCGCAACGTCAACGACGAGCGCCCCGAGAGCCTGCGCGGCCTGTGGAACGGCGAAGCCGCCGCCCTGCCTTCGCTGCTGACCTCCGGCACGCCGGTGAAGCAGACCTTCAGCTACACCAAAGAGCAGACGATACAGGCGATAACGGGCATTTTGGAGCAGTACCAGCCGACGACGATACGGATGCAGGATCCGACGCCGGGCCGGTACGCCAACGGGAAGATAACCGACCACCAGGACCACATGTACGGCGCCCGCTTCGTCCACGCGGCCACCGAGCGCTACGCCGAGGTCACCGCCCGGCCGCACTTCTCGGTGCAGAACTACCTCGGCTACGGCAACAGCGTCCTGCCCCACTCCCTCGACCCCGAGACGGTCGAGGCGAAGGTCTCCTACCTCAAGACGTACGCGTGGCTGGACCGCACCGACTACTGCGGCAGCCCGTACGGCTGCGGCGACCGCAAGGTCGCCCCCCGCATCACCGGCCACAACTGGGCGCAGAGCATCCGCTACTCGCGCGGCGAGGAGACCTCCTGGCTGACCGAGGGCGTGAGCGGGCGCTTCTGGGCCTTCTCGGTCCTGGACGGCCGCATGGCGTACTGGACCCGCAGCGGCGCGGAGGCCCAGTGGGCGGGCCCGGAGCTGCTGCCCGGTTCCGGCATGGACCAGGGCGCGACGACCGTCCGGCTCCCGGACGGCCGGGTCGCGGTGTTCGGCACCCGCACCACCGCGGGCACCCGCCCGCAGGACTACCGGCGCGAGGTCGTGTACGCCGTCCAGGGAGCCCCCGACGGCCCGTTGGGCCCGTGGCAGGTGCTGGGCACCCCCGAGGTCTCCGACGAGGCCGGCACCTCGGACATCGGCGGCCCCGCGGTCGTGGTCGCCCCCGACGGCCGCCTCGGCGTGTACGTCCGTGACGCGCAGCACACCCTGCGCGCCCGCGAGCAGCAGACCCCGGGCGGCGGCTTCGGGCCGTGGCAGAAGCTCGGCGGCGCGGACCTCCAGGGCGATCCGGTCGCGGTGACCGACGCCGCCGGACGCCACCACGTGTACGCCGCCACCTCCAAGTCGGTCCTGGCCTGGACCCGGCCGTCCGTGGACGGCCCCCTCCAGGGACCCGCGGCGACCGGCCTGCCGCCCACCACCGGTCCCGTGTCGGCGATCGCCGAGGGCGAGGGCGTACGGCTGTACTTCCGCCGGCCCGACTCGGGCACCGTGCGCAGCGTGCTGATCACGGCGGGCGGGGCGAAGCCGGTCGTCTCGTCCGTGGTGGAGGTGGGCGGGCGCGCCGGGTACGGCGCGGTGAGCGTCGCGGGCCGGCTGCTGACGGGACGCGCCGACACCGGCACCATCAGCACCACCGGTCTCGGCGCGGAGCCCGTCTGGACGGAGTCCCAGATGCTGTACGCCGGCGCCCCGGCCAGCATCCTGGACGCGGCGGGGGCCACCACCACGGCGGTCCTGGGCCTGGACGCGGACCTGCACGTCACGACCACCCTGCCGGACATCGCCGACCTGAGCCGCGTCTCGCGCACCGTCTGGCGCCCGGCGGTCACGCGCCCCTGAGACCGTTTCCTCCCGGAACGTCTTGCCACGCCCCGAACCGTCAGGCAAAGATCAGCGGGTCCGCATCACGATCTGACACGCGACGCCGCGCCATGACGCTCCGTCATGAGGGCGCCGCACGGGGGGAACACAGGATGAAGACGGCGAAGACACGCATACCCGGGGGCGGGCGCGGGCGCGGCCTGCTGCGCACGGCAGCCCTGCTGGCCATGGTCCTCCCGGCGGCCGCCGGACTGCTCGGCGGCGGCGCCGTCGCGCACGCCGCGCCGGTCGGGAACAGCTCGTTCGTGTGGGTCGGCGACCCGGGCGCGGGCGGCGACGACCAGTCCCGCTCCTACGACTCGATGAGCGGCGACGTCTTCGGCGCGACCGCCGCCGCCGACCACGGCTCGGTCTCGGTGAGCATCAACCGGCCGGGCGACCCGTGGACCGTCGACCTGGCCGCGCCCGCGGGCCAGGAGCTGGCCGTGGGCTCGTACGCGGACGCGGTCCGCTTCCCGGAGACGGGCGAACGTCCCGCCGTACCGAGCATGCTCGTCAACGGCTACCGCGGCGGCTGCGCCACCCTCACCGGCAGCTTCACCATCACCAAGCTGGAGTGGGGCGCGGGCCGGACGCTGAAGTCGCTGGTCGCGGAGTACCGCGAGGACTGCGACGACCGCAACGTCCTGTTCGGCCAACTGGAGATCACGCCGACGCCCGTCCCGGCCGCCCTCGTCCTCGGCCTGACCATCGCGGCCGACGGCCGGGCCACCGGCCCGACCGATCGCGCCACCGTGCACGGTACGGCGACGTGCTCCAAGCCCGTCACGATGTACCTCAGCGGCACCGCGGTCCAGCAGCTCAAGCACACCACGACCAGCGGCATCGTGGGCGCCGTCGAGATCGTGTGCACCCCGGGCCGGCCGGTCCCGTGGACGGCCCGGGCCTGGACCCTCGGGGACACCCCCGTCCCCTTCGTCAAGGGCCGGGTCACCCTCGACCTGACGGCCCGCGCCCAGGACCCGGACGGCGCCCGCATCGTCTCGGCAACCAAGACCGGACTGGTCACCCTGCGCACCCCCTGACGCCCCGGCCCCACCCACGCACACGCGAACGGGCCCGCCCCCCATACCGGGGGCGGGCCCGTCCCACGTACACCTGCGCGCTACAGCACCGGCATCATCTTGCGCAGCTCGAAGGCCGTGACCTCGGAGCGGTACTCCTCCCACTCCTGCTTCTTGTTGCGCAGGAAGTCATGTCGCGTCCGGCCCACCAGGCACTCTCTCCGGAATCCCTGGCGTGACCGGCCCCCAGGGGGCCGTCATTGGTCGTCGCCAGTGACCCCCGGCCACCCTCCGACGGCCCAGAGACGGCCCACCGCCGTACCGACCGCGCCCCTCCGACCTGTCGGCATACGGCTCCGGAGGCCCCGTGCGTCTGACACGTTTCAGCAGGTCAGCGTCTTACAGATTCCGACCGATCCTTCGCCGGTCCACGAATAGGCCGCGGACCGGCGATCTGAGGGAGCGCTTACGGGATGAGGCCCGGTTCGGTGCTGCTGTAGCTCTTGCCGTCGGGCCAGATCACGGCGCATCCCTGGCTCTGGGCAAGGTCGAGCAGGTCCTTGCGGGGCTGGGAGGGCAGGAGAATGGCGCGGGCGGAGTGGTCCACGAACCTGCTGTAGTCCGCGAGCTGGCCGATGGCCATGCGGACGTTCTCGCGGGTGACACTGCCCTTGGCCTCCACGAGGAGCCCGAGCTGCTTGGAGTACAGGTCGGTGAACAGGGGGCGGCTCTCGCCCGGGGGGAGCATCCTGTGCCGGCAGGACTCGTGGCCCTTGTCGGTGAGGTAGTCGGCGAAGGCCTTGACCAGCTTGGCTTCCCGGCGCTCCGCCTCGTAGGTCTCACCGTTGGGATTGACGAACGACTTCTCGGTCTCATTGCGCTCCAGCGGGAGCTCGTCCACCTTGCTCGGGTCGTCGCTGAGGAGACGCCCCAGCTTGGTGGCGGGGTTCTTCGGCTCGGTGTCGACCGGCTTGAGACGGAAGATGATGACCTTGCGGAGCGGGCCATCATTGGTCTCGGGCGCGTCAGCCTCGTACCAGGGGTCCTCCTGGTCGACGACGAACTCGCCGCGGTAGGTGACGGTCCCGCGGGCTCCCTGGAACACGCGCAGTGCGCGGCCTTCGGCGTGGTGGTTGAGGATGCTGGCGTTACCGGAGAGCATGCGCTGGTCTCCGTACTGACCTTCTCCGCTGTAGTGGAAGCGGCCGTCCGGCATCCAGTCGTCGTAGTAGCCGTGCTTCTCGCCGGCGACGGGGTCGGTGAAGACGAACACGTTGGGGGTCTTCGCGGAGGGGCCGATGCCGCCCTGCGTCCGTCCTCCGAAGATGCTGTGCAGCTCCTGGCGCTTGATCGTGTCGCCGGGCTTGAGCGTCCACTGTGCGGCAGACGTAGCCATCTCGTTCACGAGCCTCCTTCGACAAGGCACCCCTCGATGGGAGTGGATGTCGAGGATGACACGTCAGAATCGGATGCCGAAATCCTTTATCCGATCCGGGCATTGCTGCTTGCATGCGTGGATCGTAGCCCCTGCCGTGAGGGCATGTTCATCCCGCGCCCCGTGTGCGCCCTTGCGCAACGTCCTCTTCCAGCTGACGGTTTGGGGAAGTTGTTGCTCGGCGCATCGGCGCTACCTGGGGGAAGGGTGGTACGGCGTGGGTTCGTTGACACCGTGGGCACGCAAGACCTTCGGAGACTTGGCGGAGTCGGTATCCGAGATCATCCCGACTTGCCTCGTGCGTGCTCACGACCGCGCACGCAGCGGCCACCAGGGGGTCCACACGCAGACCCTTGAGGCCTACGGTCATGGCCTCTATGCAGTGCAGTACGAAGAGCTGGCGGCCGGCCTGGCGCCCCTGCCAGGGGCTGCCGCGGTGCGCCTCCAAGCGCGGACCGTGATGATCGTTTCGGGTCACGTGATCTATCCCATTTGCTACGCCAAGCGGGACGCGCCGGTGACCTCGGCACGCCTCAAGAAGAACGTCGGTCTTCGTGCTGAACTCATCAGGCGTCACGGCCCCGAGCCGCTCCAGCAAGAGTTAGATCTCGGCTTCGAACTCGACGAACCAGAGCCCCACCCCTCCCTCGCCCAGCTACCGCCAGATGTCGGCCTCGTTCTGGTTGCGTACGCCTGCTCCATGGACCGCGGCGTCATGAGGATCGAGTGGGGATCTGCCGAACTCCGCCGGGAGGACCGATACCTCATCTGGCACCACCACGAGACGCTGCTGAGCTCATAGCCGCGACAAGGGACATGAGCTTGGGAATCACCGATCTTGGGCGTGGCGTTTGCCGTCTGACCAGTGGGATCAGAAGGCGGGGCGAATATTGCGGCCCCCCATGCAGTCCGCCGTTGACCGTGGTTCTCTGCTCTATCTGGCACGCGTCTGGCACGCTCAGGCCTGAGCGATGGAAGCGGCTTTGGGCTGACAGAGGGGGCTTGTGGCATCCCGTCGTGTGCATCGCCGTCATGGCGATCCCTCTCGTCCTTCACCAGCATCGTTGACCGCAGGCGGTAGTTGCAAGGCGTCCTTGGATCTCGCGAACAGCTCCAGATACGCGGTGACCTTGTCTGCTCCCGGCGGAAGATCCTGGATTGCGCGCTCCGCACGTCGCTGTAGAGCGAGCAGTCTCCTGTGCTGCTCCCTGCGTATCTCCATCTCGGCACGCTCCAGTTCCTGGGCTGACTTCTGCCTCCTCCAGGTCCGGAATTCTGAGGCCGCTGGAAGGGCCGCAGCAGTAAAGATGAGCACCAGACACACCAGCCACCAAGGTGTGCCAGTAAGGAAGGCGCCGAGGCCTCCACCGCTGCTGATGGTGGCTGAGGGCAAGGACGGTCGCATGGACATACCTCTCCGAGCCCACGTGGGCTCTGTGGCTAGCTCACGAAGGAGGAGGGCTGCTGTTTTTGGGCATGCAAAAGGCCCGAGCCATGGCTCGGGCCTAAGAGTCCAGAGGTCAGTTAGAGGCGGGGCGGTGGGCGCCTGAGTGGGCTGTTACTGAGGATTTCGGGTTGTCGTCGGGTAGTGACGATTCGTGATCCCTGCGGTATGCCGGTGAGGTGAGGTATCCAGAGGGTGGGGGCCTGACCGCTGAGCGTCGGGCGTTTCGTGAGGGGATCCGGCTTCAGGCCGGCGTGCGGTTCGCGGCGGGTGAGAAGACCGCGGTGATCGCGAAGGATCTGCGGGTGAGTGTGCGCTCGGTGGAACGCTGGCGCCGTGCCTGGCGCGAAGGCGGCATGGAGGCCCTGCGCTCGAGGGGCCCGGCGAACTCCCCGACCGTCACCGACACCCAGTTCGCCGTACTCGAGGAGGAACTCGGTAAGGGCCCCTCGGCGCACGGCTTCGAGGATGAACGCTGGACTTTGGTCCGCGTTCAGACGGTGATCCGCCGCCGGCTGCGGGTGAGCCTGTCGGTGGCGACGGTGTGGCGGCTGCTGAAACGGCACGGCTGGTCCTGGCAGGCACCCGCCCGCAGAGCCCTCGAGCGTGACGAGCACGCGGTCGAACTGTGGAAGAAGGAGGTGTGGCCACGGGTAAAAGCCTCGCGGCGGCGTCCGGGGCCTGGATCGTCTTCGAGGACGAAGCCGGCTTCTCGATGACTCCGCCGCGTGCCCGCACCTGGGGTCGGCGCGGACACACCCCCGTCATCCGCGTCCGCGGCAGGTCCCGCCGACGGACCTCGGTCGCCGCCCTGTGCTGCTACAAACCCGGCGAGAAGAGCCGCCTCATCCACCGGCCCCGCCAGCATCTCCTCCTCAAGGGCGCCCGCAAGAGTTTCTCCTGGCAGGACTACCGCGACCTGCTGGTGAGGGCCCACATTCAACTCGGCGGCCCCATCGTGGTGCTCTGGGACAATCTCAACACCCACCTGGCCGCCGGACTGAAACGCTACGAAGCCGAGCACGACTGGCTCACCACCATTCGCCTCCCGGCATACGCGCCAGACCTTAACCCCGTCGAGGCCCTCTGGTCCCTCGTGCGCAGAGCCACGGCCAACACCGCCTTCGCAACCCCCGACGACCTCGACCGCACACTCCGCCGCGAGTTACGCAGAATCCAGCTCCGCCCCCACCTGATCGACGGCTGCCTCAACGCCACCAACCTGACCCTCACCCCACCGACCCCAACCTAAAAACCTCAGTAGCTACGCGTCGCCACCACGCCGCTCCACGGGCAATGGCGGCGCTTGGCCGGGGATGAGCTCGTCCGTCCACTCGTCCCGTACCGCTCCCGGCAGTTCGTGCAGGTTGTACCGGACGTTGCCGCGTCCTCGTCCGTACGTGGTGATCCGGCCCTCGCTGGCCCAGCGCCGAATGGTGCTCTCAGGTCGGCCCGTGTAACAGGCAGCGAGGTCGGCAGGGAGGAGGATTGCGTTCGACGGCGGTTCCACTACTCCCCCTCGAAATCTCTGGCAGAACCTGAGGCGAGCGGCTAAGGGCATGCACGTGACGCAGTATCAAGAAAGTTACGCTCGCGCAGGTCAAGACGTCAAGTCCCACGCGTTTAACGCTCAATGGCCGGAACGCAAAAAGCCCTCTTCGAGAGAAGAGAGCATATGAAGGCACGCCAGGGCTGGCCTCAGGTTCTCATGGGATGCACTCCGCAGCAACCTGCACCAGTGCCCGCACTCATCACTCACCCCAACTCCCATCCCGTCTGCCGTCGGCCCATGACATGTAGAGCGGGCGCGGTGCCGGGCGTCCAGGTGGAGCGACCAACTGGACGAACGACCTGGACGCCCGGTGCCGTGTCTGCTCGGCTTGTCCTGGGTCGACGGCAGACGGGATGGGAGTTCCCCGCCTCAACCCACTACGGCCGGCACCCGCCTACGGCGCCCCTCCATCCCGGAGTCGGAGCGCCCCCGCCGGAGGCATGTCGGTGAGGGGAGGGAATCCGCGGGCGTCAGGGTTCAGCTCATGCCCTTGGGCCTATCCCGCCGTAGGGGCGCGCGTCGGCGGCGGCAGCGCCGAGCGGGCCGCAGGCAGGAGCGCGGGCGCAGCCAGAGCCGGGAAGCGCGCCCGGCGGAGCGGAGCGCAGCCGGGTGCCTTGATGTAGCAGGGAAACTCTCACCAAAGTGCGAACCCTGACGGCTTTCAAGACCAAACAACCGCATCAGGCTGGCAGAACGCCACTGCGGCATCGTCGCCCGCCTTGTATCGCGGCCAGCGGCGCCCATGGGGATCGGTGGCTTCTACCTCGCGCACCTTGCTGATTAGCGCTGCGGGGCCATCGTTCCGCAGTTGCGTGAACACATCAGCCCAAGAGGCCATTTGGTACTCGGTAACGAGCCGCGAGACGCCATCCGAGACCACGGCGGCGGAACGAACCTCACTCGCATCCGCGATCCCCGTGAGGGCGTGGTAGGCCGCGTCTGGCGCCGCAGAAGCTACCCAGTAACCCTCGGGCGTGTTCCTGATCTCGCGTTGCGCCGCTACGAGCCGCGCCACGCTCGCACGGTGCTCAGGGGTCCCTGTCTCGTACCGCTCAGTCTCGGCCCGCAAATCTTGGCAGACCTCGTCTACCCGAAGATCAGTCAGCGTGGTGAAGCCGGTGGGGCCTTCGAGCACAATCGGCGAATCTGCCAGAACCAGGTGATCGAATTGGTCCAGCCGTTCACGGAGGATGGCCACGGTTGCCGACGGTGTGCCCGGGTTCTTGAGGTCACAGTTCGGATGGAGGGCGGCGACGCGCTCCAAAGCCGTTGCCAGTGCGTCGGGCAGCGCAGTGCCACTGTCCGCAAGGGCAGCAACGATGTGCCCGCCTAGCTGGGCGACGTACCAAGGCACGCCGTGGACGCATCCGGTGTCCAGACCCGCCGTACTGAGTCCGTCAAGGACCACGGCGAATCCCGGAGTGCCGGCCACCCAGTCCTCATTGGGGGACGTGCCACCGGCCTGGGTCGCAACGCTGACGTGCATGTCATCCCTCGTGTCGGTAGAGCGGCGTGACCCGCTTGCTCTCCAGGACTTCCAGGGTCTTGGGGTCATAGCGGCAGGAGATCAAGGTGGAGAACCGTCGAGTTCGGACCTCCTTATACAGCTCGGGGAGGTGGTTCTCCAGGAAGTGCACAACGCCGTTAGCGCCAATGGCGTGGATACCCGCGGCGTAGAGGAACGTCCCTCGGCCGTCGAGGCGCGGCAGGCGGGCGAGGTACCCGAAGTCAGCCGCTGAGCCGTCCTCGTCCATGGGCGACCGGAAGCGCTCCTCGGTCTTGAGGTCAACCAGGTGCCAAGCGCTGTCCTTCTCGAACCGCAGGAAGTCGTCACCCTCCAGCACCTGGGCGATGATCGGCGAGAGCCGGGGGCCGCAGACGACGACGTGGTTGTCCCGGTTCAGGTTGACCATGCCGCTCGGAGGGATCACCTCGTACCGCGCATCGAGCTTGAGCGAGGCCAGGAGCTTCCTCAGCCGGTCGAAGTTTCCGAGGTCTTCTCGCGCGACCACTTCGCCGGGGTTCTCGTCGGGGGACTTTCCCGCCTCGTACTTGCCACCGAGCGAGATGGTCATGAGGTCGGTGCCGAAGAAAGCGCGCTCGGGCGGCGGGCCCTGTGAGGCCAACTGACCTACCCGGCCTCGGCTGACTCCCAGAAGCGCCGCAATCTCCGACTGGGACATGCCCGACGCCGCCGCTTCCTCGATGGCCTCCCGCCGGATGCGTGAAAGCTCGACCACGCGTCCCTGGTAGTCGGCCAGGAGGTCGATCGCCGCCTTAGCGCGCTCCACAGGCACTTCTACCTGCGCAACTCGCTGCATTTCTTCGTGCATCTCCAGCCTCCGCGCTTAGGGGGTCTAGCAACCATACCGCGAGGGGGGCTTGACGACCACGGCGGGAGTGCCTACCTTGGCTATCAGGTCAGCGCATAGACCCCCTAGGCAGTCAACTGCATGGGGGCCTAACATGCCGTTGAGCTGGCACTTTGCACGGACTGGCAAGAACCGCTCAGCCGGAAGAAACGAGAAGGCGACCTCGGTCGCGCGCCGACGGGCTGGAGTGGCTGCTCCTTGAGAACTCAACAGTGGACCTGAATTTCAGAGTTCAGCCTCCCTGCCTCGGCAGGGCCGGTTGCCTCCTCTGCCCGTCCAGCGCCTTTGGCGTCGTACGGGTGGGGTTGAGGGGAGCCGGGGCCGGTTCGTCCGGCCGGTTTCACCGTCATCTTCGATCGCTCTCGTCTGGAGTCTTCGTGCACGCTGCATCGTTCGCCGCTGTTTTCGCTGCCCTGTACGTCGCTCACAGCGTGGGTGACCACTGGGTGCAGTCCTCCTGCCAGGCCGCCGACAAGGGCAAGCCCGGCTGGACCGGCCGTCTGGCCGACACCCGCCACGTGGCGGGCCTGACCGTCACCAAGCTGGTGGTCCTGCTGCCGGTCGCGTTACTGCTCGACCTGCGCCTGACGGCGGCTGGCCTGCTGGCCGGTCTGAGCGTGGACGCGGTCACCCACTGGTGGGCGGACCGCCGCACCACGCTCGCGTGGCTGGCCAAGGTCACCGGCAAAGCCGAGTTCTACAGCCTCGGCACCCCGGGGCATCCGGCCCACCCGGTCACCTCCGCCGGCACTCCGGCGGCGCACCTGGGGACCGGCGCCTACGCCCTCGACCAGTCCTTCCACCACGTGTGGCTGCTGGTCGCGGCACTGATCATCGCCACCGTCTGACCTGTCACTCATCTGCGAGGAGATCCGATATGTGGGCAAGCCTGATAGCCGTGTTCGGGACGTTACTGGGGTCCGCGACATCGTTCGTGCTCCAGCAGCGCACCGTCCGTGTGGAGCGGACCGAAGCCCGCTCGCACGAGGGGCGCCGGGAGCGGCTGGCCGCCGTGACCGCCCTGGTCGCGGCGCTGGCGGATCACCGCCGTGCGATGTGGCTGCGGGAGGATCTGCGGTTGGCCGGTGCCGCGGACGCGTACGAGGCCGCCCGCGCCGACAGCCACACCACGCGTTCAGCGCTGACCGCGCCGCTGGTGACCCTGGAGCTGCTGGCTCCCGAACTCGCGGAGCAGGCCAAAGCCGCCGCCACCGCCGTCTACGCCCTGCGCGGCGCCCCCGACCACGCGTCTCTAACCGCGCTGCGGTCCTCCGCGATCGACGCGGCTGACGCCCTCGTGCGCCAGGCCGCCAGCACCTGACCCTTCCGTTTCACCCCTGAACCTGTGCAGCCCCCGGCGCTCGAACGCCGGGGGCTGCTGAGTCCCGTTCCTCTCTCGAAGGAGCAAGACCCATGAAGCCCATCGTTGCACTTCACGACGTTGTTACCCCGTGGTCGGACGGCATGGAGCCGTCGGATGCGGAGCTGGACGCGATCGAGTGGGAGCTGCCGCTGATCCTGGCGGACGTCGAACTCCTGGACGCGGAGATCATCGTGCTGGACCGGGCGCCGTCCGAGCTGGACGAGCGCCGGATCCGCCGGGCCCGCCGCAAGGTCCTCGCCATCCGGCGGCAGCTGACCAACCAGGCCATCGCCCATGTGCCTGGCGGTGCGGCATGAACCGCAACGCCAAGGTGGCCCTTGTCCTGGCGCTGGTGGTCGTGGTCGCGATGGCGTTCCGGGTCTCCTGGAACGCGCTGCGTGACATCGCGAAGGCCATCGGCGCTGACGATGTGGCGGCGACCCTCTATCCGTTCGTGGTCGACGGCCTCATGGCCCTCGCCCTCGTCGCGGCCCTGGTCCTGACCAACGAAGCCCGCAAGTTCGCCTTGCGGGTCCTCGCCGGATACACCCTCGCCTCTCTGGTCCTGAACTACGTCCACGGCCTGTTGCCCGAACTCCACGGCGAGTCGATCGGCTGGAGTCGACTGGCGGACGGGAACCTGACGAACTGGACGCTCGTGCTGCTCGCGACGTCGCTTCCGGTCGGGTCGATCTACTTCGGGTCCGATCTCGTCGCCAAGGTTCTCCATCACCGGCCCACGATCGAGCCGACTCCCGTCGAATCGGTGCAGATCGATGTAAATCGGTCTACCTCTGACCGGGGCGAACCCCTGGTTGAGGACGTCGACCCGATCCGCGCGCTGGAGCCGGGGCCGGTCGAGGCAGTCGAGGCGGTGGCCGATCCGGTCGAGGCCCGACCGTTGGTCGCCGCTGCCGACGCACCGCGTCAGCGTCGGGCGACCGGTCGGGTCCCCGGCGCCGCCCGATCGACCCGCCCGGTGCGCACCCCGGAGGAACTCCTCTCCGAGGCGCGGAGCATCACCGAGGCGTGGCCGGTCGAGGAGCTGACCGGTGAGGCCCTGCGCAAGGCGCTGCGGACGTCCCCGGCCAAGGCCCGGGTCCTGCGCGAAACCCTGCGCGCCGAACGGCAGAACAACGCGGCCCCGGCGATCGCCTGATGGCCCTGCACGGCATGCCCATCCCCTGTGACCTTCCTCAAGGAGATCCGCAATGACCAGCCTCACCGTGTGGCCCACCGGCGTCCTCGCCCGCTACCTCACCAAGGCCGCCGAGATCCTCTCCGACCCCGAAGCCACCGTCGACGTCCGCAAGAACCGCAGCTACGGCGACAGCTGGGACTGCCGGGGCTGCGGCCGCGGATCCAGCAGCGGCGACACCGACGCCATCCACCGGGGCGCGCAGGAACACGCCGAGACCTGCCGCGCGGTCCCGCGCCCCTACTACCTGACCGGCAAGGAGCGCTCCGGTGAATAACCTCCCCGAACCCTCCCGGGTCGTGCAGCTCCCGGACGGGACCTACGTCTACGCCGACACCGCCCCCGTGCCCGCCCCGTTCCAGGGTGCTCAGGTCGTGCACCAGCACATCCACCAGGCCCCGCCCGATCGCACCGTGCAGCGCATCGCCCTCGGGTCCGGGGTCGGCGCTGGGGCGGTGGCGGCCGGGGTGTACTTCGGGCCGCTCCTCGTCGGGGTGCTGACCGCGATCGCCGCGAACATCGCGCTGCTCGCCTTCCTCGCGCTGATCCTCGCGTGGGGTGTCCACACCGTCGTGAAGTCCATCGGCGGGGACGCCGGCACCGCGGCCATGAAGAACGTACGCAAGGCCCGCCACCGCCGCTGACCTCGAACTTTCCTCCCGAACGGAGCCTGACATGGCCTTCAAGGCAGGTGACAAGGTGCTGATCATTTCCTGTGCGGATGACCCCCGCGCAACCGGCAGGACAGGGCGGATCGTGGACGACCTGCCCCCCGGACCGCTGACGGACGGCCGGTGGACGGTCAACCGGATCAGTCCGCTGATCGCCCCCGTCCTTTGCCACACACACGAACTGCGGGCCGCCTGACAGCTGCCTGTCCGCCCCCGGGGAGGTCATGTCCGGGGGCGGGCGGGGAGCCGGACAGACCGGCCCCGGAAGTGGAGATTCGAGATGACCGCGGACGTCAACGTCTACACCCCCTTTGGGCGCCACCGGCTCTACCGCTACCAGGCCGTCTGCTCCTCGTGCGGGTTCAAGGGCTTCACCACCGAATCCCGCACGGTCGCGGAGGCGGAGAAGCGGCGCCACAAGTGCCCGACCCCGCGTCGCCAGAACTGCTGCCAGCACCACTGCTGCCACCACTGAGCCCCTGACAGCTGCCCGATCCACCCACCCCGCGCGAGTGGGTGGTGAGGGGAGCCGGACAGACCGGTCTCCGGAAGGAGTCCCGTGATGGCGAAGGACCCGAAGTTCACCGCTGGTGAGACCACCAAGCTCGCCTGGTACATCGCCCGGATGGCCAAGCGCGGCATCGCCGGAGAGAACGTCTACCAGGGCGACCTGGAAAAGAAGATCGACCGGATCATCGACGGCGCCCGCGACCGCGAAGAGCAGGCCGCCGCCGCCGCCCGCAAGAACGGCAAGTAGCTGTGCCCCCGGAGCGGCCGTCCCGGCCAAGGAAACCGCGCCGCTCCGGGGCCCTACCCCACCCCCGCTGTGCAGCGAGAGCAGGAGTCCCCCAGCATGACCGACAACGTCGTCCCCTTGTTCAAAGACCCCCTGACCGCGACCGAAACCACCCCCGCGGCTGCCCCCGCCCCGGCCACTCCCACCGTCCCGGCGGGGCCGGTGCGGGTGTGGAAGCGCACCGCCCGCGGCGTGCGTGCGGCCGTCACGAGCGAGCAGACCCGCACCGCTGCCCGGCTCGTCGCCCGCCACGGCATGTACGTCATCGGCGGTACCCGCATCACCGCCAAGCGCACCTGGGACGGGCGGACCGCCTCCCGCTACGAGCGGATGCTGCGCGCCGCCGAAGCGGGCGGGAACTTCGAGGAGGCCAAGGAGTGGGAGGACCGGCTGCAGCGCTTCCGCTCCGGCCGCCACCAGCGCCGCATGGACCTGCTCCGCTCCGCCCCCGACCTCGCCAAAAGCACCCTGTACGGCACCGGCCTCACCGTCGGGAGCCTGCTGGCCCTGGGAATCGTGCTGGCCGTCGCCAACAAGGACATCACCTGGGTGATCGGGCCGATCACGGCCGTAATCGAGCTGATCCGGTGGATCGTCGTGGTCGCCACCGTGGTGTGGGGGCCCGCGCTGATGGCGGGGCCGTGGCTGGCGTTACTGGCCTTGTGGGGTGTCGGCAAGCGTCAGCAGACGGCCCCGCAGTGGACGCTCCCCGCTCAGCAGCGCGACGACGCCGGGGCACCGATCACCCCCTCGATCGTGGTCACCGCCCTGCGCGACCTCGGTATCGCCCCACTGCGGCGCGCTATCAAGGAGATGGGGGATGCCGGCGCGGCGATGCTCGGCCCGATCCGGATCGCCGGATGCGGCGTGGAAGTCGACGTCACCCTCCCCTCCGGCGTCTCGACCGCCGAGGTCCAGGGGCGGCGCCGCAAGCTAGCCGAGAACCTCGCCCGCCACGAGCACGAAGTGTTCATCACCCTGCCGACGGCCGCCCGCACGGTCCGGCTGTGGATCGCCGACTCCGGCGCGCTGGACGAGCCGATCGGCCCCTCCCCGCTCGTCACCGACGAGACGATGACCGCGAACTACAAGACGGGCAAGGCTCCCTGGGGCCAGGACCTGCGCGGCGACGCGGCCGCCATCAGCCTCTACCAGCGCCACATGCTGACCACCGGCCTGTCCAACCAGGGCAAGACCGCCGCCCTGCGCGCGCTCGCGCTGTGGCTGGCCCTCGACAAGACGGTCGAGTTCCGGATCGCCGACCTCAAGGGCGTCGGCGACTGGGGCATGTTCGACGGCCTGGCCACCACCCTCATCCAGGGCCCGACCGACAGCCACGTGATCGAGGCGACGGAGATGGTCGAAGGCCTGGTCGCGGAGATGGAACGCCGGATCCAGGCCCCGCCCGGCACCGTCTTCACCCCGCTGGTCGGCATCGTGGATGAAGCGCAGGTCGCGTTCATGTGCCCGGCCGTCGGCGACGACAAGCGGCCCTACGGCGGCTCCAAGGCCACATCCCGCTACTTCATGGCCGTCCGCAAGGTCCACAACCAGGGCCGCGCCGTGGACGTGACCCTGTGGGAGGGCACCCAGGACCCCACCGACCAGAACCTCCCCAAGCTCGTCCGCGAAGGCGCCCACACCCGCGCCTCCCTCGTCCTGGGCACCGAATCACAGGCCCGCATGGCACTCGGCGACAAGGCCGTCGACGGCGGCGCCGCACCGCACCAGCTCCGCCAGGGCCTCGACAAGGGAACCCTGGTCATCGCATCCGACGGCATCACCATCCCCGCCGGACAGGCCTCCATCACCGTCCGCACCCACTACATCGACACCGAGCAGGCCACCGAGATCGCCGAGCGGGCCAAGGCCCTGCGCGGCGGCGTGACCACCGCGCACACCACGGACCCGGGTCCGGCCCTCGACCCGCTCGCGGACATCCTGACCGTCCTCGGCACCGAGACGCGCGTCCTGACCCAGGACGTCCTCAAGCGGCTCACCGCACTGAACAAGCAGGCCTACGGAAGCTGGTCGTTCATCGACCTCAAGCGCGTCCTGGACGGCACCGGGGCTGAGCCGTACAAGTCGGATGGCCGCATGGTCATCGGCCGCGAACGCGTCGCCCGCGTCCTCGCCAACCGCCCCGACGAGGGTTCCGCTTCCGCCGCCGAGTAGAGGGAGCGGCACCCCATCCGGTCAGGGAGGAAGGGAGAACTCCCTGACCCCCTCCCTGACCCGCCTCCCTGGCCCTGAGCTGCACAAACGATCTGCCAGGGAGGCAGGGAGGCACCGCAGGTCAGCCCCCGACAACCCCCTCCACGCGCACCCCGGCAGGGGGTGCCTCTGCCTCCCTGCCCGCCCATCAGCAGGGATTCCGTTTCGCCCGCCCGGACATGCCGAGAGCGGCCCCCACTCACGCCAATGACTGGGGCCGCTCTCGTCCAGAACACTCAAGAACTGGAGAGACCAGCATGACCCACCCGACCGACTTCCCGCGAGACCCCAACCGCCCGGCCTTACCCGCCGCCCTGCGGACCGCCCTCCAACTCGCCGAGCTGGGAGTGCCGGCACTCCCGCTGCGGGCGGGCAAGTGCCCCGTTGGGAACTGCCGCGCCTGCACCGGTTCGGCGTGCGGCGACCGCCCGCACATGTTGGCCGCCGGGCCCTGCCAGTGCCCGGCCCCCTGCCACGGCTGGGCGGCCGCCACCACCGACCCCGATGTCCTCACCTCTCCGGCATGGGCCCGCGCCTGGCAGCAGGCCGCAGCGGTCGCCTACCACCCCGGCGGGGCACGACTCACCGTCGTGGACCTCGACAACGCCGAAGCCATCGCCTGGGCCCGCCAGGCCCTCCCCGCCACCAAGGCCGTGCTCACGGCACGCGGGGAGCACTGGATCTACCGCGGCGCCATGCAGTCCTCGAACGGCGTGCGGCCGGGCGTGGACATCAAGTCGTCCATGACCTACGCCCGCTGGTATGGCCCCGGAAGCGGGCCGATCACCGCCCTGCCGGACGTCGTACGGGCCCTGGTCGTGCGGGAAGTACCCGTCACCCGCGCCGTCGTGCACGCCGTCAGCCTCCCCACGGCGGCCGGGAAAGGAGTGTGCTGCCACCGGACCCCGACCTACCTCGAACGGGGTATCGCCATGGCGGAACAGGCCATCACCGGCGCTGAGAGCGCGATCCACGCCAGCGTGTACCGGGTCTTCCTCGCAGTCCTGTCCAAGCACGGCCGGTGCGGCTGCCTCACCGAGGCTCACGTCGCGCGGCTGTTCAACGTCGCGCACGCCAAGGGCGAGTCGCCCCGGCACTGCGCCGCCGCGTGGACCAACGCCCGCACCGCCTTGGGGTTGTAGCCATGCCCGAGGACGAGAAGAACCCGGCACGCCAGATCATCACCGACTACGCGCAGCAGCATTTCCGGTACTTCCGCACCACCGAAGGCACCGTCTACGCGCAGAAGAACGGGCACCCCGTCGCCCGCCCCATCCGCTCCCAGGGCACGACCGGGAGCCACCGCCAGGAACTCATGGTCGGCCTCTTCCACGACGGCCACGGCGTGTTCAACGGAACCGCACTCAAGGAGGCGTTGGACTTGATCGAAGCACTCGCACTCAGCCAGGACGTGCAGCCCACCCACATCCGGGTCGCCCCCGGATTCGACGGCGCGACCTGGCTCGACCTCGGCCGCGACGACGGCCAGTCCGTCCGCATCCACCCCACCGGCTGGGACATCCTCACCCCGGACCCGCGCGAAGTGTGCTGGCGCCGCACCCAGCTCACCGGCGAACTCCCCCTGCCCGCCAAGGACACCAACGGCAAAGGCATCGACGCTCTGCTGCGACTGTGCAACTTCGCCAACGCCGAGAGCGAATGCCTGGCCCTCGCCTGGCTTATCGGCTGCCTGGAACCGGTCGTGCCCGTCCCCGCACCGTTCCTCACCGGCCCCCAGGGCGCCGGGAAGTCCACCGCGGGGAGGATGCTGGTGCGGATCATCGAGGGCATGACCGGTGACCTGCGCCGCGCCCCGAAGGACGAAGAGAACCTGATCACGGCCGTCGCCGCCGGATGGGTCACCGCCCTGGACAACCTCTCCCACCTCCCCCCGGACCTGTCCGACCTCATGTGCTGCATCGTCACCGGCGCCGAAAGCATCAAGCGCGCCCTGTTCACCGACGGCGACGTCGTACGCTCCCGCTACCGCCGCCCCCTGCTCCTGACCGGCATCGACGTCGGCGTCATCCGCCCCGACCTCGCCGAACGCCTCCTCCCGCTCCGCCTGGTCCGCCCCCTGGTGCGCCGCACGGAAGCGGAGCTGTGGGCGGAGTACGCCCCGGCCCTGCCCGTCATCCTCGGCTCGCTTCTCGACCTGACCGTCAAGGTCCGGGCCACCCAAGCCAACATCCCCTCCGACCTGCGGATGGCCGACTTCGCCCACCTGTGCGCCCAGCTGGACGCGGCGACCGGCCTCAGCTCGCTGACCGCCTACCGGGCCAGCCTCGACGACCTCAACGACGACGTCATCGAAGGTGACGTCCTCGCCCAGACCGTCCTCAAGCACGCCGCCACCCTCGACCCGGGCGCGGAAGCACAGATGACGTCCACCGAGTGGCTGCACCTCCTCACCCAGCTCTACACCGGCGACGACTTCCGCCCGCTCCCCAAGGGCTGGCCCACGACGGGCAAGGTCTTCTCCGACCGCCTCAAGCGGCTCCAGCCCACCCTGGCCGCCCGCGGCGTCCTGGTCGACTGGGGCCGCACCAAGACGGCCCGCTACATCGAGATGCTCCGCCCGGCTGGGCCGTCGCCCACTGAGCAGCAGGCCGCGTTCTAACCCGCGCCGACACGGCCGGTCCCGGCACAAGCAAGAGGAGCACCCGCCCCCGGCCGCGCGTGCTCCTCTTGCTGTTCCGGCGGCTCGCCGCCGCTGCACAAGTCGCGCCGCGCAGCGGCTCGTTCTTCGCGTTCTAAGGCGCACCCCACCACCACAGAAACCCCCTCCTTTTTCCTAAGAGAAGAGATGCTGCGTCACCCGCGACACCACCGGCCCCTAAAGGGCCCACGACCTGCGCAGACACCGGTGACGTAGACGGCCAAAACCTGCGTCATCACGCGACACCCACGTCACCGCTCTACGTCACCAGGTGACACCGGTGACGTAGAGCGGTGACACACGACCACGCCCTGAGTCACCCAAAACCGCAGGTCAGGGCGTCACGTGACGCGCATGACGCGGTGACGCAGAAATTGGGGCCTCGGACAGCACCCGCCCAACGAGGAGAGCACGTGACCACCGTTTCCGATCCACGCGCCATCCTCCGGCGCGGGCTCCCCGACCGCTACCTCACCCCCGACGACATCGCCGAACTGTTCGAGGTCCCACTGGAGACCGTCTACCAGTGGCGCAAGAAGCGCACCGGCCCGCCCGGCTTCCGGGTCGGCAAGCACACCCGCTACGACCCGACCGACGTCTACGACTGGATCGCCGAGCAGAAGCGCAGAGACATCAGCCAAGCCGCCTGACCCACCACGAACACCGCCGAGGGCGGGCCCACCCGGGCCCGCCCTTCCTGCATCCCCCAGAAAGGCCCTGCCGTGGCTGGCCACATCCAAGACCGCTGGTACAAGACCGAACCGGGCCCTGCCGGAAAGGCCGTCCGGGTCAAGACCGACCGACACGGAACCGGGCTCCGCTACCGCGCCCGATACATCGGCCCCGACGGGACCGAGAAGAGCAAGTCGTTCCGGGACCGCGAGAAGCGGCTCGCCGAGCAGTGGCTCTCGCACATCGAGGCGGACATGTCCCGCGGCGCCTACGTCGATCCGGCCGCTGGGCGGATCACCTTCCGCCAGTACGGGGAGAAGTGGATCGCGGGGCAGACCACTGACATGACGACCCGTACGACGGTAGAGGTGCAGCTCCGGCGGCATGCGTTCCCGCACATCGGCACGCGGCCCCTGGGCTCCTTCAAGCCCGAGCACATCCGAGAGTGGCTCGGCACCCTCGAAAGCCTGATCCCAGCCTCGTCCTACCGGCGTGTCATCTTCAACACCGTGTCGGCAGTGCTGACGGCGGCCGTGGAAGACGGGAACCTGGCCAAGAACCCGTGCCGGGCCAAATCGGTCCGTGCTCCCCTGCCCGCGACTCCCCGCGTACGTCCCTGGCCGGCAAAGCACGTCTTCGCCGTACGGGCCGCGCTCCCCGCGCGGTACCGGGCCATGGCCGATGTCGGGAGCGGTTGCGGCCTGCGCCAGGGCGAGATCTTCGGCCTCAGCGTGGACGCGGTGAATCACGAGACCGGATGGCTGCATGTCGCCGTTCAAGTGAAGGTGGTCAACGGGCATCTCGTGTTCTCGCCTCCGAAGCGGAACAAGGAGCGGGACGTCCCGCTCCCCGACCGCGTGGCGCACGCACTCAAGGCGCATAGCGAGGAGTTCCCGCCTGCGGATGTCACGCTCCCGTGGCTCCGGCCGGACGGGCCGATCGTGACCAAGCGGCTGGTGTTCTCATTGAGCGGCGGCGGGGCCGTGCGCCGGACCGACTTCAACACCCGGGTGTGGAAACCCGCTCTCGTCGAAGCAGGGGTCATCGGGGAGCCGAAGCCCGGGCAGCGGCACCAGGCCGCGCGGGAGCACGGGATGCACGCGCTCCGGCACTTCTACGCTTCGGTGCTCCTGGACGCCGGGGAGAACATCAAGGCGCTGAGCACCTACCTGGGCCACACCGACCCCGGCTTCACGCTCAGGACGTACACGCACCTGATGCCGAGCAGTGAGGGGCGCACCCGGAAGGCCGTGGACGGGGTCTACGAGGCCTCGGATTCTGCGGCTGACGGCCCACAGAGGCCCAAGAGGAATGAGACGGCTCCGGGCCGACGGTCGTCGACCGTCGGCCCGGAGTGCCGATCATCGCCCGTAAGCGCGCTGACCTGCTGCTACAGCACCGGCATCATCTTGCGCAGCTCGAAGGCCGTGACCTCCGAGCGGTACTCCTCCCACTCCTGCTTCTTGTTGCGCAGGAAGAAGTCGAAGACGTGCTCGCCCAGGGTTTCGGCGACCAGTTCGCTGCGTTCCATCAGGGAGATGGCCTCGCCGAGGTTCTGCGGGAGGGGTTCGATGCCCATCGCGCGGCGTTCCGCGTCCGAGAGGGCCCAGACGTCGTCGTCGGCGCCGGCCGGGAGTTCGTAGCCCTCCTCGATGCCCTTGAGGCCCGCCGCCAGGAGGACGGCGTACGTCAGGTAGGGGTTGGCGCCCGAGTCGATCGAGCGGACCTCGATGCGGGAGGAGCCCGTCTTGCCCGGCTTGTACATCGGGACGCGGATCAGGGCCGAGCGGTTGTTGTGGCCCCAGCAGATGTACGAGGGGGCCTCGCCGCCGGAGCCGGCGGTGCGGGAGGAGCCGCCCCAGATGCGCTTGTAGGAGTTCACCCACTGGTTGGTGACCGCCGCCGTCTCGGCGGCGTGGCGCAGCAGGCCCGCGATGAAGGACCGGCCGACCTTCGAGAGCTGGTATTCGGCGCCCGACTCGTAGAAGGCGTTGCGGTCGCCCTCGAAGAGGGACAGGTGGGTGTGCATGCCCGAACCGGGGTACTCCGAGAACGGCTTGGGCATGAAGGTGGCGTGCACGCCCTGTTCCAGGGCCACCTGCTTCATGACCAGGCGGAAGGTCATGATGTTGTCGGCCGTGGAGAGCGCGTCCGCGTAGCGCAGGTCGATCTCCTGCTGCCCCGGGGCGCCCTCGTGGTGGCTGAACTCCACGGAGATGCCCATGGATTCGAGCATGGTGATCGCCTGGCGGCGGAAGTCCATGCCGACGTTCTGCGGGGTGTGGTCGAAGTAGCCCGAGTTGTCGGCCGGGACCGGCCGGGTGCCGTCCAGCGGCTTGTCCTTCAGCAGGAAGAACTCGATCTCCGGGTGGGTGTAGAAGGTGAAGCCCAGGTCGGAGGTCTTGTTCAGGATGCGCTTGAGGACGTACCGCGGGTCCGCGTAGGAGGGGGAGCCGTCCGGCATCAGGATGTCGCAGAACATCCTCGCGGTGCCCGGGGCCTCCGCGCGCCACGGCAGTATCTGGAAGGTGCTCGGGTCCGGCTTCGCGATCATGTCCGACTCGTAGACCCGGGCGAAGCCCTCGATCGCCGAGCCGTCGAAGCCGATGCCCTCGTCGAAGGCCTGCTCCAGCTCCGCGGGGGCGACCGCGACGGACTTCAGGAAGCCCAGTACGTCGGTGAACCACAGGCGCACGAAGCGGATGTCGCGCTCCTCGAGCGTCCGGAGGACGAATTCCTGCTGCTTGTCCATGCCTTCATCCTCGCAGTTCAGATGGCCTGTGCACCACATCCGGCGGCCGTGGGGCACGGTGGGGCGGACCCAGTATCGCGAGCGGTGGTTTCCGCCAGATTACGCACCTTGGCAAGCTCGCGGCACCCCCGCACTGACCGTGGACCGGTCATGAGCATTACCATCTGCGCCCATAGGGGTCCCCCCGCCCGCCCCTCTCCGCAGAAGGACTGACATGGCGAGCAAGTCCAGCAGCACCCAGGACCACTCCCGCAAGGCGCGCATAGCCGACATGCGCCGGGCCGACAAGTCCCGCGACCGGCGCAAGAAGATCCTCGTCGTCACGGTGTCGACCGTCCTCGTCGCGGGCCTCGTCGGCTTCGGCGGGTACGTGCTCAAGGAGCGGATGGACAAGAAGGACGCTCCCCCGGCCTCCACCATGGACACGGTGACCGGCGTGGCGAGCTGGGACGCGAAGAAGCTGGGGCGCCAGCACGTGGACACCCCCGTGACGTACCCGATGAACCCCCCGGTCGGCGGTGACCACAACCCGCGCTGGATGAACTGCAACGGTGACGTCTACAAGAACCCGCTGCCCGAGGTGAACGCCGTCCACTCGCTGGAGCACGGCGCGGTCTGGGTCACCTACAACGAGAAGGCCGCCAAGGCCGATGTGGACGCGCTCGCGGCGAAGGTGGCCAAGACCCCGTACACGCTGATGAGCCCGGACAAGGAGCAGTCCGGCGCGATCATGCTCAGCGCCTGGGGCAAGCAGCTCAGCGTGACCAGCGCGACGGATCCGCGCGTGGACACGTTCTTCAGTACGTACGTCCAGGGCGCCCAGACCCCGGAACCCGGCGCGGCCTGCACGAGCGGCCTGGACCAGAAGTGAGCCGTACGTACTGGGCGGCGGGCGGCGCCGTCGTCCTGGCGCTGTTCTTCGCGGCGGCGGCGGTGATGATCGCGGCCGTGGGCGGCGGCACCGCGGACGCGGCCGACGGCGCCGGACGGGCGCCCGGCGTGTCCTCGCCGGACGCCGGGTTCGCCCGGGACATGGCCGTGCACCACCAGCAGGCCGTGGAGATGTCCTTCATCGTGCGCGACCGCACCGGGGACGAGGCCGTCCGCAGCCTGGCCTACGACATCGCCAACACGCAGGCGAACCAGCGCGGGATGCTGCTGGGCTGGCTGGACCTGTGGGGGCTGCCGAAGGTCACGCCCGGCGAGCCGCCGATGTCCTGGATGACCGCCGGCGCGGCGGACGGCCACGACATGGCGGGCATGCACGCCGCGCCCGGTACGGATGGAGCCGCCACGCCCGGTGCCGAGGGGGCCGCCCAGGGCGGCGCCGTGACCAAGCCCGGCGCGCTGATGCCCGGCATGGCCACCAAGGAGGAGCTGGCCCGGCTGGACACCCTGCGGGACCGGGACGCCGAGGTGCTCTACCTCCAGCTGATGACCGACCACCACAAGGGCGGGGTGGCGATGGCGCTGGGCTGCGCGCGGCTGTGCCGGACCCCGGCCGAGCAGAAGCTGGCCCAGGGCATGGCCGAGGCGCAGCGTTCGGAGCTGTCGCTGATGGCCGACATGCTCGGCAAGCGCGGGGCCGCGCCGCGCCCCTGAGGGACGCCGCGCGATGTCACCCGTTCGGCCCCGCGTGCTCACGCCGGTCGGCGGGTGCGCCGTCGGCCGCCGGCGCGTCCAGGACCGCCCGGGCCACCTGGTCCGGGCGGTCCAGCATGACCATGTGCCCCGAGGGGTCGGCGATCTCGAAGCGTGCGCCGAGGCGCTCGGCGAGGTCCGCCTGGCGGCCGAGCCAGCGCCGCGCGGCGGGCCGCGCGGAGCCGTCCGCCCCCGCGAGGACGGTCGCGGGGGCCCGCAGCGGGTGCGCGGCGCGCAGGGCGAGCACCTCGGCGGCCTGGTCGCGGTAGCGGGCGTTCTCCCGCAGGGTGCCCTGCCAGACGCGGCCGGTGCGGTAGCAGCGGCGTACGGACTCCCGCGCGGCCGGGTCGCCGCCGCCGGTCCGGGAGGCCCGTACGCCGGTGCGGCGCAGCAGCGGGCCGAGCGCGGCCGGCAGTCCGGCGGCCGTGAGGGCCCGCCCCAGCGCCCCCGCGGCGGCGTCGCGCACGGCGGCCGGGAGCAGCGGCGGCCGGGCGCTCTCCTCGACGCTGCTGTCGAGCAGGACCAGCGCGGCGGTGCGGGCCGGGTACAGCCGGGCGAAGGCCTCGGCGTGGAACCCGGCGATGGAGTGGCCGACGACGGTGGCGGGGGCGCGGCCGGCCGGGCCGAGGGCGTCCAGCAGGGCGGCGATCCGGCGGGCCTCCCCCGCGGCGGTCGGCGGCGCGGCGGCGGGGGCGCTGAGCCCGTGGCCGGGGCGGTCGAAGCGGACGACCGTGCGGTGCGGGGCCAGCAGGGCGGCCACCGGGTCCCAGTCGAACCAGCCGAGCCCGAGTCCGGCGGCGAGGACGCAGAGCGGGCCGGCGCCCTCGACGACCACGTGCAGGGGCACGCCGTCGGCGGGCCGCACGAAGCCCTCGTACCGCGCCGGCGGCCGGCCGCTCACGTGCGCCGTTCCCGGTGGACGGAGTACGCGAGCAGGCCGAGCCAGAGCGCGACGAACAGCACCTGGAGCCGCTGGCCCGCGCCGAGCGCCCAGGTCCCGCGCCCGGCGGTGAACAGGGCGATCGCGCTCAGGGTCCAGACCGTGGCGAGGAGTTCGAGCGCCACCAGCACCGGGCCGTAGCGGGCGAGCGGGGCCCACCAGCCGTGGCGGCGGGCGGCGACGGTGAGCGCCACCAGGGCGACCAGGGCTCCGGTCATGGCGAGGCTGCTGCTGATGGCGTGGGCCTGGTGGGTGGCGGGGACCAGGCCGGCGGTCTCCCGGGAGGCGCACACGGGGTCGGCCGTCGGGGTGCAGCTGAGCGGCAGCCAGGCGTCGGCGGCGGTGGCCGCGCCGAAGAGGGCGACGCCCGCCCAGCCGATGACCGCCCACGGGCGGCGGGATCCGGGATGGGAGCGGATCCGCAGGAGGGCGAACAGGCCGCCCGCGAGGGCCAGCAGGCCCGCGGTGAAGTCGGTCGCCCGGAAGAGGCCGCCGAGCGGCTGGTCCTGGGCGGCGAGTTCGCTGACGTAGGTCTCGACGGGGTCGAGGCCGGTGGACAGGACGACTTCGAGCACCCATGCGGTGTAGGCCGCGGCGCCGAGGCCGAGGAGGGCGGCGACCCGCCGCGTGCCGTTGGTGGACATGGTGGGACCAATCCTAAGCAGGGCGGGGCCGATCGGCCGGGCGCATACCCACCCGGGGTAAGCTGTCGCGCATGACGGACGCCGCCCGCAGGACGCCGCGAGCCGCCCGGTGGTCCCGGGTGCTGCTGCTCGCCGCACTGCTGCTGGGCATCGTCACCATGCACACGCTGGGCCACCCGGACGACTCCCGCGCCGGACGGGACGCACCGCCCGCCCACTCCGGCGCCCACGCGATGCCCGCGCCGCCCGCCGACGCCCCGGCCGCCGCGCCCGCCCCCGAGGGGGACGCTGCGGCCCGCGGGCAGCTGCTGGGCGATCCGGCGGACGGCCGGATGGCCATGGACCCGATGTCCGTGTGCCTGGCCGTGCTGCTGACCGGGATCACCCTGCTGGGCGCGCTCGCGCTCGCGCGGGCCGCCGTCGGGTCCGGTCCGGCCGCGCGGCGCGGGGTCCGGGGCGGCCGCGTGCGCGGTGGGCCGGACCCGCCCGGGGGCCGGGAGCTCCTCACCCTGCTGGCGGTGCTGCGCGTATAGGACGGGCCCGCCGCCGCTCCCGCGCGCCCGCGGGAGGCGGCGGACCGCGCCCGCCCGTCCACGCGACACCACACCACGAGGTGCACTTCCATGCGCGCTCCCACATCGACGACCCCTCCTTCCCCCCGGCCCTCCCCCTCCCCCACCCTCTCCGGCCTCCCCTCCCGGCGCGCGGTGCTCGGCGCCGGCGCGGCCGCGGCCGGATCCGCCCTGCTCGCCGCCTGCTCCGGCGGTTCCGGCACGGACCACGGCTCCATGGACCACGGCTCCATGGACCACGGCTCCATGGACCACGGCTCCATGGGCCACGGCTCCCCGGACGGCGGCTCCTCCGCCCGCCCGGCGCCCGGCGGTTACGTCGACCCCGCCGGGCCCGAGGTCCGGGCGGCCGAGGCGGCCCGCCGGGCCACCGGCCCGGTCGCCGAGGTCGCCCTGACCGCCACCGCGGGCCCGCTGGACCTCGGCGCGGGCCGCACCGTGCGCTCCTGGGCGTACGGCGACCGGCTGCCCGGCCGGGAGGTCCGGGTCACCGCGGGCGGCACCCTCGCCCTGACCCTGGCCAACCACCTGCCCGCGGCGACCTCCCTGCACTGGCACGGCCTGGCCCTGCGCAACGACATGGACGGGGTGCCGGGGCTCACCCAGCGGGACATCGCCCCGGGCGCCTCCTTCACGTACCGCTTCGCCGTGCCGCACCCGGGGACGTACTGGTTCCACCCGCACTCCGGGGTTCAGCAGGACCGCGGGCTGTACGCCCCGCTGATCGTCGAGGACCCCCGGGAGCCCCTCTCCTACGACAAGGAGTGGGTGGTGGTCCTGGACGACTGGCTGGACGGGGTCGACGGCTCCACCCCGGACGCCGTACTCGCCGAACTCCGCGGGGGCATGAGGGAAGGAGCCGGTCACGGTGGCCACGGCGGCCATGACGCGGGTGCCGGCGCCGCCTCCCCCACCGCTCCCGCCGGGCCCTCGCGCATGCTCATGGGCGGCGGGGGCAGCGCCGTCCTCGGCAAGGACGCGGGTGACGTCGGCTACCCGCACTACCTGGTCAACGGCCGCCTCCCGGAGGACCCTTCGGTCTTCGCGGCCCGCCCGGGCGACCGGATCCGGCTGCGGATCGTCAACGCGGGCGGCGACACCGCCTTCCGCATCGCCCTCGGCGGCCACGAACTGACGGTCACGCACACCGACGGCTTCCCCGTCGAGCACGCGAAGACCGGCTCGCTGCTCCTCGGAATGGGCGAGCGGTACGACGTCCTCGTCACGGCCGGGGACGGGGTGTTCCCGCTCACCGCGCTGGCCGAGGGCAAGGGAGCGGCCGCCTCGGCGCTCGCGCTGCTGCGCACCGGGAGCGGAGCGGCGCCCACCGCCGCGACCCGGCCCGCCGAGCTGGCCGGACCGCCCCTGACCGCGGACCGGTTGCGGGCGGCCGGGAGCGCGGCCCTCGCCGCCCGGGCTCCCGACCGGACGGTGCGGATCAAACTGACGGGCGGCATGGCGGCGTACGACTGGGCCTTCGACGGGGAGCCGTACGCGCCGGACCGGCGGCACCCGGTGAAGGCGGGCGAACGGGTCCGGCTGGAGTTCAACAACTCCACAACGATGTGGCACCCGCTGCACCTGCACGGCCACACCTTCGCCCTCGGCGGGCAGTCGGGCGGGGCCCGCAAGGACACCGCGGCGATCCTCCCCGGGGCCACCCTGACGGCCGACTTCGACGCCGACAACCCGGGCCTGTGGATGGTGCATTGTCACAACGTCTACCACGCGGAGGCCGGGATGATGACGGTGCTGGGCTACCAGCGCTAGCGCCGCCGGGACCGGCTCCCGGGCGCTGAACCGGGAGCCGGCAATCCGGTTGGCCGGGGGTGCGGCGCGTGGCAGGGTGGAAGATCACCGCGCCGCCATCCCTACATGAGGATTTTCGTTGGATCTGAGCAAGCCCTCGCACCCGTCGGCCGACCGGCCGGCCCCGGCCGACGACAGGCCGTCCGCGGCCGCCCCGTCCGGACCCCAGACGGAACCCGAGGGCACGCCCACGCCCGCGGACGCGCCCGCGGGCGCCCCCACCGACACACCCGTGCACGACGCGGCGACCGTGATCGGCACCCCGGCCGTCCCGCCGCAGGCCGCACCGGCTCCGCAGACCGCGCAGACGTTCGCACCCCCGTCCCCGTCCCCGTCGCCCTTCGCCGCCCACGGCGCGCCCGGCGCGCCCCCGTACGGCCCGCCGCAGCCGCCGTCCGCGAACCCGTGGGGCCCGCCGCCCGGCGGGTACGTCAACATGCCCTACCCGGGCGCCCCGGCTGCCCCGCAGAACAACGGCATGGCGATCGCCGCCCTCGTCCTCGGCATCGTCGGCATCCCGCTCGGCTTCACGCCGTTCCTCTTCTGGGGCGGCGCGCTGGTGGCGCTGGTCGCCATCGGCCTCGGCATAGCGGGCATGGTCCAGGCCTCCAAGGGCGCGCCGCGCAAGGCGATGGCCGTCGCCGGCACGGTGCTCGGCGTGCTCGGCCTGTGCGCGGCGGGCGCGGGGACGTACTTCACCGGCCGGATCCTCCACGAGATCGACGACCAGGTGAACAAGGGCCTGCCGCCCTCGCACAGCAGCCCGTACGACGACGAGTACGACGACGACTACGACGACGAGAGCCCGAGCCCGCGCCCCAGCGACGTCCCCGGCAAGACGTCCCCGCTGCCCTTCGGCCGGACCTTCACCTACGACGACGGCGTCGAGGTCACGGTGAAGGAGGCCACCGGGTACACCCCGGAGCCCAACAAGTACGACCCGGGCCGCCCGAAGTTCGCCGCGAAGGTGACCGTCACCATCACCAACAAGACGAACGAGAAGGTCGAGCTGCGCGCCGCGCTGCCCTCCGCGCGCGACGACAAGGGGCTGGAGTCGAAGCGGATGTACGACTTCACCGTGGAGCACCCGTTCTCGGGTTCGCTGCTGCCCGGGCAGTCGTCCACCGGCGTCTTCGCCTTCGGCCTGCCCGAGGGCACCAAGGGGATCCAGTTCGAGATCGCGCCCGGCATCGGCAAGTACGACGGCGCCATCTGGAGCGGCACCCTGGGCTGAGCGGGCTCCGCTTCCCCGGCGCTCCCCCCGGCGCGATGTCCCGGAACACCCCGCGTTCCGGGGCATCGCGTCAGAACGACGATTAGTGGCTAGAGTGGGGACGTGCCTCAACTTCGTCTCGCTCTGCTGCAGATCGACGCGCACGTCGGCGACATCGCCGCCAACGCCGAATCGATCGTCCACTGGACCCGGCACGCCGCCGAACAGGGCGCCCACCTGGTGGCGTTCCCCGAGATGGCGCTGACCGGATATCCCGTCGAGGACCTCGCCCTGCGCGGTTCCTTCGTCGAGGCCTCGCGCACCGCGCTCCTCGCGCTCGCCGAGCGGCTGGCCGCCGAGGGCTTCGGTGAGCTGCCGGTGGTCGTCGGCTACCTGGACCGGACCGGCCACGCCGTGCCGCGCCTCGGCCGCCCGGCCGGTTCCCCGGAGAACGCGGCGGCCGTCCTGCACGGCGGACGGGTCGCCCTGCGCTTCGCCAAGCACCACCTGCCCAACTACGGGGTCTTCGACGAGTTCCGGTACTTCGTGCCGGGCGACACCCAGCCGGTGATCCGGGTGCGCGGCGTGGACGTGGCCCTGGCCATTTGCGAGGACCTCTGGCAGGACGGCGGCCGGGTCCCGGCCACCCGGTCCGCCGGGGCGGGCCTGCTGCTCTCCGTCAACGCCTCCCCGTACGAGCGCGACAAGGACGACGTGCGCCTCGAACTGGTGCGCACGCGCGCCCGGGAGGCCGGCTGCACCCTCGCCTACCTGGCGATGATCGGTGGCCAGGACGAGCTGGTCTTCGACGGCGACTCGATCGTCGTCGGCGCGGACGGCGAGGTGATCGCGCGCGCCCCGCAGTTCTCCGAGGGCTGCGTGCTGGTCGACCTGGAGCTGCCGGCCGCCTCCGCGACCCCGGTCGAGGGCGTGGTGGACGACGGCCTGCGGATCGACCGGGTGGTCCTGTCCGAGGAGCCGGTGGAGCCGTACGAACCGGTGGTCGCGGGCGGGTACGCCGAGCGGCTCGACGACGACGAGGAGGTCTACGACGCGCTGGTCGTGGGGCTGCGCGCCTACGTCCGCAAGAACGGTTTCCGCTCGGTCCTGATCGGGCTCTCCGGCGGCATCGACTCCGCGCTGGTCGCCGCGATCGCCTGCGACGCGATCGGCGCGCAGAACGTGTACGGCGTCTCGATGCCCTCGAAGTACTCCTCCGAGCACTCCAAGGGGGACGCGGCCGACCTGGCCGAACGCACCGGGCTGCACCTGCGGACC
The DNA here is from genome assembly GCF_040611795.1 of Streptomyces sp. NPDC006529. NCBI lineage: Bacteria > Bacillati > Actinomycetota > Actinomycetes > Kitasatosporales > Streptomycetaceae > Streptomyces > Streptomyces sp. NPDC006529. The sequence continues at coordinate 62,630 of NZ_JBEXPB010000023.1, read as the reverse complement.
GTCTCGATCGAGCCGATGTTCGACGCCTACATGGGGGCGCTGGCACTGACCGGCCTCGCCGAGGAGAACCTCCAGTCCCGGCTGCGCGGCACGACGCTGATGGCGCTGTCCAACCAGGAGGGCCACATCGTGCTCGCCCCGGGGAACAAGTCGGAGCTGGCCGTCGGCTACTCGACCCTGTACGGGGACTCCGTCGGCGCCTACGGCCCGATCAAGGACGTCTACAAGACGGACGTCTTCCGCCTGGCCCGCTACCGCAACCGGGCGGCCGCCGAGCGCGGCGAGACCCCGCCGATCCCGGTCTCCTCGATCGAGAAGCCGCCGAGCGCCGAGCTGCGCCCGGGCCAGGTGGACACGGATTCGCTGCCCGACTACCCGGTGCTGGACGCGATCCTGGCGCTGTACGTCGACCGGGACCAGGGCCTGGAGGCGATCGTGGCGGCCGGGTTCGACCGCGCGCTGGTCGCCAGGATCCTGCGGATGGTGGACACCGCCGAGTACAAGAGGCGCCAGTACCCGCCGGGCACCAAGATCTCCGCGAAGGGCTTCGGCAAGGACCGGCGGCTGCCGATCACCAACGGCTGGCGCGAGCGGGGCTGAGCGCGTGGCCGCGGCTTCCCCCTCGGGCCGTACCCGCCGAGGGGAAAGCCGCGGGCAGCGGTGTTACGGCCGGACCGTGAGCCGGGCCGCGATCGGCAGGTGGTCGCTGCCGGTGCGCGGCAGGGTCCAGGAGGCCTCGGGCTTGATGCCGCGGACCATGATCTGGTCGATGCGGGCCATCGGGAAGGCGGCCGGCCAGCTGAAGCCGAAGCCGTCGCCCGCCGCGCCCTGCGTGGAGCGCATCTGCGAGGTGACCTCGGACAGGGCGCGGTCGTTCATCGTGCCGTTGAGGTCGCCGAGCAGGACGACCTTCTTCAGCGGTTCGCCCGCGAGCGCGGCGCCGAGCGCCCCGGCGCTGTTGTCGCGCTGGTTGGCGGTGAATCCCGCGTTCAGCTTCACCCGGACCGAGGGCAGGTGCGCGACGTAGGCGGCGACCTGGCCGGAGGGGGTGTCGACGGTGGTCCGCATGGCGCGGGTCCAGCCCATCTTGATGTCGACGGGCCGGCTGGAGGACAGCGGGTACTTGCTCCACACGCCGACGGTGCCCTCGACCGCGTGGTACTTGTACGTGCCGGCGAGCACCTCCTCGTAGGCCGGGACGGCGCCCGCCTTCAGCTCGGTCAGCGCCAGGACGTCGGCGCCCGACTTGGCGACCGAGGCGGCGGTGCCGCGCGGGTCGGCGTTGTCGGCGTCGACGTTGTGGCTGGCGACCACGAGGTTGCCGCCGGAGCCGGACTTGTCGCTGATCAGCCCGCCGAAGAGGTGCACCCAGACCACGGAGGGCAGGACGAGCGCGATCAGCGCGGTCGCGGACTTGCGGACGACGCCGATGACCAGCAGCACGACGATGAGCACGCCCAGCCAGGGCAGGAACGTCTCGATGAGGCTGCCGAGGTTGCCCACGTCGTTGGGCAGCCGGGCGTGGAAGATCATCACGAGGGCGATCAGCAGGGCCGCGGCGGCGGTCGCGATGCCGCGCCGCCAGATCCCCGGGTCCTTGCGCAGGGCGGCCAGCCGGCTGCGGGGTCCGGATCCGGAGGGCTCGGGCTCCGGACCGCCGTTCCCCGTCTCCGCCACGTACGCCTGTGCCATGCCATGCCCTCACTGCCGTGCTCGCGCTCCGTCCCCGCCCCTTGACCCTAGGCGATGACCGAAGCCATGCGCGCCGTCCTTCCCGGCACGCACAACCCGGAGGACGAACGGCCGTACGGGGAAGGTTCCGCTTGTCACGAAACGCGCACATAGGCTCGGGCGTGCCTCGCGGGCGGCTGGTGCGGCCGCGGGACCCCGGAGCGGGTGTGACGGACCGCGCGGCGCAGCACTACCGCCCCGGGCCGCGATGGTGCCACCATGGTGGATGAGTCCGGGGACGCCGTGAGGGTGCCTCGAGATGACACAAGGAGCAGTTGCCATGACGCATGCCGTTTCGCCTGCCCGCGAAACCTCCGCCCCCACCCTGTACGGGGGCAAGGGCAGCCGCCGCATCACGGTCCGCGACCTCGGCCTCGCCAAGGAACGCGGCGAGAAGTGGCCCATGCTCACCGCTTACGACGCGATGACGGCGTCCGTCTTCGACGAGGCCGGGATCCCGGTCATGCTCGTCGGCGACTCGATGGGCAACTGTCACCTCGGCTACGAGACCACCGTCCCGGTGACGATGGACGAGATGACCCTGCTGTCGGCGGCGGTCGTCCGGGGCACCAGCCGGGCCCTGATCGTCGGGGACCTGCCGTTCGGCTCCTACCAGGAAGGCGCGGTCCAGGCGCTGCGCAGCGCGACGCGCCTGGTCAAGGAGGCGGGGGTCGGCGCGGTCAAGCTGGAGGGCGGCGAGCGGTCGCTGGCCCAGACCGAGCTGATCGTGCAGTCCGGCATCCCGGTCATGTCCCACCTGGGGCTGACTCCGCAGTCGGTGAACGCCATGGGCTACCGGGTGCAGGGACGCGGTGACGAGGCCGCGCACCAGCTGCTGCGGGACGCGAAGGCGGCGCAGGACGCGGGCGCGTTCGCGGTGGTGCTGGAGCTGGTGCCGGCGGAGCTGGCCGCGGAGGTCACCCGGTCGCTGCACATTCCGACGGTCGGCATCGGCGCGGGCTCGGAGTGCGACGCGCAGGTGCTGGTCTGGACGGACATGATGGGCCTGACCGGCGGGAAGATGCCGCGCTTCGTGAAGCAGTACGCGAACCTGCGCGCGACGATGTCCGACGCGGCGAAGGCCTTCGCCGAGGACGTCGTGGGCGGAACGTTCCCGCTGGAAGAGCACAGCGTCCACTGATCCCGGCGCCACCGACAGCCGGCCGACGGCCCCCCACGGGCGCTGTCGGTCGGCTGTCGGTGCTTTGTCAGTGGCCTCTGGTCCCATGTGGGACATGACGCGAAACGACAACACCCCCGGCCGTGGGGCACACGGCACCCACGCGGTAGAGGTACGGGGACTGGTCAAGCACTACGGCGAGACCAAGGCCCTGGACGGCGTGGACCTCGATGTCCGCGAGGGCACGGTCCTCGGGGTCCTCGGCCCGAACGGCGCCGGGAAGACCACCCTGGTCCGCTGCCTCTCCACCCTGATCACCCCGGACGCGGGCACCGCGGTCGTCGCGGGCTACGACGTGGTCCGCCAGCCGCGGCAGCTGCGCCGCACCATCGGCCTCACCGGCCAGTACGCCTCGGTCGACGAGAAGCTCTCCGGCTGGGAGAACCTCTACATGATCGGGCGGCTGCTGGACCTCCCCCGCAAGGACGCCCGCCGCCGCGCGGACGACCTGCTGGAGCGGTTCTCGCTGACCGAGGCGGCCAAGAAGGCCGTCATGAACTACTCCGGCGGCATGCGGCGGCGCCTGGACCTCGCCGCGTCCATGATCGGCAGCCCGGCGGTCCTGTACCTGGACGAGCCGACCACCGGCCTGGACCCCCGCACCCGCAATGAGGTGTGGGACGAGGTGCAGCGGATGGTCGCCGAGGGCGCCACCGTCCTGCTCACCACCCAGTACATGGAGGAGGCCGAGCAGCTCGCCAGTGAGCTGACGGTCATCGACCACGGCAAGGTCATCGCCAACGGCAAGGTGGACGAGCTGAAGGCGCGCGTCGGCGGCCGTACCCTCAAGATCCGCCCGGCGGACCCGGCGGACCTGCCCGCGATGGCCCGTGCGCTGGCCGAGACCGGCCTGGACGGCGTCGCCGGTTCCCAGGCGGTTCCGGACGAGGGCGTCCTGCTGGTCCCGATCCTGAGCGACGAGCAGCTCACCGCGGTGGTCGGGCTGCTGGCCGCCCGCGGCTACGCCATCGCCGACCTGGGCACCTACCTGCCCAGCCTGGACGAGGTCTTCCTCGCCATCACCGGCCACAAGGCCACGTCCGTCGACGCCCACCAGACCGAGGAGGTAGCGGCATGAGCACCGTCACCACGAAACCCGCCCCCACCCGCTCCGCCCCGGCCTCCGGTCCGGCGGCGGTGAGCGACGAGGGCCGCCTGGGCCTGCGCGCCCACCTGCGCCACATCGGCGCGCTGGCCCGCCGCAACGTCCTGCAGATCAAGCAGGACCCCGAGTCGATGTTCGACGTCCTGCTGATGCCGATCATCTTCACGCTGCTCTTCGTGTTCGTCTTCGGCGGCGCGATCTCCGGCAAGGGCAACCAGCAGGAGTACGTCAACTACGTGGTGCCCGGCCTGATGGCCATGATGGGCATGAACATCGCGATGGGCGTCGGGACCGGCGTCAACGACGACTTCAAGAAGGGCGTGATGGACCGCTTCCGGTCCATGCCCATCGCCCGGTCCTCGGTGCTCATCGCCAAGATCGTGGTCGAGGTCGGCCGCATGATGGTCGCCATCGCGATCCTGCTGGCCGTCGGCTTCATGCTGGGCCTGTCCATCAAGACCTCGGTCCTGGACCTGCTGGCGTCCATCGGTCTGGCGGCCGTCTTCGGCGCCTCCCTGATGTGGATCTTCATCCTGCTCGGTCTCACCATGAAGACCGCGCAGGCCGTGCAGGGCATGGCGATGCTGGTCCTGATGCCGCTCCAGTTCGGCAGCTCGATCTTCGCCCCGCCGACCACGATGCCCGGCTGGCTGCAGTCCTTCACCGACTACAACCCGCTGTCCAACCTGGCCGACGCCGCCCGCGCGCTGATCAACGGCACGCCGATCGGCAACTCGGTGTGGATCACCCTGGCCTGGTCGGTGGGCATCACCCTGGTCACCATGCCGATCGCCGTCCGCAAGTTCCGCGACAAGACCTGACGACCTGATCCGGGCGGGACCGGATCGCGTCCCGGACCCGCAGCGGGTCAGACCAGGGCGGTGGCCTCCTCCAGGGTGAGGCCGCCGCCCTCGGCGTGCGCCGCCTCGTAGGCGGCGTCGCCCAGCACCGCCCGCGCCCGCTCGTCGGCCCGGGCGACGCCCGCGCGTTCCGTGCCGACGGGCACGTGGGCCGGCGGCAGCAGCGCCCGGTAGGCGCCGACCAGCAGGGCTGCCGTACGGGCGTGCTCCGCGCCGCCGAGCCCCGCGTGCGCCTCGGCCGCGGCCAGCAGGTACACGGCGGGCATCTGCGGCGCGATCATCATGGACAGCGGTTCCCCGGCGGCGCCGAGGGCGACCCTGACCTGCGCGAGGGCGTCCTCGTACTTGCCGTCCTGGTTGTCCAGCCACGCCATGAGGCCCTGGAGGAACCCGTCGAAGATGGCGTAGACGCCGTGCGTGAACTCCTCGCGCAGCGCCTGGATCTGGAGGCGGGCCTCGGGGATCCGGCCGGTGGAGCCGAGGCGGGTCGCCAGGAACATCCGGCCGGCGGGCACGGCCTCGTCGCCGAACCGCTGGTCGGCGCCCAGGACCTCGGTGAGGATCTCCTCGGCCTGCTCGCCGCCGCCGTCCTCCAGCAGGGCCCCGGCCATCCGGACCCGCAGCACCAGCACCTGGCCCTTGGCGCCGAGCCGTTCGGCGTGCCGGATGGCCGCCCGGTAGTCCTCGGCGGCCAGGGCGTACTCGCCGCGCTTCTCGCGGGATTCGGCGCGGGCGGAGAGCGCCTCCGCGCAGCCCCAGTCGTCGCCGAGGTCCTCGAAGATGGCCAGGCTCTCCTCGGCGTCGCGGGCCGCGTTGCCGGCCCAGTCGGCGCGGTTGGCCAGGACGTTGGCGCGCAGCTGGAGCGCGGAGCCCAGCTCCCAGCGGTAGCCGAGTCTGCGGGCGGTCTCCACCGTGGTGTCGGTGATCTCCCGGAGCAGCCCGGGGTGTCCGCCGATCATGGCGGCGTAGATCCACAGGGATCCGGGATACCGGCAGGTCTGCGGCAGGCCCGGGTCGTAGACGGCGGCCATGCCGTCGATCAGCGGGCGGACCTCCGGTGCGAACCAGCCCTCGTTGGACTGGTCCAGGGCGGCGAGCTGGAGCAGCCTGATGCCGCGCCAGGCCTCCGTCAGCCGCTCGCCGGTGTACGGCGGGGGCGTGTCCACGATCTGTTCGTACACGGGCCGCGCGCGCTCGGCGGGCGCCGCGAAGGGATCCGGTCCGAGGGCCGCGACGGCGTCCGTCCAGTGGCGCATCTCGGTGCGCAGGTCCCGCATCTGCCAGTACCAGACCAGGGCGTGGACCAGGCACAGCGCCTCGCCCGTGTCGCGGGTGGCGACGGCGCGGCGCAGGGCGGTGCGCAGGTTCTCGTACTCGGTGGCGAGCCGCCGGGCCGCCTCGCGCTGGCCGCGCCCGCGCAGCAGGGGGTCGGTGGTGCGGGCGAGTTCGCGGTAGTGGACGAGGTGGCGGCGGCCGGTGGCCTCCTGGTCGTCGGCGGTCGCCGCGAGGCGCTCGGCGGCGTACTCGCCGACGGTCTCCAGCAGCCGGTAGCGCATGTCGCCGTCGGGTCCGGGGGCGGCGACGACCAGGGACTTGTCGACGAGCGAGCCGAGCACGTCGGCGACGTCGCCCACGCCGTCCTCCCCGTCGCCGTCGTGGGCGCAGACGGCTTCGGCGGCGGTGAGGTCGCAGCCGCCCGCGAAGACGGACAGCCGGGCCAGGACCGTACGTTCGGACGCGTCCAGCAGCTCCCAGGACCAGTCGACCACCGCCCGCAGGGTCTGCTGGCGCGGCAGCACCGTACGGCTCCCACTGGTCAGCAGACGGAAACGATTGTCCAGCCGGTCCGCGATCTGCCGCGGGGTCAGCAGCCGCAACCGCGCCGCCGCCAGCTCGATGGCCAGCGGCAGACCGTCCAGACGACGGCAGATCTCGGCGGCTGCGGCCGGATCGTCGGCGACGGCGAAGCCGGGCCGGGCGGCGGCCCCGCGCTCCGCGAACAGCCGCACCGCCATCGGGTCCGGCAGCGGTTCCACCGGCCGCAGCAGCTCCCCCGGCACGCCGAGGGGTTCGCGGCTGGTGGCCAGGATCTGCACGCCGGGGCAGTGGGTGAGGAGCCGCTCGGCCAGTTCGGCGGCGGCGCCGATGACGTGCTCGCAGTTGTCCAGGAGGAGGAGCATGCGGCGCCGGGAGCAGTGTTCGGTGAGCCGGTCCAGGGGGTGGTCGCCGGTCTGCCCGGTGAGCACGCGCAGTTCCTCGGCGGCGGCGCCGCGCAGCTTGGTCTCGCGGGCGCCGAGCGCGGCGAGCGCCGCTTCGACGACGCCGTCCGGGTCGTCGACGGGGGCCAGTTCGACCATCCAGACCCCGTCCGGCCAGTCGGTCGCGGCCGCCGAGTGCGCCTCCGCGGCCTCCTGGGAGAGCCGGGTCTTGCCCGCGCCGCCGGGCCCGAGCAGGGTGACCAGCCGGGCTCCGGCGAGGTCCGATCCGATGACCCGGATGTCCTCCTGGCGGCCGACGAAGGTGGTGAGCCGGGCCCGCAGGTTCCCCGTGGGGGCGGCCGCCACGGGTGCGGGCGGCGGGGCGGCGGCGGGGGCCCGGCCGGCGGGCGCCGGGGCCAGCAGCTGCGTGTGCAGGGCCCGCAGGGCGGGTCCCGGGTCGGCGCCGAGCCGGTCGGCCAGGTCCCGGCGCACGCCGTCGTAGGCGGCCAGCGCCTCGGCGGCGCGGCCCGCGTCGCGCAGGGCCCGGATCCGCAGCACCTGGAGGGGCTCGTCCAGCGGCAGTTCGGCGCACAGGGCGGTCAGCTCGGGCAGCACCCGCTCCGCCTCGCCCAGGGCGAGGGCCGCGCCGAGGCGGCCCCGGCGCGCGTCCAGCCGTACGGTCTCCCAGCGCGCGGCCTCGGCGGCCCCGTCCGGCAGATCCGCGAGGGCGGCCCCGCGCCACAGGGCCAGGGCCTCGTCGTACAGGCCGGCGGCCGCGCCCGGGTCCCCCGCCTCCAGGCGCTGCGCGGCGGTGCGGGCGAGGCGCTCGAAGCGGTAGAGGTCGATGTCGTCGCGCCCGGCGGCCAGCCGGTAGCCGCCCTCCTCGGAGACGACGGCCGCGTGCCCGGCGGCCCGGCGCAGCCGCGCGATCAGGGCCTGCAGGGCGCCGGACGCGTCCTGGGGCGGTCCGTCGCCCCAGACCTCGTCCACCAGGAGCTCGGCCGGCACCACCCGCCCGGGGCGCAGCGCGAGCGCGGTCAGGAGCGCGCGCAGGCGTGCTCCGCCGAGGGCGACGGGGGTCCCGTCGCCGCGGACTGCCTGGGCACTGCCGAGAATCGCGTAACGCACCGGCCCATTGTGACCGCACCGGAGCCCGGACCCACCGGGATTTCGCGGCGGGCCGATGCCCGCGACCACGGCGGCGGTCCCCGGGGCGGGGCCCCGGACCCCCTGGGATAGGTTTCGGAGCATGGATCATCAGGGCGGCCGCGGCGAGCGGCGGATCAGCGCGGTCTTCCTCGGGATCGCCGCGGTGATGGGCGTCACCGGGTGGGCCGTGTGGACGGGGTACTCGACCAGTACCGGACTGGCCGTCTTCCTCTTCGTCACGTCCGCGTGGATCGTTTCGCTGTGCCTGCACGAGTACGCGCACGCCCGGACCGCCCTGCACGGCGGCGACCTGTCGGTCGGTGCCAAGGGCTATCTGACGCTGAACCCGCTGAAGTACACGCACGCGCTGCTGAGCATCGTGCTGCCGGTGGTCTTCGTGATCCTGGGCGGGCTCGGCCTGCCCGGCGGGGCCGTGTACATCGAGCGCGGGCGGATCCACGGCAGGTGGAAGCACAGCCTGATCTCGGCCGCCGGGCCGCTGGCCAACGTGGCGTTCGCCGTCGTGTGCACGGCGCCGTTCTGGCTGGACGCGCTGGACGGGGTGCCGACGGCCTTCCGCTTCGCGCTCGGGTTCCTGGCGCTGCTCCAGGTCTCGGCCGCGATCCTGAACTTCCTGCCGGTCCCGGGCCTGGACGGCTACGGCGTGATCGAGCCGTGGCTGTCGTACCGGGTGCGCCGCGAGGTCGAACCGCTGGCGCCCTTCGGGCTGATCGCGGTCTTCGCCCTGCTGTGGATCCCGGGGGTCAACGCGTTCTTCTTCGACGTCGTGAACGGCGTCCTCGGCGCGCTCGGCGTCTCCGACTTCGAGACCTACTGCGGCCGCGACCTCTACACCTTCTGGCGGGAGGCCGCTGCGGTCTGCTCGGTCAGTTCGCCGCTCGCCGGCTGAGCCGGTCCTTGCGCAGGTAGAACCACGCCATGTTCGAGGTCACGCCCGCCAGCAGCACCCAGACGATGCCGAGGAAGCTGCCCTCCACGAAGGCGACGACGGCCGCGGCCACGGACAGGGCGCAGACGATCAGGGCGAACACGGCAAGGCGGGGCATGGGCCGAACTCCTCGGGGACACTGAACGGGGCCGATCCCCTCCAGTGTCCCCCATCGTGGCGGGCGCTCATATCCGGACCTTTTTCGGCCGAACCCGCGCGTTTCGCGCGACGGCGGGTCTACGGTGCGCCCAGCGCGCTTCTCAGCGCGCACGAACAGAGCGACGGCCCGGCCCGCTCGGCCCGGTGACGGACGGCACCGGGCCGAGGCTTCTTGTCGAGTGCGGCACCCTGCCGACCGCGGCGGATCGTGATCGCGGCCAGCCAGTACGGCGGGACGTGCTTCGGGGACCTGGACGACCTGCGGATGACGGTCGCGGACCGCTCCGGCGAGCCGCTGGTCGGGTTCTCCATCAAGGACGCGAGCGTGGAGACGGCCTTCATCTTCGGCGAGCTCTACCGGCGGGGCGAGGAGTGGAAGTTCCGCGCGGTGGGCCAGGGCTACGAGACCGGGCTGACCGGGCTGACCAACGACTTCGGCCACGCGCTCCCCGAGGACCCGGACGAGCAGGCGGGCCCCTCGGACGCGGAGGAGGCGCAGGCGGGCGCCGTGGCGGTGGGCGTCGTGGAGGCGGGCGTCGCACAGGGCACGGCGGTCGGCCCGGCAGCGGCGGACGCCGGGGCGACAACGGATCCCACGGGGACGGCGGACCCGGCGGCTCCGGCCGGCACGGCGGGCGGCGCGCTCGCCCCCGCGGCGGCCGACGCCGTGCCCGCCCAGACCCGCGGCCGGGCCCCGCGCACCACCAAGAAGAAGATCACGCTGCCGCGGGTGCCCAGGACCACGCTCGCCGAGAACGAATCCTGGCGCCCGGCCCGGCTGTTCCCCGTCCCCTCCCTGAAGAGCGACGGCGAGCGCGAGGTGCGGGCCACCTCGGTGCTGCTGTCCGTGATGGCGCAGGTACCGGAGCTGGGCCGCAGGCTGACGGCCGGCTTCGGCGCGCCCGCCGGGCGGATGGAGACCTTCACCGAGGTGTCCCTGCCGCACGGCGACTCGCCGAAGCGGCCGGACGGGGTGATCCGGGTGGAGCGCGCGGGCAAGCTGTGGACGGCGCTCGTGGAGACGAAGACGAACGGCAACCCGCTCAAGGCGGAGCAGGTGCAGCAGTACATGGACATCGCCGCGCGGCGCGGCTACGAAGCCGTGATCACGCTCTCCAACGACGTGGCCCTCGAAGGCGCCGCCATGGTGGACGTCAAGATCGACGGGCGGCGCAAGCACAAGGTCGGCCTCTGGCACCTCTCCTGGGCCGAGGTCGCCCACCAGGCACAGATGCTGATCCGGCACGAGGGCGTGGGCAACGCCGCGCACGCCTGGCTGCTCCAGGAGCTGCTGGAGTACCTCCGGCACGAGAACTCCGGCTGCCACGGCTTCCAGAACATGGGGCCCGCCTGGGTGCCCGTGCGCAAGGGCATCGAGGACGAGACCCTCGGCGCGGACGACCCGCGGGCCGTCGAGGTGGTCGGCAGCTGGGAGCGGCTGATCCGCCAGGTCTGCCTGCGCCTCGGCGGGGAGCTGGGCCAGAAGGCGCTGCCGGTGCAGCGGGCCCGCAGGGGAAGCGATCCGCAGGCGCGGCGGGCCGCCGCGGCCGCGCGGCTCGCCGCGGAGGGCCGGCTGGCGGCGGAGCTGCGGATCGACGGGACCAGCGTGGTCATCGCGGTCGTCGCTGACCTGCGCACGGCCAAGGTGCGCACGTCGGTCGAGGTGCCGGCGCCGGAGGCCGCGTACCCGCTGGTGGGGGCGAAGCGGCTGCTGAAGCTGCTCGCCGACTCCCCGGCGGACCTGCACGTGGAGACCTTGACCGACGGTGCGGGTCCGTGGCCGCGCGGCACCCTGGAGCGGCTGCGCCCCGAGCCCGGAGACCTGCTGCCCCGGGACGGCGCGGCCGTCACCGGCTTCCGGCTGTCGCTGGTCAAGGGGATGGGCAGCACCCGGGGCAATACGGAGTCGGGCTTCATCCGCAGCGTCGACGACGCCGTGGCCCGCTTCCACCAGGCCGTCGTGGCGCCCCTGGGCGCCGGGGAGGGGCGTACGGGCCGCCGCGGCTGAGCCGGGCGCGGGCGTACGGGCCCCCGGCCGCCGCCGTGTTCGGGCGGCCGGGGCGCCCGTACGCCCCGGGCGCTCAGACGTCCGTGACGCGCAGGCCCGCGTGGGCCTTGTAGCGGCGGTTGACCGAGATCAGGTTGGCGACCAGGGACTCCACCTGGTGGGCGTTGCGCAGCCGCCCGGCGAAGACGCCGCGCATGCCCGGGATGCGGGCGGCGAGGGCCTGGACGATGTCGGTGTCGGCGCGGACCTCGCCGAGGACCATCACGTCGGTGTCGATCTCCTCCACCGACGCGTCCTGGAGCAGGACGGCCGACAGGTGGTGGAACGCGGCGGTGACCCGCGAGTCCGGCAGCAGCAGCGCGGCCTGCTGCGCGGCGCTGCCCTCGTCGGGCTTCAGCGCGTAGGCACCCTGCTTGTCGAAGCCGAGCGGGTTGACGCAGTCGACGACGAGCTTGCCCGCCAGCTCCTCGCGCAGCGCTTCCAGGGTCTTGGCGTGGCCGTCCCACGGCACCGCGACGATGACGATGTCGCTGCGCCGGGCGCACTCGGCGTTGTCCGCGCCCTCCACGCCGAGGCCCAGTTCCGCGGCGGCGGCCCCGGCCCGGTCGGCGGCGCGCGAGCCGATGATCACCTTCTGGCCCGCCCGGGCGAGCCGGTAGGCGAGGCCGCGGCCCTGGTCCCCGGTGCCGCCGAGGACGCCGACGACCAGGCCGGAGACGTCGGGCAGGTCCCGGGGGTCCTTCGCCGGAGCCTTCTGGGTGCTGTCTGTGGAAGTCATGAGGGCGAGGGTACTGCCGGGTAGCTCAAGGCCGAACGGGTGAGCGTGCGCCGGACGCCCCCGGTTGCTCCGTCCGTGGTGCAGGATGCCGCCCATGGATGCCGTCCGAGTCTCCCTGCTGCGCGACGTGCTCGCCGGCACGCAGTGGCCCGCCGCCGCCCGCCGCTTCGCGGGAGCGCTGCGCGCCTCGGTGGTCCCGGCGGGCGGGAACCTGCTCCTGGTGGGCACCGAGCAGTACGAGCCCTGGCACCTGGCCGCCCACCTCGTCGACGAGGCGGCCTGGTCGGGACTGCCCGCCCTGGCGCCGACGCTGGTGCGCCACCGGGTGCTGCCCGGGGAGCCGGCGCACCTGTCGGTGGGCCTGGGGCGGCTGGCGGCGGCCCGGCGCGGCCACACGCTGCTGGTGGTGGCTCCGCAGCGGCCCGGCGCGGGGCTGCTGGAGCGGGTGCACGACGCGCGGCGCGCGGGGGCGACCGTCCTGTCCCTGGACGGCGGGGACCGGGAGCTGGCCGCGCTGGCGCACGACGCGCTGTCGGTGCCCGACGGCGCGGAGCTGGACCTGGACACGGCGGCGCACCTGGTCAGCGCGGCCGCCGGGGAGAACAGCGTGCCCGCGCAGCGCACCCCGCGCCGCTTCCGGGACCGGCTGGCGCGGCTGGCCGAGCAGCTGACCGCGCCGCCGCCCAGCCGCTGGTAGCCGGGCGGCGCGGGTCGGGCCGGGTCCTGCGGGAGTTCCGGGACCTACGGCGCGCTCCGGGCCTCTCCCTCCCCTTCCTCCCGGGACGCGTCGTTCCACTTGGGGTCGTTCTGCCACTCCAGGTTCCGCTCCTGGGCGGTCTCCATCGCGTGGTTGGCCTCTTCGGGCGTGGCGTAGGGCCCGAAGCGGTCCTTGGCGGGACAGTCCGGCCCCTCCTCGACCTTCTTGTGGACGAGGCAGTAGTACCATTCGCCCGGTTTGCCCACTTGACGCTTCTTGAACAGAGCCATTCGGCGCTCCTTCCTGTGCCGCCATGCTGCCCGATCCCCGCTGGATACACTCGTTCGCATGTCTGGCCAGTCACTGCTCGTTCCAGGCGAGCTCTCCCCCGCCCTTTCCGTTCCCGGAAACATCCGCCGCCCCGAGTACGTGGGCAAGCCCGCACCCACTCCGTACACCGGGCCCGAGGTGCAGACGGCCGAGACCATCGAGGCGATGCGCATCGCCGGCCGCATCGCCGCCCGGGCGATGGAGGAGGCCGCCAAGCTGATCGCCCCCGGGGTGACCACCGACGCGCTGGACCGGGTCGCGCACGCGTACATGTGCGACCACGGCGCCTACCCGTCGACCCTGGGCTACCGCGGTTTCCCCAAATCCCTCTGCGCCTCCGTCAACGAGGTCATCTGCCACGGCATCCCGGACTCCACGGTGCTGCGCGACGGTGACATCGTGAACCTCGACGTCACGGCGTACATCGGCGGCGTGCACGGCGACAACAACGCCACCTACCTGTGCGGCGACGTCGACGAGGAGTCGCGCCTGCTGGTGGAGCGCACCCGCGAGGCGCTGAACCGCGCCATCAAGGCGGTCAAGCCGGGCCGCCAGATCAACGTCATCGGCCGGGTCATCGAGTCGTACGCCAAGCGCTTCGGCTACGGCGTGGTCCGGGACTTCACCGGGCACGGCATCAACTCGTCCTTCCACTCCGGCCTGATCGTCCCGCACTACGACAGCCCGCACGCCACCACCGTCATCGAGCCCGGCATGACCTTCACCATCGAGCCGATGCTGACGCTGGGCACCCACGAGTACGACATGTGGAAGGACGGCTGGACGGTGGTCACGAAGGACCGCAAGCGCACGGCGCAGTTCGAGCACACGCTGGCGGTGACGGACACTGGGGCGGACATCCTCACGCTGCCGTAGCCGGGCGGGCAGCAGGCGCCGGTGACAGGGCGGCGGGTACGGCGTACCTTTTTACCGACAGGGCGTCGGCAACCGACCGACTCGGGTGAGCCCGAGCAGGAGGACCCGGCGTACGCCCGCCCGCCCCCGGCCCCCGGAGGTCCGTCTTGGACACCTTCTCCACGGTCATCCGCGTCGCCTCCCACGCGCAGCACACGGAGGCCGAGACCTCGTCCTTCATGAGCGACCTGCTCGGCGGCCGGCTCGGTGTGGACGCCTACGCGCGCTACACCGAGCAGCTCTGGTTCGTGTACCGGGCGCTGGAGGACGCGGCCGGGTCCCTTCAGCACGATCCGGTCGCGGGCCCGTTCATCCGGCCCGAACTGATGCGCGTCCCCGAGATCGAGCGCGACCTGGCCCACCTCCTCGGCCCCGGCTGGCGCGAGCGCGTCGCGGCGCTGCCCGCGACCCGCGCGTACGCCGACCGGGTGGCCGCCTGCGCCGCCGAGTGGCCCGGCGGGTACGTCGCCCACCACTACACCCGCTACCTCGGCGACCTCTCCGGCGGCCAGATCATCCGCGACAAGGCGGAGCGCACCTGGGGCTTCGCGCGCAAGGGCGACGGCGTCCGGTTCTACGTCTTCGAGGCCATCGCCAACCCGGCCGCCTTCAAGCGGAGCTACCGCGAACTCCTGGACGCCATCGACGCGGACGACCTGGAGAAGCAGCGGATCGTCGACGAGTGCAAGCGGGCCTTCGACTTCAACGGGGCCGTCTTCCGCGAACTGGGCGAACGCTTCCCGCTCAGCGCCTGAGCCGCCCGCCGCGGGGCGGCGCCGGTGCGCGGCGGCCGCCCGGGCGGGGGCTCAGTTCCCGCCCGGCGACTGCGCGGCGAAGCGCACCCGGCCGCCGATGTCGATCGTGCCGTCCGGGCCCGGGGCGGTGAGGATCTGGGAACCCGCGCCCTGGGTGATGTTCAGCGCCCGGTTCAGCTGGGCCGTCAGCAGCAGCGCCGCCGAGCCCGTGGCCTCGTCCTCGGCGATCGCCCCGTCGGGGCGGCGCGGGAAACCGCGGGCGCGGACCCGGCCCGCCGGCTCGTCCTCCCAGGCCCACGCGTACAGCCAGCCCTCGCCCGGCGGCGGGGCGGGCAGCGCCTCCACCTCGGCCGCGCTCGCGTACTGCTCGGTCCGCTTGCCCTCGACCCATTCGGCGCGGGCGGTGATCCAGGTGAACTCGCCGTCGTCGCGCGCCCACACGGCGCCCGCGGGCGGCCGCAGCTCCTCGATGTCCAGGAGCCAGGCGACCCCGACGAGCGGGTGCCCGGCGAAGGCCATCCGGGTGCCGGGGGTCCGGATGTCGACGATCCCGCGTTCGGGGTCGTCGACGAACACCGTTTCGCTGTAGCCGAGTTCCGCCGCGAGCGCCTGGCGGGACGCGTCGTCGGGACAGCTGCCGCCGTCGCGCACGACGCCGAGCAGGTTGCCGAACCGCCCGTCACCCGCGCAGAACACCCTGAGTACGTCGAGATCGTTCACGACGGCATTCAAGCACGGGCGCGGGCCGCCGCCCGCCCCTCCGGCGGGTGCCTACCGCGCCCTGACGCGCCCGCCGGACTTGACCCGCACTTGACCCGACCATGGGGTGCCCATGGGGGCGTTGTGACGGCCCCGTGTCCGGCATCGGCCAATGAGAGCTGAATCACTGGACGAGCGGGCATCGGTCAGGTAAGCCTCGGTTAAGTTAGGTCCGCCTCACCCAGCCTTCGCCTTTTCGCCAGGAGCCTCCATGCGATCCGCCGCCCGCTTCACCGTCGTCACCGCGGCCGCCGCCGTGGCCGCGCTCACCGCCGTCACGGGCTGCGCCGAGAAGAACGACTCGGTGTACGGGACGATCAAGGTCGCCGCCTCGGACACCGCCTGCGACGTCTCCACGAAGGAGATCCCGTCGGGCAAGGTGCAGTTCGAGGTCGAGAACAAGGGCTCCAAGGTCACCGAGCTGTACGTCCTCTTCCCGGACGGCCGCATCGTGACCGAGAAGGAGAACATCGGCCCGGGCACCAAGGCCTCCATCACCGCCGAGATCAAGGCCGGCGACTACGAGGTCGCCTGCAAGCCCGGCATGAAGGGCGACGGCATCCGCCAGAAGCTCAAGGTGACCGGCGGGGACGCCGTGAAGCGCAGCCCCGAGCTGGACGCGGCCGTCGCCGAGTACCGCAAGTACGCGCAGGCGCAGGCCGACGAGACCCTGCCGAAGACGCAGGCCTTCGTGGACGCGGTCAAGGCCGGCGACGTCGAGGCCGCGAAGAAGGCGTACGCCCCCTCCCGCATCGGCTGGGAGCGCACCGAGCCGGTCGCCGAGTCCTTCGGTGACATCGACCCGAAGGTCGACGTCCGCCAGGACGGCCTGGAGGCCGGGCAGAACTGGACCGGCTGGCACCGCCTGGAGAAGGCCCTGTGGGCCGACAACAAGATCGGTGACGAGGAGAAGAAGCTCGCCGACCAGCTGATCACCGACCTCACCGACTGGCAGAAGCGCGTCGGCACCGCGGAGATCACCCCCACCTCGATGGCCAACGGCGCCAAGGAGCTCCTCGACGAGGTCGCCACCGGCAAGGTGACGGGCGAGGAGGAGACCTACAGCCACACCGACCTGGTCGACTTCAAGGCCAACGTCGAGGGCGCGCAGAAGGCGTACGAACTGCTGAAGACGACCGCCGCCAAGAACGACGCGGCGCTCACCCAGCAGCTGGACACCCAGTTCGCGGCGCTGAACACGCTGCTGGACAAGTACCGCGCGGACAAGACGGGCTACGAGTTCACCTCGTACGACAAGGTCGGCGCCCCCGAGCGCAAGGAGCTCTCGGACGGCGTGAACGCGCTGGCCGAGCCGCTCTCCAAGCTCGCCGCCGCCGTCACGAAGTAAGGGAGGCCCCGATGACCGACCCGACCCCCGACCAGGCACCCGGCTCCGCGAGCACCGCTGACGCCGCCCCGGCCGCCGACACCGCCACCGGCAAGGGCGCGGCGCCCTCGCGCCGTGCCGTCCTCGGCTGGGGCGGTGCCGGGCTCGCGCTCGGCGCCGCCGCGGCGGGCGGTACGGTCGCGGCCCTGAGCGGCGGCTCCGACGCCGTCCCCGCGGCCGCGGCGGGCGCGGCCGTGCCCTTCCACGGCGAGCACCAGGCCGGTATCGCCACCGCCGTCCAGGACCGGCTGCACTTCGCCGCGTTCGACGTGACGACGAAGGACCGCGCCGAGCTGGTCAAGCTGCTCAAGGACTGGACCGAGGCGGCCCGCCTGATGACCGCCGGCCAGGCGGTCGGCGAGGGCGCCTTCGGCGGCCTCGCGCAGGCCCCGCCGGACGACACGGGCGAGGCCGTCGGCCTCAAGCCGTCCCGGCTGACCCTGACCATCGGTTTCGGCCCCGGCCTGTTCGCCAAGGACCGCTTCGGACTGGAGGGCAGGCGCCCCGACGCCCTGGTGGACCTGGAACTGTTCCCCGGCGACAACCTGGACCCGGCCCGCTCCGGCGGCGACCTGTGCGTCCAGGCCTGCGCCGACGACCCGCAGGTCGCGGTGCACGCCATCCGCAACCTGGCCCGGATCGGCTTCGGCAAGATCGCGGTGCGCTGGTCGCAGCTGGGCTTCGGCAAGACCTCCTCCACGACGCCCGACGCGCAGACCCCGCGCAACATGATGGGCTTCAAGGACGGCACCCGGAACGTCTCGGGCACCGACGAGAAGGCGCTCGCCCAGCACGTGTGGGCGGCCGCGGGCGACGGCAGCGACTGGATGGCCGGGGGCTCGTACCTGGTGGCCCGCCGCATCCGGATGCACATCGAGACCTGGGACCGCACCTCCCTCCAGGAGCAGGAGGACGTCTTCGGCCGCGACAAGGGCGAAGGCGCGCCGGTCGGCAAGGCCAAGGAGCGCGACGAGCCGTTCCTGAAGGCCATGAAGCCGGAGGCGCACGTGCGCCTCGCGCACCCGGACAGCAACAACGGCGCGACGATCCTGCGCCGCGGCTACTCCTTCACCGACGGCACGGACGGGCTGGGCCGGCTCGACGCGGGCCTGTTCTTCCTGGCCTACCAGCGCGACATCCGCAAGGGGTTCGTGCCGGTGCAGCGGAGCCTGTCGAAGAACGACGCGCTCAACGAATACATCCAGCACGTGGGTTCGGCCGTCTTCGCCGTCCCGCCGGGCGTCCGCGACAAGGACGACTGGTGGGGCCGGACGCTGTTCGCCTAGGGCCGGGAAGGAACCGACGTGTTCAGCAACTACCTGATCGGGCTGCGCGAGGGGCTGGAAGCCAGCCTCGTGGTCTGCATCCTCATCGCCTACCTGGTGAAGACCGGCAACAAGGACAGGCTGGGGCCGCTGTGGCTCGGCGTGGGCCTGGCCGCCGCGCTGTCCCTGGCCTTCGGCGCGGGGCTGGAGTTCGGCACCTCGGAGCTGACGTTCCAGGCGCAGGAGGCGATCGGCGGCAGCCTGTCGATCATCTCGGTGGGCCTGGTGACCTGGATGGTCTTCTGGATGAAGCGCACCGCGCGGCACCTGAAGAGCGAACTCCAGGGCAAGCTCGACGCCGCGCTCGCGATGGGCACCGGCGCGCTGGTGACGACCGCGTTCCTGGCGGTGGGCCGGGAGGGCCTGGAGACCTCGCTGTTCGTGTGGCGCTCGGTGCACGCGGCCGGTGACGGCGCGGGCCCGCTGATCGGCGTGCTCCTCGGCATCGGCACGGCGATCGTGCTGGGCTGGCTGTTCTACCGGGGCGCGCTGCGCATCAACCTGGCGAAGTTCTTCAAGTGGACCGGCGGCATGCTCGTCGTCGTCGCCGCGGGCGTGCTCGCGTACGGCGTCCACGACCTCCAGGAGGCGGACTTCCTGCCCGGCCTGAACAGCAGGGCGTTCGACGTCACCGGGGCGGTCCCGCCGGACAGCTGGTACGGCACCCTGCTGAAGGGGACGTTCAACTTCCAGCCGGACCCGACCGTGCTCCAGCTCTGCGTGTGGGCGCTGTACCTGGTGCCCGTCCTGGCGCTCTTCCTCTACTCGGCGAAGTCCCCCGCGCCGGGGAAGACGCCCGTGGGCGCCGGCAGGTAGCACCACCGGAGCCGGTCGGCCGCGGCTACCAGAGCCGGTCGACCGTGCCCGGGTACAGGCCGATCCGCGTCCCCGCGAAAGCGGCGGCCGGGTCGGCCTCGTGCGTCGGGCCGAAGAAATCGGCCAGCACCACCTTGTCGAAGCCCGGCGCGTCCGTGGCCAGCGGGTCCTGCGGGGTTCCGCCGACCAGCACGGCCCCGGGCAGCCGCCGGAAACCGGCCGCCTCGTAGAAGGCGGCCAGGCCGCGGTCGCAGCTGAACAGGGCCAGGTCCGGCCCCGGCCGCAGCGCCAGCGCGGACCGCGCCGCCGCCACCAGACGGCCGCCGTGGCCGCGCCCGCGCACGTCCTCCCGGGTCACGACCGCGCTCAGCCCGGCGGCCCGGTACGTGCGCCCCGCGTGCCGGATCTCCTTGTGCAGCAGGGTCAGGGCCGCGGCCACCGCCCCCGGCGCGTCCAGGAGCAGCATCGTGCGGGGCGCCAGCGCGGGGTCGTGGCCGGGCGCGGCGCCGGGCCAGGCCCGCGCCTCCAGGGCGGCGGCCTGCGCGGCGAGCGCGGGAGGCAGGTCGGCCTCGGCGTAGGTCGCGATCGTCACGGGATGCGGACTCCGGTGCCGCCGACCCGGACGCGGGGGTCGCCCGCCCGCAGCTCGACGCTCAGCACGCCCGGGCGGCCCATGTCGGCGCCCTGGTGCAGGGTCAAGGTCGTGTCGGCGTCCGCGGGGACCAGGCCCAGCTCGCGCGCGTACGCCCCGAAGGCGGCCGCGGCTGCTCCGGTGGCCGGGTCCTCGACCACCCCGCCGACCGGGAACGGGTCGCGGACGTGGAAGACGTCGGGTGCGGCGCGGTGCACGAGCTGGACCGTGGTGAGGTCCAGGCGGCGCATCAGCGCCTCCAGCCGGGCGAAGTCGTACGAGAGGTCCGCGAGGCGGGCGCGGGTGGCGGCCCCGAGCACCAGGTGCCGGGCCCCGGCGTAGGCGATCTTCGGCGGGAAGGCGGGGTCGAGGTCGGCGGCGGGCCAGTCCAGGGCGGCCAGCGCCTCGGCGAGATCGTCCGCGGTGATCTCCTCCAGGTGCGGCTCGACGCTGGTCAGGGTGGCGCGCAGGCCGCCGTCGACCGCCTGCACCGAGACGGGGACGGTTCCGGCCGGGGTCGCGAACACCAGCTCGCCGGGGCCGGTGCGTTCGGCCAGGGCGATGGCCGCGGCGATGGTGGCGTGGCCGCAGAAGGAGACCTCGGCCTTGGGGCTGAAGTACCGGACGGTGAAGGCGCGGCCGTCGGGGGCGGCGAGCGACTCGGGCGGGGCGGTGAGGAACGCCGTCTCGCTGTACCCCAGCTCGGCGGCGATCTCCAGCATCCGCGCGTCCCCGAGCCCGGTCGCGTCGAGCACGACCCCGGCGGGATTCCCCCCTGCGGGGTCGGCGGAAAAAGCGGTGTACCGAAGAATCTCGTTGCTCATGCCGCCACAACCCCCCACCCCGACCGGGCATTCCCGCCCCAGGTCCCTCCGGCGGGCCCTCAAACGCCGGGCGGGCTGGATGTGCCCCTCCCGGAAGCCGAGCCGCAGGCAGAGGTCAGCCGCGCCCGATGTACGGCATGGCGGTGGCCATCACCGTCGCGAACTGCACGTTCGCCCCCAACGGCAGCTCCGCCATGTGCAGCACCATCCGCGCCACATCCCCCGCATCCATCACCGGCTCGACCGCCAGCCGCCCGTCGGCCTGCAGGATCCCCGTCCGCATCCGCTCCGTCATCTCGGTCGCCGCGTTCCCGATGTCGATCTGCCCGCAGGCGATCCCGTACGCCCGCCCGTCCAGCGACAGCGACTTCGTCAGCCCGGTCATGGCGTGCTTCGTCGCCGTGTAGGCGATCGAGTTCGGCCGCGGCACGTGCGCCGAGATGGAGCCGTTGTTGATGATCCGGCCGCCCTGCGGGTCCTGTTCCTTCATCATCCGGAAGGCGCCCTGCGCGCAGAGGAAGGACCCGGTCAGGTTGACGTCGACGGCCTGCTTCCAGGCCTCGTAGGTGATGTCCTCCAGCGCGACCCCGCCCGGCCCGAAGGTGCCCGCGTTGTTGAAGAGGAGGTCGAGGCGCCCGTACCGCTCGGCCACGGCGGCGTACAGCGCGTCCACGTCACCGGGATCGCTGACGTCCGTCGGCACGCACAGGACGTCCGCCCCGGCCCCCGCCGCCGCGGCCGTCTCCTCCAGCGCCCCGGATCGCCGGCCCGCCAGGGCGAGGCTCCAGCCCGCACCGGCCAGGGCGAGGGCGACCGTACGCCCGATGCCCGAGCCCGCCCCGGTCACCACGGCGGTCTTCTTCGTGCTTGCGTTCATGAAGCCGCAATGTACGTCAGCCCCCGCTCCGTCCCCCGGACGTTCCGACAGCTGAGAACATGGAGCGGCCAGGGTGTGATGAAACGACAAGAAGAGCGACGAGAAGACGGAGTTTCGTATGCCGGAGAGAGGTCCCGCGACGGTCCCCACACCCACCGGCGGCCCCGCGGCCCCCACGACGGCCGCCGTCGCCGCCGCCCGCCGGACCGGGCTGCTCGTCACCTTCGTCCTCGGCGGGCTCACCGCCCTCCCCCCGCTGTCCATGGACATGTACCTGCCGGCCCTGCCCGCCGTCACCAGTTCCCTGAGCAGCCCGGCCGCCACCGTCCAGCTCACCCTGACCGCCTGCCTCATCGGCATGGCGCTGGGCCAGCTGGTCATCGGCCCGATGAGCGACAAGTGGGGGCGCCGCACCCCGCTGCTGACCGGCATGGTCGTCTACGTCCTGGCCACCGCCGCCTGCGCCTTCGCGCCCACCATCGAGCTGCTCATCGGCTTCCGGCTGCTCCAGGGCCTCGCCGGGGCCGCCGCGATCGTGATCGCGCGGGCCTCCGTGCGCGACCTCTACGACGGCGTCGAGATGGCCCGGTTCTTCTCCACCCTGATGCTCATATCCGGCGCCGCCCCCATCGTCGCGCCGCTCGTCGGCGGCCAGGTGCTGCGCTTCGCCGACTGGCGCGGGGTCTTCCTCGTTCTGACCGGCGTCGGCGCCCTGCTCACCGTCCTGGTCTGGCGCGGCCTCGGCGAGACCCTGCCGCCGGAGCGCCGCCAGACCGGCGGCGTCGGCGCGGCCCTGCACACCATGCGCGGACTGCTCGCCGACCGGGTCTTCGCGGGCTACACCCTGGCGGGCGGCTTCGCCTTCGCCGTCCTCTTCTCCTACATCTCCGCCTCACCCTTCGTGATCCAGGAGATCTACGGCGCCTCCGCGCAGGAGTTCAGCCTCCTCTTCGGCGTCAACTCCGTCGGCCTGATCATCGTCGGCCAGATCAACGGCAAGCTGCTGGTGGGCCGGGTCAGCCTGGACAAGGCGCTCGCCGTGGGCCTGGCGGTCATCACGGCCGCCTCGGTGGCGCTGCTGGTGATGTCGAGCGGGGTCTTCGGCAAGGCCGGGCTCCTCCCCGTCGCGGCCGCCCTCTTCGTGCTGATGTCCGCGATGGGCCTGCTGCTGCCCAACACCAACGCGCAGGCGCTCATGCGGACCCCGCACGCGGCGGGCTCCGCCTCGGCCCTGCTGGGCACCTCCTCGTTCCTGGTCGGCGCGGTCGCCTCGCCGCTCGTGGGGATCGCGGGCGAGCACACGGCGGTGCCGATGGCCGTCGTCCAGCTGGCCTGCTCGCTGCTCTCCGCCGCCTGCTTCCTGGGCATGTGCCGGCCCTGGCGGCCGCGGGAGCCCCTGGTCGCGGTGGCGCCGTAAACTCAGCGGGTGAACCCCTCCGTACCCACCTCCGCCGACACCCTCCGCTCCGCGCTGGGCGGGCTGCTCGACGGTCTCCCGCCGAAGCAGGCCACGGCCGCCGTCGAGCGGCTGATCGCCAACTACCGCGGGCAGACGCCGACGAACGCCCCAGTCCTGCGCGACCGCTCCGACGTCGCGGCGTACGCGGCCTACCGGATGCCGGCGACCTTCGAGGCGGTACGGGCGGCCCTGGACGCCTTCCGGGCGGCGGCCCCGGACTGGGCGCCCGCCTCGCACGTGGACGTCGGCGGCGGCACCGGGGCGGCGGCCTGGGCGGTCGACGCCACCTGGGAGGGGCCCCGCACGACCACCGTCCTCGACTGGGCCGAGCCCGCGCTGACCCTGGGCCGGGAACTGGCCGGATCCTCCTCCTCCGAGGCGCTGCGCGGCGCCGAGTGGCGGCGTGCGGTGATCGGGGCGGGACTGGAGCTGCCCGACGCCGACCTGGTGACGGTGTCGTACGTACTGGGCGAGCTGACCCCGCAGGCGCGCGCCGCCGTGGTCACCGAGGCGGCCCGGGCGGCGGCCACCGTGGTGATCATCGAGCCGGGCACGCCCGACGGGTACCTGCGCGTCCGCGAGGCCCGGGACCTGCTGATCGCGGCCGGACTGCGGGTCGCGGCCCCCTGCCCGCACGACGGGACCTGCCCGGTCGTGGTCGGCGAGGACTGGTGCCACTTCGCCGCGCGGGTCAGCCGCTCCTCCCTGCACCGCCAGGTCAAGGGCGGTTCGCTGGCCTACGAGGACGAGAAGTTCAGCTACGTCGCCGCGACCCGGGTCCCGGCGGTCCCGGCCACCGCGCGGATCACGCGCAGGCCGCAGATCCGCAAGGGGCTCGTCCTGCTGGACCTGTGCGGCGGACCGGCGGCCTCCGGCGCAGCCGCCGACGCGGCCTCCGACACGACCGTCGGCGCGGCCGCCGAAGCCGCCGCGCCGGGGCCGGGCCTGTCCCGGGCCACCGTGACCAAGCGCCACGGTGACCTGTACAAGGCGGCGCGGGACGCCGACTGGGGCCAGGAATGGCCGCCGGTCCAGCCGGGCTGAGCCGGGCTGTGGGCTGAACCGGGCTGGGACGCCCTGAGCCGGCTTAGGCAGGCGCCTCCTCGACCGCCGGGCGCAGCTCCTGGGTGCAGCACTTCACGCTGCCGCCGCCCTTGAGCAGTTCGGTCAGGTCCATCGGGACCGGCTCGAATCCCCGGGCGCGCAGCGGGGCCAACAGGCCCGCCGCCGCTTGCGGGAGCAGGACGTGCCGGCCGTCGGAGACCGCGTTGAGCCCCAGCGCCGCCGCGTCCTCGCCGGAGGCGAGCAGCGCGTCCGGGAAGAGGCGCCGCAGCACGGAGCGGCTGCCGGGCGAGAAGGCCTCCGGGTAGTACATGACCTCGTCGCCGTCCAGGACGCAGAGCGCGGTGTCCAGGTGGTAGTAGCGCGGGTCGATCAGGTCGAGGCCGATCACCGGGCGGCCGAAGAACTCCTGGGCCTCGTCGTGGGAGAGCGGGCTGGAGCGGAAGCCCCGGCCCGCGAGGATGTAGGACCGGGTGACCGCGAAGTCCCCCTCGCCCTCGTTGATGTGGGAGGGCTCGTGCACCTGCGTGAAGCCGTGCTCCCTGAACCAGTCCAGGTGCGCCTGGGCCTCGGCGGTGCGTTCCGGATAGGCGAAGCGGGCGCCCAGGACGCGGCCGTCGATGACGGTGGCGCCGTTGGCGGCGAAGACCATGTCGGGCAGGCCGGGTTGCGGCCGGAGCGTCTCGACGGTGTGGCCGAGGGACCGGTAACGGTCCCTCAGGTCTTCCCACTGGGCGAGGGCGAGGGGCAGGTCGACCGGTTTCGTGGGATCCATCCACGGGTTGATCGAGTACGTGACCTTGAAGTGCGCGGGTGGGCACATCAGGTAACGCCGGGGTGTGGCGTCTCTGCGCAAAGAAAGCTCCTCACGGCGGACGTGATCCGAGTGTGAAGAGAATCGTCTCTCCTCGGGGAAGGGCGCGCAGTGGACCGATGGGGTGGTTTTCCGGACGCGTGTCCGTGGGGAGGGCGTCGGGGCGGGGTGGTGGCGAAAGTCACCGGGGCGTACCTGTGCGCGAACGGCCGGGAACCGATGGCTCGAATGAGCCGTTCTGTGGCGGTTCTTGACGGAACGGGGGCCCTCGTCCGGTGCCCCCCGGCCGGGGAGCGCGGTCATCCGGGGCGCAGGATGGTGGGACCATGGTGGGATCTGCCGGGGTAACGGTGAGGTGAGGGGATAGATGGGGTCAGAGTCCGACCGCGTCACGCGCGGTCCGCAGAGCAGGATGTCCCAGTGGCTGCGCCGCCGGTCCAAAGCGGCCGCCGAAGATCCCGGGCGCGAGCGTGAAGCGCTGCTCCTGGCCGTCGCCGCCGCGGGTCTGCCGCTCTCCCCCGCCGCCCATCCCGCCGGGTACCGGTGTTCGTGCGACCGCGTCGGCTGTCCGACCCCCGCGCGCCACCCCGTCTCCTTCGCCTGGCAGACGCAGTCGACCACCGACCGCGCGCAGGTCGAACGCTGGGCCCGCAACCAGCCCGAGGCGAACTTCATCACCGCGACCGGCATGGTCCACGACGTGCTGGACGTCCCCCTCGAAGCCGGGCGCAGCGCGCTGGAGCGGCTGCTGGCCGCCGGGGTCGACGTGGGACCGGTTGCCGAGTCCGGCGGTACGGGCGACCACGCCCGGATGCTCTTCTTCACCGCGACGCGGGGGACGCCGGAGGACGAGGACGAGTGGTGGCCGTGCGAGCTGGACTGCCATCCCGAGACCATGGACGAGCACCCCGGGCTGCGGTGGCACTGCCGGGGCAGCTACGTCCTGGTTCCGCCGGCCGTCCTGCCCGGTGACTTCGCGGTCAGCTGGATCCGCGGCATGGAACACGGCCTCCCGGACCCCCTGACCCTCCTGGAGACCCTGACCGACGCCTGCGCCCAGTACGCGGGCACCACCCCCCACACCCCCCAAGCCGTAGCCTGGCCCCTGGGCCGCTGACCCACCCCCGGGCAGCCGCTTCCAGCCCCGCCGGCGTTTGAGGCGCGGGTCCGGGCAGAGCCCGGGACGACGGCCCGCGGCCGAGGACCAACGCCGCCTGCCGCCCAGCCTCCTGGGCTCCGCCCAGACCCGGTCCTCAAACGCCGGACGGGCTGAACTTGCCCCGCATGACCAACCCGCGAATCCAGCCCCGCCGGCGTTTGAGGCGCGGGTCCGGGCGGAGCCCGGGACGACGGCCCGCGGCCGAGGGGCGGCGCCGCACCGCACCCCGCGGGTCCGGGCGGAGCCCGGGGGTCAGTGGATCTGGGTGACGATCACGTCGAGGGACCACGCCCGGCCCGGCTTCGTCGGCGGCTCCGCCTCCACCGTGAAGCCGAGGTCCCGCAGGGCCCCCACCAGCTCGGCCGGCCCACCCGGCACCACCCCCGCCAGCAGCAGATCCCGCACCAGCCGCCCCTTGGTCGCCTTGTTGAAGTGGCTGACCACCGACCGCTTCTCGACCCCGTCCACCACCTGCGCGTGCAGCACCCGCACGGTGGCCGTCCGCCCCGCCACCTCCCCCTTCGGCTTCCACGCGGAGCCATAGGCCGCGGACCGCAGGTCCAGCACCAGCCCCTCCCCCACCGCCTCCGGCATGACCTGCGCCATCGGCGCGCGCCAGTACGCCCCCAGCGCCCCCAGCCCCGGCAGCTTCACGCCCATCGAGCAGCGGTAGGACGGGATCCGGTCCGTCATCCGGACGGCGCCCCACAGCCCGGAGAAGACGAGCAGGGAGCGGTCCGCCAGCGCACGCGCCCCCGCGGGCAGGTCCGCCCAGCCGAGGGCGTCGTACAGCACCCCGGTGTAGATCTCCCCGGCCGGCCGGGCGGCGGCCGACCGCAGCCCCGCGTTCTTCGCGACCTCGCCCCGCAGCCCCTCGCTCAGCCCGAGCACCTCGCGGGCCTTGTCCTCGTCGGCCGCGCACAGCTCGACCAGTTCGTCCAGCACCGCCGCGCGGGCGGGCGCAAGCCCCGGCAGGGACAGCCCCTCGGCCTTCAGGGGTGCGCCGGAGCCGCCGGCGGCCTTTCCTTCGGACGGCGGCAGCAGCACGAGCACGGTGGTTCTCCTTCGGTACGGCCGGGACGGCGCGCGGCGGGGGGTGCGGCCCCCCGGCCAGCGTAATGGCCTCGCCGCGACACCCGGCCGCACCGGCCCTAGGCTTCGGTCCATGCCACGCCGTCACCTGCACATGACCGGCGCAGACGGGGCTGCTCTGACGGCCGCGCTGCGTGACCTGCGGACCAGGCTGGAGGTGCCGCAGGACTTCCCCCCTGCGGTACTGGCGGAGGCCGAGCGGGCCGCGAAGGCGCCCCGGCCGCCCGCCGGGGAGGCCGTGGACGCCACCGACCTGCCCCTCTTCACCATCGACCCGCCGGCCTCCACCGATCTGGACCAGGCCATGCATCTGGCCCGCCGCCCGGGCGGCGGCTACCGGGTGCACTACGCGATCGCGGACGTGGCGGCCTTCGTCACCCCGGGCGGCGCCCTGGACGCGGAGGCCCACCGCCGGGTGACGACCCTCTACTTCCCCGACGGCAGGGTCCCCCTGCATCCCCCCGTCCTCTCCGAGGGCGCGGCCAGCCTGCTGCCCGACCGGACCCGCCCGGCCCTGCTGTGGCGCCTCGACCTGGACGCGGACGGCCGGGTGGGGACCACCGAGGTCCGGCGGGCGCTCGTACGGAGCCGGGCGAAGCTGGACTACGAGGGCGTCCAGAAGTCCATCGACGCCGGGGCCGCCCCGGAGTCCCTCGCCCTGCTGAAGGACATCGGAACGCTGCGCGAGGCACTGGAGGCGGAGCGCGGCGGGATCTCGCTGAACGTGCCCGAGCAGGAGGTCGTCGAGCAGGACGGCTCGTACTCCCTGGCCTACCGGGCCCCGCTCGCCGCGGACGGCTGGAACGCGCAGGTCTCGCTGATGACCGGCATGGCGGCCG
Source organism: Streptomyces sp. NPDC006529 (assembly GCF_040611795.1). Lineage (NCBI taxonomy): Bacteria > Bacillati > Actinomycetota > Actinomycetes > Kitasatosporales > Streptomycetaceae > Streptomyces > Streptomyces sp. NPDC006529. The sequence goes on along the minus strand of NZ_JBEXPB010000023.1, from coordinate 34,772 downwards.
CGGACCTGATGATCGCGTCGGGCACCGGCATCCTGCGCACCCTCCCCTCGGCGCCCGACGGCGCGGTCGGGCGGCTGCGGCGGACCGCGCGGGCGCTGGGCATCGACTGGCCGCACCACGTGCCGTACGCGCAGCTGATCCGTTCGCTGGACCCGCACCGCCCGGCGCACGCGGCGTTCCTCCAGGAGTGCACGGCCCTGCTGCGCGGGGCCGGGTACACGCCGTTCACGGACGGCGAGGTGCCCTCCCCGGCCCTGCACGCGGCGGTCGCGGCGCCGTACGCCCACTGCACGGCCCCGCTGCGGCGCCTCGTCGACCGCTACGCGGGCGAGCTGTGCCTGGCCGCGGTGGCGGGACAGGCCCCGCCGGAGTGGGCCGTGGCGGCCCTGGCCACCCTCCCGAAGGAGATGGCGGACGGCGGCCGGCTGGCCAACGCGGTGGAGCGGGGCTGCGTCGACCTGGTGGAAGCGGCGCTCCTGAAGGACCGCGTGGGCGAGACCTTCGATGCCGTGGTGATCGACGTCAAGGACCACGAACCGACGGTCGGCACGGTCCACCTGGAGGACCCGGCGGTGGTGGGCCGCGTCGAATCCCCCGCGGCCCCCCTCCCGCTCGGCTCCCGCATCCGCGTCACCCTGACCGCGGCCGACCCGGCCACCACCACGGGCGTGCAGTTCACGACGGCGTGAGCCGGGCCCGCTGACGCAGGGCGGCGTCGCGCACGTCCGCTGCGGCAAGGTCAAGCACCCGTGGGTGGCCGGGTAGCATGGTCGGAGCGCAGAACGACACAAGCGGGCGGCCGCGTCGGGGTCTTCGGATCCCGCCGAGGAACGTCCGGGCTCCACAGGGCAGGGTGGTGGCTAACGGCCACCCGGGGTGACCCGCGGGACAGTGCCACAGAAAACAGACCGCCCGGGGCTTCGGTCCCGGGTAAGGGTGAAACGGTGGTGTAAGAGACCACCAGCGCCTGAGGTGACTCAGGCGGCTAGGTAAACCCCACCCGGAGCAAGGTCAAGAGGAGTCGTCTCCGGACGGCTCTGCGCGGACGTTCGAGGGCTGCCCGCCCGAGTCCGCGGGTAGACCGCACGAGGCCGGCGGCAACGCCGGTCCTAGATGGATGGCCGTCTCCCCGGTGATCGCGAGGTCACCGGGTGACAGAACCCGGCGTACAGCTTGTGTCGGTCTGCGCGCCTACGACGACATGCCTGTGGCCCGCACCGTTCCGGTGCGGGCCACAGGCATGTCCACAGGCGTTCTCACCTCAGGTGCGAGGTGTCGTTCAGCAGCCGCAGCGAGGCGTTGCCGTCGGCGTAGTAGGCCACGGCCGAGAGCGAGGCGGCGGCCAGTTCCATCCGGAACAGGGATTCCGGCGGGGCGCCGAGGGCGAGCCGGACCAGCGTCTTGACCGGTGTCACGTGGGTGACCAGCAGCGCCGTGCGGCCCGCGTGCGCGGCGAGCAGCCGGTCGCGGGCGGCGGCGACCCGGCGGGTGACGGTGGCGAAGCTCTCGCCGCCACCGGTGGGGGCTGCCTTCGCGGAGTTCAGCCAGGCGTCGAGGTCGGCCGGGTAGCGCTCGCGGACCTCGCCGAAGGTCAGGCCCTCCCAGGCGCCGAAGTCGGTCTCGCGCAGCCCTTCCTCGATCGTGACGGGCAGTCCGAGCCGGTCGGCGACGGCCTGCGCGGTCTCGCGGCAGCGCCGCAGCGGGGAGCTGACGACGGCCTGGACGGTGCCCCGGGCGGCGAGCGCCGCCGCAACGGCCTCGGCCTGGCGGCGCCCGGCCGGGGAGAGTTCGGGGTCACTGCCGCCGCTGCCGGAGAAGCGCTTCTGCGGGGTGAGGGCGGTCTCGCCGTGCCGGAGCAGCACGAAGGTGGCGGGCGTCCCGAGGTCGGGCGCCCCCCACCCGGGCGCGCCGGCCGCAGGAGCCGGAGCCCCGGGAGCCGCCGGAGCCTCGCCGAGCGCGTCCCCCAGCACGTCCGCGGCCGCGCCCCCGAGCGCGTCCACCGGCGCGTCCCCGAACAACGTGTCCGCTCCGGCCACCGTCGGAGCAGCCGTACGGGCCCCCGCGAGCGCGGCGCGGGCCGCGGCGGCGCCGGCCGCCGCGTCACCGGGCGGGCCCGACGGCGGCGGGGTCGCGAGCGCGCGGGCCGCCCCGTGGTCGAGGGCGGCCGAGGAGGCGGACGGCTCCCACCGCTCGCCCCGCTTGCCCGCGTCCATCGCCTCGTTGGCGAGCCGGTCGGCGTGCTTGTTGCGCTCGCGCGGGATCCACTCGTACGTCACCTGCGCGCGCGGCAGGATCCGCGCGGCCTCGGCGGCCAGCGGCTTCATGTCCGGGTGCTTGATCTTCCAGCGGCCGGACATCTGCTCGACGACGAGCTTGGAGTCCATCCGCACCAGCACCGTGGCGTCGGGGAACAGCTCGCGGACCGCGGTGAGGCCCGCGACCAGGCCCTTGTACTCGGCGACGTTGTTCGTGGCGACGCCGATGTACTCCGCCCGCTCGGCAAGGGTCTCCCCGCTCACCGGGTCGAGGACCACCGCGCCGTAGCCCGCGGGTCCCGGGTTGCCCCGGGACCCGCCGTCCGCCTCGACGACCACCCGCGGCATCAGATGCCCGAGTCCGCCGTACGGACCAGGATCCGGCCGCAGTTCTCGTGCCGGACGACCTCGTCGCGGGCCGCGCTCTTGATCTCGTTGACCTCGGCCATGTCCAGCTCCAGGCGGCAGCCCTCGCAGCGCCGCTGGTACAGCTTGGCCGCGCCGACGCCGTTCTGCTTGGCGCGGATCTTCTCGTACAGGGCGATCAGCGGCGCCGGGATCGAGGCGACGATCAGCTCGCGGTCCTTGGCGACCTTCGCCGCGTCCGCGTCGAAGGCGGCGAGGGCGGCGTCGCGGCGCACCATGGCGTCGTCGGCCTTGCCCTGGAGTTCGGTGACGCGGGCGGTCAGCTCGGCGACGCGGGCCGCTGCGGCCTCGCGGCGCTCCATGACCTCCAGGACCACGTCCTCCAGGTCGCCCTGGCGCTTGGCGAGCGAGACCAGCTCGCTCTGCAGGTTCGCCAGGTCGCGGGCGGAGACGCCGACGCCGGAGTCGAGGCGGGCCTGGTCGCGGACCGCGCGGGTGCGGACCTGGTCCACGTCCTGCTCGGCCTTGGTCTGCTCGCGGGCCGCGTCGCTCTCCTGGGTCTGCGCGGCGACGAGGAGGTCGCGCTGCTGTGTCAGGTCGCTGGTCAGGGCTTCCAGTTCGAGGTGCTCGGGCAGCGAGTTGCGCTTGTGGTCGAGCTGCGACAGCCGCAGGTCCAGGGCCTGGACGTCGAGAAGTCGGATCTGGTCGGCGGGCTCGGCGTTCAGTTGGGGGCTCCAGGGAGAGAAGGGGCGGAAACGGACGGCGCGTGCGCCGTCCAGGGGTCGGTGACCGTGCGCGAGACGTGGGTCCGCAGACCCCAGCCCCGGCGCTCGGAGATCGCGTCGAGCTGCGCGGCGGCCTGCTCGCACCAGGGCCACTCGGTGGCCCAGTGGGCGGCGTCGACGAGGGCTAGCGGGGACTGCTCGCGGGCCTCGGACACCGGGTGGTGGCGCAGGTCGGCGGTGAGGAAGGCGTCCACACCGGCGTCCCGCACCTGGTCGAAAAGGCTGTCGCCGGAGCCGCCGCTGACGGCGACGGTGCGGATCAGCGCGTCCGGGTCGCCCGCGGCGCGGATGCCCTGCGCGGTGCGCGGCAGCCGGGCGGCGGCGCGCGCGGCGAACTCGCGCAGGGTTTCGGGGTGGTCCAGGACGCACACCCGGCCCAGGCCCCGGCGGCCTTCGGGGTCGGTGGGGTCGGGCACGAGCGGCCCGGTGATGCGCAGGTCCAGCGCGCCCGCGAGGGCGTCGGAGACCCCGGGGTCGGCGCTGTCGGCGTTGGTGTGGGCGACGTGCAGCGCGACGTCGTTCTTGATCAGCGTGTGCACGACGCGGCCCTTGAAGGTGCCCGCCTCGACGGTGGTGGTGCCGCGCAGGTAGAGGGGGTGGTGGGTGACGAGCAGGTCGGCGCCCAGCTTCACCGCCTCGTCGGCGATCTCCTGTACGGGGTCCACGGCGAACAGGACCCGGGAGACCGGGGCGTCGGGGTCGCCGCAGACGGTTCCGACGGCGTCCCACTGCTCGGCCCGCGAGGGGGGCCAGAGGGCGTCCAGCGCGGCGATGACTTCGGAGAGACGGGGCACGGGCCAAGGCTACCGTCCGTGGCGCACCCCCCGCCGACCAGCGGGGGGTGCGCGGGCGGCGGGGTTACTTGACGAGGAGGCCGCGGAGGTCGTCGAGGACCTTGTCGGCGGCGCTCACGCCGAGCCCGAGGTACCAGGTCTCGTCCGGTACGTCCTTGGCCCGGCCCTGCTTGACGGCGTCCAGGTTCTTCCAGAGCGGGTTGTCCTCGGCGGAGTCCCGCTTGGTCTTGTCCTTGGTCCCGTAGACGCCGGTGAAGATCCAGTCGGCGGCGGCCTCGTCCATGCGCTCGGGGCTGACCTCGACGGCCAGTTCCTCGGCCTGCTGGTTCTGCGGGCGCGGGATGCCGGTGTCCTTGAGGATGGTGCCGATGAAGGAGGCCCCGGCGTACAGACGGGTCTTGCCGGGCATGTAGCGCAGCATCGTGACGGTCGGCTTGTGCGCGCCGAGGTCGTCGCCGAGCTTCTTCGCCTTCGCCTGGTAGGCGTCGAGCTTGCCCCTGGCCTCGGCGGTCTTGTCCAGCGCGGCCGCGTTCAGCAGGTAGTTCTCCTTCCACGGGAAGCCCGGGCGGATGGAGAACACGGTCGGGGCGATCTTCGACAGCGCGGCGTACTTGTCCGCGGAGCGCAGCTGGCTGCCGAGGATGAGGTCGGGCTTGAGGGCGTTGATCGCTTCCAGGTTGAGGCTGTTGATGGTGCCGACGGACTGGGGGGTGCCCGCGCCGTCCTTGAGGTAGCCCGGGATGCCCTCGTCGCCCTCGGTCGGGGCGTAACCGACGGGCTGGAGGCCGAGGGAGACGACGTTGTCGAGTTCGCCGACGTCCAGGACGACGACCCGGCGGGGGGCGGCCTTGATCTCGGTGGTGCCCATCGCGTGGGTGACCGTGCGCGGGAACTGGCCGGCCGCGGCGGTGGTCCCGAAGGCCGCGGTCTTCTTCGCGGCGTCGGAGAAGTCCTTGCCGCCCTGGGCGACGGCCTTCTTGTCGCCGCCGCCGGGCTGCGGGGACGCCGCACCGTCCTTCCCGCCGCAGGCGGAGAGGGTGAGCGCGGCTGCGGCGGCGAGGGCGACGGCGGCCGTGCCGCGGCGTCGGAAGGACATGTCACAACTCCTGGAATGGGGGAAGGAGTGCGGTTAGGCATACCTAACCACGCCGCCTCACCCTAAACGCCCCGGTATCGCACAGCACAATCGCCTCCGCGGCCACGGGAGAACCACCGGGCGGCCACCCGTACGTGTGAAGCCGAGGTGGTCGTGCCGTGGGGCGGGAGCTGCGAAAACTAGCTTCCTGACCGGAGGTGACGCAGCAATGACTGCCTGTGCTGTTGAGGAGCCCGTGACGCAAGCGGCGCCGGAGGGCGGGCCGGGGACCGCGACCGCGCCGGACGCCCCCGCCGAGGGGGGCGCGGAAGCCGCGCCAGCCGTGCCCGCGCCGACGGGACCCGCGCCGGCCGGACCCGGCGGGCCGTACGCGTCCGCGGGCCTCGGGTTCGTGCTCGCCGCGGACGGCTCGTACGCCGCCCGCCTCGCCGGGGAGGGCCAGGCCCGCTACCCCGAGCGCTGGACCCTGGACGGCCCCGAGCCGTACGCCGTCCCCCTTCCGCTGGGGCAGCCCGAGGAGGCCGACTCCGAGGTCCTCCCGCTGACCGACGGGCGGGTGCTGATCCACCGCCGGGTCGCCGGGCACCACGCCTTCTCCCTGCTGTACCCCACCGGTTCGCACGCCGGGCCGCACACCGGCCCGCGCACCGGCCAGCTCCCGCTGGGCGCCCTGGAGTGCGACGGCCGCCTCACCCTGCTGCCCCCCGCCCCGGACGGGCGCAGCGCCTACGCCCTGGCGGTGGACGGGCACTCCACCACGGTCTGGCAGGTCGCCGGGGGCGCCTTCGGGCCCGAGCGGGTCGCCGAGCTGTCCGGGCGCTGCTCGGGGGGCGTCTGGCTGGACCGGGAGGGCCGGCTGCTGGCCCTGGACCGGGAGCGGGAGGGGCGCACGAAGACGGTCGTGGTGGACCTGGGGCGCGGGGGCGAGGTCTCGCCGCTGCTCCAGATCACCGAGGCCAGTGACGACCGGCTGCTGCTGGCCGACCCGGACAGCGGGCTGCTGCTGATCCGCTCCGACGCGCCGTCGCCGGGCGAGGGGGCCCGTATCGGCTGGGGGGTGCTGGGGAGTTCGCGTCCGGTGCGCTTCCCGGAGTGCCTGCGGGCGGAGGGGGCTTCGGCCGTGCCCTTCGCGGTGCAGCCGGGCCAGATGCTGATGCCGGAGAGCTGCGCGGTGGCGCTGCGGATCGGCGATCCGGGTCCCGGGGCCGCCGCGGGCGCGGCCGGGATCGCGCTGTGGCGTCCGGCGGATCGGCACGTCTTCCGGCTCGGGGCGCCGATGGGCTGGGTCGGCACCGGGCTGTGGTCGCGCGAGGGCCGTCTGCGGCTGCCTTACACGACCCCGTTCGTCCCCTGCGGGGTGGTCGGCCTGGGACTTCCGCCGGGTCCGCCGCCGCCGGTGCGCTCCGAGGCCGGGCCTGCGCCCGACCCGGCGCCCGCGCCCGCGCCCCGCCCCGTGCCGCTCCAGCAGGCGCCGTTGCGGTAGCGGCCCTTCCGTCACCCTCACTGACCCACGGTCACACCGTGCCGGAGGGGTGTTGGGCGTGCCCGTTTATATGATAGGTAAGTTTCCTAACATTAGCGGAGCGCACCAACCCCCCCATGGAGGCGTTGTGTTCACCCCTCATCACCGCATCATCGGCTCGCGTCGTACGAGGCTGGCCATCGGTGCCCTGCTCGGCGCGGCGGTCCTCGCCGTCCCCGTCGCGGCCCACGCCTCGCCGGCCGCCACCTCCCCGGCAGCAGCCGCTCCCCACGCGGCGGCCGCCTTCGGCGCCACCGCGACCGGCCTGGACGACCCCGCGAAGAAGGACGTCGCGATGCAGATCGTGTCCAGCGCGGAGAACTCCTCGCTGGACTGGAAGGCGCAGTACAAGTACATCGAGGACATAGACGACGACCGCGGCTACACCGCCGGGATCATCGGCTTCTGTTCCGGCACCGGTGACATGCTCGACCTCGTCGAGTACTACACCAGCGTCAAGCCGGACAACGTCCTCGCCAAGTACCTCCCGGCCCTGCGCAAGGTCGACGGCACCCCGTCGCACAAGGGCCTCGACCCGAACTTCACCAAGGACTGGGCGAAGGCGGCCACCGACAGCACCTTCAGGAAGGCCCAGGACCACGAGCGCGACCGGGTGTACTTCAACCCGGCCGTCAGCCAGGGCAAGAGCGACGGCGTCGGCGCCCTCGGCCAGTTCGCCTACTACGACGCCATCGTGATGCACGGCAACGGCGACGACTCCACCAGCTTCCGCAACATCCGCAAGCGCGCCCTGACCAAGGCCAAGCCCCCGGCCCAGGGCGGCAACGAGACCACCTGGCTGAACGCCTTCCTCGACGCCCGTGTCTGGGCGATGAAGCAGGAGGAGGCCCACAGCGACACGAGCCGCGTGGACACCGCGCAGCGGGTCTGGCTCAAGAAGGGCAACCTCGCCCTGAACACCCCGCTGGACTGGAAGGTCTACGGGGACTCCTACCACATCGGCTGATCCCCCCGCGGCGGGTGAGAACGCGAGTGCCGGGGGCGGTCGACAGCCCCCGGCACTCGCGCGCCGCACCCGCCCCGCCGCGCCGGCTTTACCGTTGGCACCCCGTCGCGACTGGGGAATTCCCTTCGGATCACGGTCCTCGGTCCGAACCCTATCGATAGTGGACGGAGGAACTGTTCAACTGCGGCCGTCGACGCCCCCGATCCGGTCGACTACCGTGGCGAATCGCCGATCCCCCGAAGGAAGCTGATCTTCCACTGGTGGACGGCATTTCGAAGGTTCACTTGCCGTGCGAGGGGGCACAAATGAGAATCCGCAAAGCAATTTCCGCAGCGGTCGTCGTGGCGAGCGCTGCCGTCGCTACGATCACCGCAGCCGGCGCTCCGGCCCAGGCCGCCTGGGAGTCACCGTTCAGGAAATGCACGTCATTCGACAAGAGTGGCTTCAAAGGCGAGGTCTGTGCGGACCGGTTCGGCTGGGGAGCACAGGAATTCTGGGGCCAGGGCGCTATCCAGGCATTCCCCAGCAACTGCGCCAAATTCCGGGTCGACGTCGTTGACCCCGACGGCACGGCGGTGCATTCCGTGAACAACATCCCCTGCGCCGTCGGGGCTGTTGGTACCGCTCGATATCTCACCGAGCTGCATGTGAACGGCCGGGCGTATGCCCGCCTGGTCAGCTTCGACAGTGCAGGAAACACGCTGCTGTCGGTCAATTCTGAGATCATCGTCTCCCCGTACGACAACCACTGACGGGCCAGGGCGTGTCTTAAAAGTCCCGCCCGGCCTTCGACGCCTGGCACCCGCACCTCGCCGCATCGTCGACAGGACGCCTCGGCGAGGTGCGGTGGCAGGACCATCGGCAGGTCATCGACGCGATCGCGTTCAGGTACCGCACCGGCACACCGTGGACGGGCCGAAGGGAAACGCCCTAGCCGTGCTTGAGGGCCAGTACCTCGGACGCCGCGAAGGTCTCGTTCGCGGGCCGGTCCGCGTAGTGCGGGGTGAGGACCTCGTCCAGCTCCTCGTAGGAGAAGGCCTCCTTGGTGGTGTCGAACTTCGCGGCCACCTTCGGCCGTTCCATCACCACCACGATCCCGCCGTGCACGACGAAGAGCTGGCCGTTCGCCTTCGCCGAGGCGGGCGACGCCAGGTAGCCCACCAGCGGGGAGACGTGCTCGGGCGCCAGCGGGTCGAGCCGGCCCTCCTCCGGCACCTGGAAGCCCGCGAAGACGTCCTCCGTCATCCGGGTCCGGGCGCGCGGGCAGATGGCGTTGGCCGTGACCCCGTACTTGGCCAGCGCGAGCGCGGTCGAGGTGGTGAGGCCGACGATGCCGCCCTTGGCCGCCGCGTAGTTCGGCTGGCCCGCGGAGCCGCCGAGGAAGGCCTCGGAGGAGGTGTTGACGATCCGGCCGTAGACCGGCCCGCCCGCCGCCTTCGAGCGTTCCCGCCAGTGCGCGGCCGCGAAGTGGGTGGTGTTGAAGTGGCCCTTGAGGTGGACCCGGATCACCGAGTCCCATTCGGCCTCGGACATCGAGAAGATCATCCGGTCCCGCAGGATGCCCGCGTTGTTGACCAGGACGTCGAGCTTGCCGAAGCGGGCGACGGCCAGCTCGACCAGTTCGCGGGCCTGCTCGAAGTCGGCCACGTCACCGAGGTGCGGCACCGCCTGCCCGCCCGCGGCGCGGATCTCGGCCGCGACCTCCTCTGCCGGGGCGGCCGAGGCCTCGCCGGAGCCGTCACGGCCCGGCTGGCCGAAGTCGTTGACGACGACGCTCGCGCCGAGGCGGGCGAGTTCGAGCGCTTCGGCGCGCCCGAGCCCGCGCCCGGCGCCGGTGACGATCGCGGAAAGTCCCTCTAGGGGGAGCGACATGGGGCCCGTTCCTCTCGGGTGCAGGGGTGCAGGGGTCAGAGTTCGATGCAGGTGCGCAGGGCGACGCCGGTGCGCATCTGGTCGAGCGCGTCGTTGATCTCGGCGAGCCGCACCCGGTGGGTGATCAGGCCCGCCAGGTCCACCCGCCCGGCCCGCCACAGGCCGATGGTCCGCTCGTAGGACCGCAGGACGTCCCCGCCGCCGTACATCGAGGGCAGGATCTTCTTCTCGTCGAAGAACAGCGAGAACATGTTGATGGAGTAGTTGTCGTCGAGCGCGCCCGCGCCGACCACCACGACCGAGCCGCCGCGCCGGGTCATCTCGTAGGCCGTCTGCGTGGTCTGGGACTTGCCGACCACCTCGAAGACGTAGTCGAAGCCCTCACCGGCGGTGATCCGGTTCTTGGCGTCGCCGAAGGCCTCCGGGGCGACCGCCTCGGTCGCCCCGAACCGCAGGGCCGCCTCGCGCCGCGACGCGACCGGGTCCACGGCGACGATCTGCGCCGCGCCCTGCACCTTGGCGCCCTGGATGACGGAGATGCCGACGCCGCCGCAGCCGATGACGGCGACCGAGGCACCGGCTTCCACCTTGGCCGTGTTGATGGCCGCGCCGAGCCCGGTGGTCACCCCGCAGCCGATCAGGGCGGCGATGTCGAAGGGCACGTCGTCGGGGATCGGTACCGCGCAGCCCGCCGGGACCACCATCTCCTCGGCGAAGGTGCCGGTCCCGGCGAAGCCGAAGATGTCGCTGTCGCCGCGCCGGAAGTTGGGGGTGGCGACGTTGCCGAACGCCTCCAGGCACAGGTGCCCCTGGCCGCGGCGGCAGGACGGGCAGTGCCCGCAGGGCGGCAGCCAGCAGACCAGCACCCGGTCACCGATCCGGTGGCTGGTGACCCCGTCGCCGACGTCCACGATCTCGCCGGAGCCCTCGTGACCGGGGATGAAGGGGGCGGGCTGCGGCAGCACCCCGCTCATCGCGGAGAGGTCGGAGTGGCACAGGCCGGTGGCCCGGATGCGGACCTTGACCTTGCCGGGGCCGAAGCCCACGGCTTCCATGTCCTCGACGACTTCGAGCTTGTCCTGGCCTATCTGGCTCTGGAGTGCTGCGCGCACGGTGCGGCTCCTCTGCTGGAGGTACGGGTGGTGTCGCTCGTACGGTCGTGACGCGTACGGTCGTTACGCGTGCTCGACCACGGTGTCCGCGAGGACCGGCGCGTCGTCCCGCTCCGCCGCGGTCACCGAGACCAGGACGCGGCCGGGCTCCCGCCACATCCGGATGCGGAGCGTCTCGCCCGGGAAGACGATCCCGGCGAAGCGGGTGCGGTAGGCGCGCACCCGCGTCACGTCCCCGTCGAGGACCGTGTCGACCACGGCCTTCAGCGTCATGCCGTACGAGCACAGCCCGTGCAGGATCGGCCGGTCGAAGCCGGCCAGCTTGGCGAACTCGGGGTCGGCGTGCAGCGGGTTCCAGTCGCCGGAGAGGCGGTAGAGCAGCGCCTGCTCCTCGCGGACCGGCCGCTCCTCCACCCGGTCGGGGGCGCGCTCGGGCGCCTCGCCGCGGACGGAGGGCCCGCGGTCGCCGCCGAAGCCGCCCTCGCCGCGGACGAAGATCTGCGCGTCGCTGGTCCACAGCGGGCCGTCGGCGTCGGCGACCTCGGAGCGCAGCACGATGACGGCCGCCTTCCCCTTGTCGTACACGGCGGCGACCCTGGAGGTGGAGGTGGCCCGCCCTTTCACGGGGATGGGCCGGTGCAGCTCGATGGAGTGCCCGCCGTGCAGGACGGCGGCGAGGTCGACCTGGATGCCGGGGGCGGCGAGGCCGCCGAGCATGGCCATGCCCGCGCCCGCGACGGTCGCGAAACTGGGCAGGACGTGCAGCTTGGATTCCAGGGTGTAGCGCAGCTCGTCGGGGTCGGTGGCCGGGAGGCCGGCGCCGAGGCCGAGGTGGTAGAGCTGGATGTCCTTGTGGTCCCAGGCGATCTCCCCCACGCGGGGGTCGGCGGCGAGGGCCTTCGCGGCATCGATCGGCATTGAGGATGCTGCTCCTTGTTCGTCGTTCCACACCGTGGACGGCAGTGGAAGACCTCGGTGCGACCGTCCGCACCGTCGGCCGCACCGAGGTCGTATGCGGGTCGGCCCCGCCGCAGTAGAACGCGTTCTAGGACCGATGAAGGAATGTATAACGCACGTCCCAGTACTTGGGAAGACTCCTGACCGCGCGTCAGTTTCCGCTTTGGCCGGGTGTGTTCCCCGCGCCGGGGAGCAGCGGGGGGACTACCCTGCCCCCGTGAACGAAATGCCCCGGGAGCACCGGACCGCCAAGTCCCTGCGGGTCCTGCTGGTCCCCGCGGACCCGGCGCTGGCCCTGCGGCTGGGCCTGCGGCCGGACATCGAGGTGGTGTCCTCGACGACGGCCCGCCCGGCGGTGGCGCTGGTGGACACGCCGGACGCGGTGGCCGCCGTACACGAGGAGGACCCGGAGTGCCGGGTCCTGGTCGTCACGGGCTCGGCCCGCCCCGGCCTCCTGGACGCGGCCCTGGCGGCAGGCGCCGCGGGCCTCATCCCCCGCGACCTCCCGGACGAATCCCTGGCAGAAGCCCTCCGCCGCACCGCCACAGGCGAAACGGTCATCGACCCTGCACTGCGAAATCCCACCCCGCCCGACGCTTGAGGGCGCCCTTCCGCCTTCCAGCCCCGCCCGGGGGCCCCTCCCAGCGGTAGCTGGGGGAGATTGAGGCGCCCCCGGAGGGCCTACGACCTGCGGAGCATCGTCACCACGGCAGCCCCCCCGAGCCCAATGTTGTGCGCCAGCCCAACCCGCGCCCCCGGCACCTGCCGCGCCCCGGCAGACCCCCTCAACTGCCACACCAACTCCGCGGCTTGCGCCAGCCCAGTGGCCCCCAGCGGATGCCCCTTCGAGATCAGCCCCCCGGACGGGTTCACCACCCACCGCCCCCCGTACGTCGTCGCCCCGCTCTCCACCAGCTTCCCGGACGCCCCGTCCGCGCACATGCCCAGCGCCTCGTAGGTCAGCAGCTCGTTCACCGAGAAGCAGTCGTGCAGCTCGATGACGTCCACGTCCTCGATCCCGAGCCCCGACCGCTCGTACACCTGCCGGGCCGCCGCCGCCGTCATCGGCTTGCCGACCACGTCGATGCACGACCCCGACGCGAAGGACTCGCCGGTGTCCGTGGTCATCGCCTGCGCCACGATCTCCACGGCCTGCTCCCCCAGCCCGTGCGCCTCCACGAACCGCTCCGAGACGACCAGCGCGGCCGCCGCCCCGTCCGAGGTCGGCGAGCACTGGAGCTTGGTCAGCGGCCGGTGGATGGTCTTGGCCGCCAGGATCTCCCCGACCGTGTAGACGTCCTGGAACTGCGCGTTCGGGTTGTTCGCCGAGTGCCGGTGGTTCTTCTCGCCCACCGCCGCCAGCTGCGCCTCGGTGGTCCCGTACCGCTCCATGTGCTCGCGCGCCGCGTTCCCGAAGATCTGCGCGGTCGGCGGGGTCATCTCGAAGCCGTGCGCGGCGGACATGATCCCGTAGTGCCGGGCCACCGGAGAGGTCTTGAAGTCGCCCCCGTCGGCCCCGCCGCCCAGCGCGCCCCTCTTCATCTTCTCGAAGCCCAGCGCGAGCACGCAGTCGTTCAGGCCGCCCTCGACGAACTGCCGGGCCAGCATCAGCGCGGTCGAACCGGTCGCGCAGTTGTTGTTGACGTTGTAGACGGGCACCCCGCTCAGGCCCAGTTCGTACGCGGCCCGCTGGCCGGCGGTGGAGGCCTGGAAGCAGTACCCCACCGGCACCTGCTCGACCAGGCCGTAGTCCACGCCCGCGTCGGCCAGCGCCGCGCTCCCGGCTTCCTTCGCCATGTCCCAGTACTGCCAGTCCCGCGACTCCGGCTTTTCGAACTTCGTCATGCCGACGCCCACGATGTACGACTTCATCTGACGCAACGCCCCTTCAGTCCCTGGGAAGGCCGAGAATGCGCTCGGCCACGACATTGAGCTGGACCTGCGTGGTGCCCCCGGCGATGGTCAGGCAGCGCGACATGAGCATCCCGTGCACCGCCCGCGCGCCCGCCCCCTCGCGGACCGCGCCCGCCGGTCCCAGCAGTTCGAGGGTCAGCTCGGCGGTCCGCTGCTGGTGCGGGGTCTGGACGAGCTTGCGCACGGAGGCACCCGCGCCCGGCTCCAGCCCGGACACCTGCTGGAGGGTGGTGCGCAGCCCGATGCAGGCCAGGGCGTGGGCCTCGGCGGCGAGCGCACCGATCCGGGCCCGGCCCGCGCCGTCGAGGTCGGCGCAGCGGGCGATCAGTGCTTCGAGGCCGCTGTCGAAGGTCATCTGGTCGGCCATGTGGACGCGTTCGTTGCCGAGGGTGTTGCGGGCGACCTTCCAGCCGCCGTCGGCCGCGCCGACCAGCGCGTCGGCGGGCAGCTCGACGTCGTCGAAGTACACCTCGTTGAAGAGGGCGTCCCCGGTGATCTCCTTCAGGGGGCGCACGTCGATCCCGCGCGCCGCCTTCATGTCGACGACGAAGTACCCGAGCCCCTTGTGCTTGGGCGCGTCCGGGTCGGTGCGGGCCAGCAGGATCCCGAAGTCGGCGCTGTGCGCGGAACTCGTCCACACCTTCTGTCCGTTGACCTTCCAGGTCCCCCGCGCCGTCCGCTCCGCCCGGGTCCGCAGCGAGGCGAGGTCGGAGCCCGCGTCCGGCTCGGAGAAGAGCTGGCACCAGGTGACGTCCCCGCGCAGGGTCGGCGGCAGGTAGCGGTCCCGCTGCTCGGGGGTCCCGTAGGCCAGCAGGGAGGGCACGACCCAGGTGGCGATGCCGAGGTCGGCGACCTTGATCCCGGCCGCCCTCAGCTCCTGCTGGACGACGAGCTGCTCGACCGGGCCTGCGCCGAGGCCGTAGGGCAAGGGCAGGTGGGGAGCGGCGTAGCCGGTGGGGGCGAGCACCCGGCGGGCGGCGGCCGGGTCGAGGCCGCGCGCCGGCGCGAGGGCGGTCCGGGCCCGCTCGCGGTGCCGCTCGGCCTCGGCCGGGAGCTCCAGGCGCAGTTCGCGCCGGGCCCCGCCCGCCGCGAGCCGCACGGCCCGCACCCGGTGGCCGTCGCCGGAACCGAGCAGCTGGCGCGCGACCAGGGCGCGCCGCAGGTAGATGTGGGCGTCGTGCTCCCAGGTGAAGCCGATGCCGCCGAGCACCTGGATGCAGTCCTTGGCGCAGCTGTAGGCGGCGTCCAGGGCCGTCCCGGCGGCCAGCGCGGCGGCCAGCGAGCGGACGTCGGGGTCCTCGTCCATCGCCTGGGCGGCGTCCCAGGCGAGCGCCCGCGCCTGTTCGAGGCGGACCAGCATGTCGGCGCACAGGTGCTTGATCCCCTGGAACTGCCCGATCGGCCGCCCGAACTGCTCGCGCACCTTGGCGTGTTCGGCGGCCGTGTGCAGCGCCCAGGCGGCGGTGCCGCAGGCGTCGGCGGCGAAGAGCGCGCAGGCCGCGTCCCGGACGAGGGCCGCGTCCAGTGCCAGCACCCGCCCCGGCGGTACGGAGACCCCCCGCGCCCGCACCTCGGCGGTCGGCCGGGTCGGGTCGGCGCTCTCGTGGGTGCGGATGTCGAGCGCGGCGGCGTCCACCGCGAACCACAGGGTGCCGTGCGCGGCCTCGGCGGCCAGCACGACGAGGTCGGCGCCGCCCGCCCCGAGCACCGGGGGCGCGGTCCCGTCGAGCAGGTGGCCGCCGCCCTCGACGGCCACGGCGGTCAGCGTCCCGGCTTCCAGGGCCACGGCCCCGGTCCGCCCCTCCAGCGGCTCGGCCCCGGCCCGCTGCAGGAGTACGGACGCCAGCGCGCTCGGCAGGTACGGCCCGGGCAGGGCCGCCCGGGCGGCCTCCTCGACGACGACGGCGAGGTCGAGCAGGGTGCCGCCCTCCAGGTGCGGCGCGAGCAGCCCGGAGGCGGCGAGCGCGTCCCAGTAGAGGGGGCGTCCCGCGGCCTGCGGGGCGGTGTCGAGCAGCTTGCGCACTTCCTCGGGCGGCACGGCGCGCGCCGCCCAGCCGCGCATCGCGTCGGCCAACTCCCGTTGTTCCTGCGTGATTCCGATGCCCATGCGCGGCAGAGTAGAACACGTTCCATTCTGACGGAAGGTCAGAAGTGAAACGTGTTCTTCCTCCGCGACGGCCACCCGGACGGCCACCCGGGTCCGCCGGATCAGGAGCGCTGGTAGTAGTACCCCTCACCGTGTGAGGGGCCCACGTTGTGCTGGATCCCGGACGGATCGCTGCGGGTGAAGAACGACGGGTCCAGGGGCTGGCAGAAGCTGCCGGTGGACTTGCTCTTGTCCACCGCCGCCGTGCCGACGTTGATCCGGGCCCCGCCGGAGCCCACCGAGACCACCTTGGCGATGTACTCGCAGTGGCCCATGCTCGCGTCGCTGATCAGCCGGACCGCCCCGGAGCGCGCGATGACCACCGTCTCCGGCTGGCCGATGTTGAACTGCCCCGCGTAGTTCCATGAGCCCGCGAAGTACGAGGGGACCGCGTCACCGGCGGAACCCCCGCCGCTCGGCGCGCCGGAGCCGCCAGGGGTCGCGCCCGAGCCGCCCGGGACCCCGCCGCCCGCCCCGCCCGCGCCGGCGGCCGCCCCGGAGCCCTTGGCCGGATCGCTCCCCGTACCGCCGGCCCCGCCCGGGATGCCCGAGCCGCCGCCCGGCGTCCCCGCCCCCGCGCCGCCCGGCGCGGCCGCACCACCCGCGCCGCCCGCCGCCGCGGCCCCGCCGCCCTGGGCCTGCCCCGGCACGGAAGGACTCGGCGAACCGGACGCACCCGGGCTCGGCGAGCCCTGCGCCGCCGGAGGCGCGCCCACCGCGCCGCCGGACGTCACCGGAGCGCTCGCGGCCGGGGGCGAGGCCTTCGCGGCGTCCCCGCCGCCACTGCCGAAGGGCTGGATCAGCGCCACCGTCCCGCCGCCGACCGTGAACACCAGCACCGCCGGCACCGCGACCGTCCACCGGCGCTTCCCGCGCCGCTCCCCCGCGGCGGTGGCGCCCCCGGCCACCGGCGCGACCAGCGGTCCGGCCCCCGGATCACCGGCCGCACCCGCCGCGCCCCCGGCCCCGCCCTTCGCCCCCAGGTCCAGCGTCGCCCGGTCGACGAGAGCCGCGGCCTCCGGCGCCGCGCCCTCGCGCCGGGGCTCCGCCTCGGCGTCGAGCAGCCGCGCCGCCTGGCCGGCCAGCCGCGCCACCACCTTGGGCGGCAGCCACGCCCCGCCGAGCTCGGTCGGCCGGACCCGCTCGGGGTCCGCCAGCAGGGCGTCCACCCCGGGCCGTTCCCCGATGTCCTTGACCAGGCAGCGGGCGATGAACGCGCGCAGCGCCTCGTCCCCGACCTTCTCCAGGTCCGGCTCGCCCTCCACGATCTGGAACATCACCGCGTGCTGGTTGCTCGCGCCGTGCCCGAAGGGCAGCGCGCCCGTGGCCGCGTACATCAGCACGCAGCCGAGGGTGAACACGTCGCTCTTCGCCCCGGCGCGCTGCCCGCGGACCTGCTCGGGCGACATGAAACCGGGCGAGCCGACGGCCATGCCGGTGCTGGTGAGGAGCGACTCGACGGAGGTCTCCAGCGCGCGCGAGATGCCGAAGTCGATGACGCGGGCGCCCTCGACGGTCAGCATCACGTTCGACGGCTTGAGGTCGCGGTGCACGATCCCGGCGGCGTGGATGTCCTGGAGCGCGCGCAGCAGCCCGTCGGCCAGGGCGTGTACGGAGTCCACCGGCAGCGGGCCGAAGCGGCGCACGATCTGCTCCAGCGAGAGCCCGGGCACGTACCCCGTGGCCACCCACGGCAGGTCGGCGTCGGGGTCCGCGTCGAGCACGGGCGCCGTGTACCGCTCGCCGACCTTTCGCGCGGCGTCGATCTCGCGCCGGAAGCGGGCCCGGAACTGCGCGTCCGACACCAGTTCCTCGTGCACCACCTTCACCGCGACCGTCCGCCCGCCCTCGGACCGGGCCAGGAACACCCGCCCCATGCCCCCGGCCCCCAGCCGCCCGAGCAGCAGGTACGGCCCGATCCGGCTCGGGTCCCCGGCCGCGAGCGGCTTTATGCCCCCCTCGACGTTGTCGTCGTCACTGCGCGCACCGCTGCTCATGCTGCCCGTCCCCCGCTGGTCCTTGTGGTCATGCCGGTCGAACCCGCCACAGAATAGGGGGATTTGAATGCAGGACGAAGACAAGGCCGCTGCCCGCCGACGGCCTCCGCTAGATTCCTGGCGTGGACTCGCTCACCCCCGAAGACCCGACGCACATCGGCCCCTACCGCCTGATCGCCCGCCTGGGCGCCGGCGGCATGGGCCTGGTCTACCTCGGCCGCTCCGACGTCGGCCGCACGGTCGCCGTCAAGGTCGTGCAGGCCGAGTACGCCGCCCACCCCGAATTCCGCAGGCGCTTCGCCCGCGAGGTGGCGGCGGCCCGCCGGGTGGGCGGCAGCTGGACCGCGGACGTCCTGGACGCCGACACGGACGCCGACGTGACGGTGCCGTGGGTGGCCACGCAGTACATCGCCGGGCCCGACCTGACCCGGGTCGTCGCCCGGGACTTCGGCCCGCTGCCCGAGCAGTCCGTCCGCGTGCTCGCCAACCGGCTGTCCCTCGCGCTGGAGGCCGTGCACGCCGCGGGGCTGATCCACCGCGACCTCAAGCCGTCCAACGTCCTGGTGACCGTCGACGGCCCCCGCGTCATCGACTTCGGCATCGCCCGCGCCATGGACAGCCTGAGCGGCGACAGCCTGCACACCCGCACCGGCATGCTCATCGGCTCGCCCGGCTTCATGTCGCCGGAACAGGTCCGCGGTCTGTCCCTCACCCCGGCCAGCGACGTCTTCTGCCTCGGCGCCGTCCTCGTCTACGCCGCCACCGGACGCCTCCTCTTCGGCGCCACCGGCACCGGCCTGAACGCGCACCTCTTCCGGATCGCCGAGGAGGAGCCCGACCTCACGGGCGTACCGGAATCGCTCCTCGATCTGGTGCGCGCCTGCCTGGAGAAGGACCCCGCCCTACGGCCCACCCCGGCCCAGGTCGCCGAGCGCACCGCCGGGGACGGACCCGGCGTCTGGCTGCCCGGCGAGGTGCTGGCCCAACTGGGACGGCACGCGGCCCAGCTGCTGGACTACGTCCCGGCGGCCCGGCCGCAGCCGCCCGCTCCCGCCCCGGCCGCCGCTCCCCCTGCCGCTCCCGCGCGCGCCGAGACCCCCACTCCCACCACCGCGGACCCCGCCCCAGCGCCCTCGCCCCGCCGCGGCCGGCAGCTGGCCGTACTCGCCCTGGCCCAGCTGGCGGTGCTGCTCGGGGTGGGAGACGCGGAGTCCTTCCGCGCGGGGTTGGTCGCTCCGGACTTCGTCCTCTTCTGCGCGGTCCCCTTCGCGGCGCTGCTGCTCCTCGGCGGCCACGTCGTCGACCGCTTCGGCGGAAAACGGACCCTCATCACGGGCCTGGCCGGGTTCGCGGCGGCCTCCGCCCTCGGCAGCGCGGTCGGCTCCTTCGCCCCCGAGCCGCTGCTCCTGGCCCGCTTCGTCCAGGGCGCTTCCGGCGCCCTGGTGACCGCGGCGGCGCTGACCCTGCTCGGCACCGGTTTCCCCGACGCGAGAGAACGGGCCAGGGCGTTGGGGATCTACGCCACGGTCGGCGTCGCCGGGCCGGTGCTCGGTCTGCTCCTGATCGGGTGGACGAACTGGGGACCGATCCTGGGGATCGTCACGCTCCTCGCCCTGATCGCCCTGGCCGGCACCCGCGTCCTGCCGCACGACCGCCCGGAGCGCCCCGGCCGCTTCGACCTGCCGGGCGTCCTGCTCGGCGCCCTCGGTATCGGCGGCGTCGTCGTCGGCTCCCTGGGGGTGTCGCAGAGCTGGAGCGAGCCCGCCGAGATCTGGGGCGATCCCGTGGTCTTCGGGCCGCTCGCCGGGGGCGTCGTCCTTTTCCTGGCCTTCCTGGGGTGGCAGCGCGGCGCCTCGGCCCCGCTCCTGCCGCCGTACGTCCTTGCGGACCGGGGCCGGCTCGTCGGCTTCCTCGCGATGCTCCTCAGCGGGGCCGCCCTGCCGTCCCTGGCCGGGCTGCTGCGGCAGACCATCGGCTACTCCACGGCTGCCACCGCTCTGGCCATGCTGCCCGTGCTGGCTGGCCTCGTCCTCGGCTCCACGCTGGTCGCGCCCCGCCTGCTGAGCCGCGACATAGCACCGCGGGTCCTCGTCGTGACGGGCCTGCTGGTCACCTCGCTCGGCGTGGCGATGCCCGTCTTCCTGATCGAGGGCGGTGGCGGATACCCGGCCCTGCTCCCCTTCATGGCCCTCGCGGGCCTGGGCATCGGGCTGGCCTTCGTGCCGGTCCTGGCCACCGCGACGGCCACTGTCCTTCCGCAGCACGCGGGCGCGGCCTCGGCCGTGGCCATCACGGCGCAGGTCGTGGGCGTGGGGATCGGCACGGCGCTGGTCAACAGCCTGCGCATCATGCCCTGGTGGGCGGTCGGCTGCCTGCTCCTCGCGGCCCTGATCGCCCAGCTGACGGCGCCGTCCACGGCCCCGGCCGCGACTCCTCGTCACGGCTAGGGCCGCTCCGGCCGCGCGGTCAGAGACCGCGCACGAACTCCGCGAAGGCGGCGGGGCTCACGGTGAAGGCGGGCAGCTCGGGGTTCTTGGAGTCCCGCACGGCGATCCGGTGGGGCTGCGCGGCGACCTCGACGCAGTCGCCACCGGTGTCGCCGCTGTACGAGGACTTCTGCCAATCAGCTCCGCCAAGGGGTGCGCACTCGACGCAGTTGCCTCCGGTGTCGCCGCTGAACGAGGACTTACGCCATCGCGCGCCCGACAGGTTCTGGATGGTGTCCATAGCGTTCCTCCATTACACGGGCGATCCGCGCCGCCGATTCCTCCACGGAGAGGGCGGCGGCCTGCAAGTGATCGTAACGGAGCGAACCCTCCCTGAGGGCTTGTGGATTGGCCGTCATGTGCCCCTGTACGAAGTCTTCCGTGTAGACGATGTCCGGGTCATCGTCGAACCGCAGAAGAGTGAACTCACCCAACAACCCGGCATGGGCGCCAGCCTCGAAGGGGAGGATCTGCACTTTCACCCACTCCCGCTCCTCCAACGCCAACAAGTGGCCGAGTTGCTTCCGCATGACCTCCCGGCCGCCGATCTCCTGGTGCAGCACGGCCTCGCTCATCACCACCCACATCGGTGGCGGGTTCTCGCGCTGGAGGAGCCGCTGCCGGTCCATCCGCGCTTCGACCTTCGCGTCGAGTCCCTTGGCGGTCCGCACGCCCAGCACGGCCCGCGCGTACTCGGGTGTCTGCAGCAGCCCGTAGACCACCTGCGCCTGGAACGACGAGATGAACGCGGCCCTCGCCTCCATCTCGGCGAAGGCCTGGAACCACACCGGGAGTTGGCTCCGCAGCACCAGCCCCACCAGCCGGGAGAACATCCCGTCCGTGCCCAGCGCCGCGTCCACCCGCTCCGAGAAGTCCCTGGTCGGGACCTTGTGCGCCGTTTCGATCTGCCCGATGAGGGAGCCCGTGCAGAAGATGATGCTGCCGAGCGCCTGCTGTTTCAGTCCGGCTTCCTGCCGTACGCGGCGCAGCTCGGCGCCGTAGTAGTCCAGCGGAGAGGCGCTGGGATCCAGATCGCGGATGTTGACCATGAGCGGTCACCCCCAAGTACACGCCGCGAGGCGTTCGTTTCGGTCCGTAGCCGAGCGTAGTCAGTTCGCTCCACTCTGGTGCCGTGAATCACGTAACTGACTTCTCCGCCGCCGAAGTTGACGGGACCTACCGGATGGGCTTCACCGTGGGTGAGCACTCCGTCCGGCACATGCGGCGGATCCTGCGGATGCTGCTGGGCCGCTGGGAGCTGGCGTCGCTGTCCGAGGCGGCCGAGCTGGCGCTGACCGAGCTGGTCGCGAACGTCGTCCGGCACGTGCCGGGGCGCGGCTGCGCGGTGGTGATCCTGCTGCGGCCGCAGGGGCTGCGGGTGGAAGTGGCGGACGGCTCCCCTTCTCCCCCGCGTCCGGATCCCGGCCCGGACCCGCTGGCCGACGGCGGGCGGGGGCTGCTGCTGGTCGAGGCGGTCACGGACCGCTGGGGCGCCGAGGTGGGCGCGTCCGGCAAGACGGTGTGGTTCGAGTGCGACCGGCCCGGCCTCCGCGAGGCCGCGCGCGGGACCCGGCCGTGGCGTCCTACCGGGCGGTAGGGCAGCATGGGCCGCCACCCGCCCCGCGGCCCCGCACGCGCAGCACCACCTGGAGGAACACCATGGCCAGCCCCAAGCCGGAGACCCTCGCCGCCTTCGAGGCGGCCAAGGGGTTCATGCCCGTACGGGAAGGGCTCGCGCTCCACGAGGCGGCCACGGCGGCCGCCGCGCTCGGGCTGCCGCTGCTGGAGGTGGGCACGTACTGCGGGCGTTCCACGATCCTGCTCGCCGACGCGGCCCGCGAGGCCGGGCTGTGCGCGATCACCGTGGACCACCACCGGGGCAGCGAGGAGCAGCAGCCGGGCTGGGAGTACCACGACCCGACGGTCGTGGACCCGGAGGTCGGGCTCATGGACACCCTGCCCACCTTCCGCCGGACCCTGCACAAGGCGGGCCTGGAGGAGCACGTGATCGCGGTCGTCGGGCGGTCGCCGAAGGTCGCGGCGGCCTGGGGCGGCCCGCTGGGCCTGGTCTTCATCGACGGCGGGCACACCGACGAGCACGCCACCGGGGACTACGAGGGCTGGGCCCCGCACCTCGCGCCCGGCGGGACCCTGGTCATCCACGACGTCTTCCCGGACCCGGCGGACGGCGGGCAGGCGCCGTACCGGATCTACCTGCGGGCGCTGGCCTCCGGGGCCTTCGAGGAGGTCTCGGTGACGGACTCCCTGCGCGTGCTGCGCCGCACCGGCACCGGCATCTGACCTGCGCGGACGGGGGGCGCGGGGACTCCATCCGGGCGTGCGCCCGGCCCTCGGACGGGTCAGGGTCCGGACGCGGGGCGGGCCCGGGGTCTAGCATCGCCGACGTGCCGTACGACGACAGTGCCCCGCAGCCCGAGTCCGCTTCTTCGGTCAGCCCCGACCGGCCGTGGTTCACGCGCCGTTCCACGCTGGCCGTGGCGGTCGCCGCCCTCGCACCGATCTGCCTCGCCGGGTGGGTGCTGGTGGAGGTGACGACCGGGGCGGGCGCCGACGACGGCCGGCCCCCGGCCGCGGCGCGTCCGCCGGCCGCCCCGCCGTCCTCCCAGGCGCGCGCCCAGGGCAGCGCCTCCGCCCCGGCCGGCGCCTCCCCTTCTGCGTCCGCTTCCGCTTCGACGTCCGCTTCCGCGAGCGGGTCCCCGGCGGCTCCCGGCAAGGGGCCGGTCGCCGGACGGGTCGTGGTCATCGACCCCGGGCACAACGCGGGCAACTTCAAGCACACGGGCGAGATCGACAAGCAGGTCGACATCGGCACCACCCGCAAGGAGTGCGACACCACCGGCACGACGACCAACGCCGGGTACCTGGAAGCCGACTTCAGCCTCGACGTCTCGCGGCGGCTGAGCGCGATCCTGCAAGCCCAGGGCATCAAGGTGGTGTTCACCCACCAGGCCGACCGGCCGTTCGGCCCGTGCATCGACGAGCGGGCCCGGATCGGCAACGCGGCGAACGCGGACGCGGTGGTCTCGGTCCACGCCGACGGCGTCTCCTCCGGCAACCGCGGCTTCCACGTGATCCTCCCGGCGAAGGTCAAGGGCGGCGCCGCGGACACCGCGAAGATCGTGGGTCCGTCGAAGGAGCTGGGCGAGCGGATCGCCGGGAACTTCACCCGGACGACCGGCTCCGCCCCCTCCAACTACGTGGGCGGCGGTACGGGCCTGGTCGTCCGCGACGACCTCGGCGGCCTCAACCTCTCCACCCGCCCCAAGGTGTTCATCGAATGCGGCAACATGCGCGACGCCAAGGACGCGGCGCTGCTGACCAGTCCGGAGTGGCGGGAGAAGGCGGCTCAGGGCATCGCCAACGGCATCGTCGGCTTCCTGGGCGGGTAACGGTCGGGTAGAGGAGGGGCCCGGGTACGGCCCCTGACCTCTCGGACGCGCGAAACGTCCGTACGATGGTGCCCGCCCGCCCCGCACCCGCGTCCGCACGCGGACCGCGGACCGCGGCACCGTCGGCACCACGAGACGACGAGACGACCGAGACCGAGAAGGACACACATCCAAGTGAACATCCGCTCCCTCACTCGAGGCGACGGCGTGGTGATCGGAGCAGCGGTGCTGCTGTTCATCGCCTCGTTCCTCAACTTCTACTCCGTCGACTGTTCCGGGCTCGCGGCCTGCGAGGCCCGCATCCCGAACGCGTGGGACACGGAACGGCTGAACATCGTCCTCCCGTCGATCTTCCTGACCGGCATCGCCGCCGCCGCGCTGATCATCACCACCCGGCTGCTGCCGTCGGGCCGCAAGGTCGCCGGGCAGGGCCTGGAGGTCTGGGGCACCGGCCTCGCCGTCGCCGCCGCGTGGTCCGCGCTGTGGGCGCTGATCGTCAGCCCGCCCGGAGCCGGCCTGGGCGCGGGTTCCGTGATCGCGTTCCTGGCGACCTTCGCGCTCGCCGGTGTCGCCATCGCCGGTACGAAGATCCCCGCGCTCGCGGGCCCGCTGGTGCCGGAGCCGAAGCCGCAGGCCGCGGCTCCGTACGGCGGCCAGCCGCAGCCGGGCGCCGGGTACGGCTACCCGGGCGGCCAGCAGCCCGCGCCGTACGGCACGACCCCGCAGCCCGCGCCGCCGTACTCCGGTCACGGCGGCCCGGCGCCCGCCCCGGGGCCGCAGGCTCCGCAGGACGCGCAGCCGCAGGCCGCGGGGCCCGCGCAGGGCGGCGAGTTCACCCCGTTCTGGTTCGCGGTGCCGGTGGCCCGCCCGCTCTTCGGCGAGGACGGTTCGCCGAGCCCGATCGCCGAACTGGCCCCGGGTACCTGGTACCTGGCGGTGGAGCAGCGCGGTCCGTCCACCCTGGTGGCCCAGACCCAGGACGGCCGCCGCGGCGTGCTGAACGACACCTCGGGCATCCAGCGCGGCTGAGCGCCCGGACACCCGTACGGCCGACGGCCCCCCGCCCTTCCGGGCGGGGGGCCGTCGGTCTACTCTCTCCTGACGTTACTGACGCCCCGTCAGATCTGGCTCCGGGAGGACCGTACATGCGCCTCGGACTCGCACTCGGCTACTGGGGCCGCGGCCCCAACCCGGCCCACCTGGACCTCGCGCGCGAGGCCGAGAACCTGGGCTACGACTCCGTCTGGACCGCCGAAGCCTGGGGTTCGGACGCCTTCACCCCGCTGACCTGGATCGCCGCGCACACCAGCCGGATCCGGCTCGGCACCGCCATCGCGCAGATGGCCGCCCGCACCCCCACGGCCACCGCCATGCACGCGCTCACCCTGGACCACCTCTCGGGCGGCCGGATGATGCTCGGCCTCGGCCTGTCGGGGCCGCAGGTGGTCGAGGGCTGGTACGGCCGCCCCTTCCCCGCAAGCCCGCTGACGGCCACCCGCGAGTACGTCGACGTCATCCGCCAGGTGCTGCGCCGCGAGGCGCCGGTCGCGCTCGACGGCCGCTTCCACAGCCACCCGTACCGCGGCGCCGACGGCACGGGCCTCGGCAAGCCGCTGCGCCCCATCACCCACCCCCTGCGGGCGGACCTCCCCCTCCTGCTGGGCGCCGAGGGCCCGAAGAACATCGCGCAGACGACCCGGATCGCGGACGGCTGGCTCCCCCTGTACTGGTCCCCCACCCGCAGGGACGTCTACCAGGCCTCCCTGACGGACCTCCCCCCGAACTTCATGATCGCGCCGATGGCCCGCGCCCACGTCTGCGACGACGTCGCGGAGGGCCTCCTCCCGGTCAAGGCCATGCTCGGCTTCTACATCGGCGGCATGGGCCACGCGGCCCGCAACTTCCACGCGGACCTGATGGCGCGCATGGGTTACGAGGAGGAGGCCCACCGCATCCAGTCCCTCTTCCTGGCGGGCCGCAAACAGGAAGCGGTCCTGGCCGTCCCGGACGCCTTCGCGGACGAGATCTCCCTGATAGGCCCCCGCGCCCGCATAGCGGAACGCCTGACCGAATGGCGCAAGGGCCCGGTGACCGACCTCCTCGTCACGGCCCCGGACCTCCCCACCCTCCGCACTCTGGCGGACCTGAACACCTGACCCCGAGGCACACACCCACCCACCCCGGAGGCACACACCCAGAACCCCCGCCGGAGCCACATGGCACCACGCCCCGCCAAAGTGGCACCACATTGGCGCCATAAACACTGGCAATGGCGCCACCCATGTGCCATTCTTAAGCCATGGACCTCACGCCCTACGTCGACCACCTCAGAAACGAACTGGCATCCGCCGCAGAGGCCGGCGGCCCGGAATCCCGCGCCCTGGCCGACCGCCTCACGGCCCCCCTGGAGTCGGCGGCCAGACTGACCCTCCTGAACGCCTTGTCCGCCGCCATGGGCGAGGTGACCCAGGACCTCGCCCCCGGCTCGGTCGACGTACGGCTCCGCGGCCTCGACCCCGAGTTCGTCGTCACCGCCCCGCCGGCCGCAGAGCCCTTCGCGTACGGCGACCCCACCGCCCCGCACCTCACCCAAGCCGTCCCCCCGGCCGCACCCCCCGCCCCCACGACCCCGCCCCCCGAAGGGGACGACGGCGGCACGGCCCGCATCAACTTCCGCCTCCCCGCGCACCTGAAGAACCGCGTCGAGGACGCCGCCGGCCAAGAGGGCCTCTCGGTCAACGCCTGGCTGGTCCGGGCCGTCGCGGCGGCCCTGGAGCCGACCACCCGCCCCGCCCCCGCCACCGCGGCCCCCACCTCGGGCCGCTCCCGCGGCCCCCAGGGCTTCACGGGCTGGGTCCGCTAACCACCCACACCGCACCCCCACACCCACACAGCCCCACCCACACCTTCCGCTCCACGAGCCAAGAGGACGGCACAGCCATGTCTCAGCCCCAGACCTCCCACAACGCCCAGACCTCCCACCACTCCGAGACGGCCGACATCTCCGAGACCTTCAAGACCCCCGACCCCATCTCCGCCACCGTCGAGTTCGACCTCGGCACCCTCCGCGTCACCACCTCCCCCCGCACCGACACCGTCGTCGACGTCCGGCCGAGCAACCCGGGCGCGGAGGCGGACGTCCGGGCCGCCCAGCAGACCAAGGTCAGCTACGCGGCGGGCCGGCTCCTCGTCAAGGGCCCGCGCAAGCGCTCCCTGTTCGGCCGCAGCGGATCGCTGGACATCACCCTCGCCCTGCCCGCCGGATCCGACCTCCGCGGCGACTCCCCCATGGCGGACTTCCTCTGCTCCGGACCGCTCGGGCAGGCCCGGATCAAGACCTCCCTCGGCGACATCCGCATCGAGGAGGCGTCCGCCGTACTCCTCTCCACGGGCCACGGCACGACGCACGTCGAAACCGTCACCGGCAACGCCGAACTGTCCGGCTCGGGCCGGATCCACGCCGAACGCATCGGCGGCGCCGCGATCGTCAAGAACTCCAACGGCGACATCGTCGTCGGCGAGATCCAGGGCGATCTGAAGGCCACCACGTCCAACGGCTCCGTCAGCGTCGGCACCGCGCACGCCGGCGTCGAGGCCAAGTCCGCCAACGGCCACATCGAGGTCGGCGAAGTGGCCCGCGGCCAGGTCGCGCTCCAGACCGCCGCGGGGAACATCTCGGTCGGCATCGCCCCCTCCACCGCCGCCTGGCTGGACGTGAACACCCGCGTCGGCAGCGTGCGCAACACCCTCACCACCACCGACGGCCCGGCCGCGACCGACGAGACCGTCGAGGTCCGCGCCCGCAGCGGGGCCGGGAACATCGACGTCCACCGCGCCTGAGCCACCACCGCCCACGCCACCACCAGCCGCAGCAGCCACCAGCCCCAGCAGTCCCAGCACAGCCCGGCCCCACCACCCAGAGGAGAGAACGCCCCATGACCACAGCCGTCGCGACAGCGACCGGGTCCACCGCCGTCACCTCACCCGCGATCAGCGTCACCGGCCTCACCAAGTCCTACGGCGACAAGAAGGTCCTGGACGGCATGGACCTACGCGTCGCCCCCGGCACCGTCTTCGCCCTGCTCGGACCCAACGGCGCGGGCAAGACCACCACCGTGCAGATCCTCACCACCCTCATCCCGGCCGACTCGGGCGAGGTCCGCGTCGGGGGCCACGACCTGGCCCGCGCAGCCGCCGCCATCCGCACCGTCATCGGCGTCACCGGCCAGTTCTCGGCGGTGGACAACCTCCTCACCGCCGAGGAGAACCTGATCCTGATGGCGGACCTGCTCCACCTCGGCCGCCGGGAAGGCCGCCGCCGCACCGCCGACCTGCTGAGCCGCTTCGACCTCACCGAGGCCGCCCGCAAGCCCGTCTCCACCTTCTCCGGCGGCATGCGGCGCAAGCTCGACCTCGCGATGACCCTGGTCGGCGACCCGCGCGTGATCTTCCTGGACGAACCGACCACCGGACTCGACCCGCGCAGCCGCCGCACCATGTGGGAGATCATCCGGAACCTGGTCAGCGAACAGGGCGTCACGATCTTCCTCACCACCCAGTATCTGGAGGAGGCCGACCAACTCGCCGACCGGATCGCCGTCCTGGACCACGGGAAGCTGGTCGCCGAGGGCACCGCAGAGGAACTGAAGCGACGCATACCCGGGAGCCACATCCGCCTGCGGTTCGCGACCCTCCCCGAACTGGACGCCGCCGAGGCCCTGTTCGCCTGCCTCGCCGTCGACCGCGAGGCGCTCACCCTGGACCTCCCCGGCGACGGCAGCCCGGACACGCTGCGAGCCGTCCTGGACATCCTGGAGCACGCCTCGGTCCCCGCCGAGGAGCTGTCCGTCCACACCCCCGACCTCGATGACGTATTCCTCACCCTCACCGGCCCGAAGCGGGAGAACGCGCGATGACCACCCTGGCCCATTCCGTCGGCGACTCGGCGACGATGCTGCGGCGCAACCTGCGCCACGCCCTGCGCTACCCGTCGATGACCATCTCCGTCGCGGTCATGCCGGTGATGATGCTGCTGCTGTTCAACTACGTCTTCGGCGGCGCCCTCGGCACCGGCACCGGCTCGGAGCACTACATCGACTACATCGCCCCGGGCGTCATCCTGATGTCCGCGACCGCCGGGGCCGTGGCCACGGCCGTCGGGGTCAGCGTCGACATGACCGAAGGCATCGTCAACCGCTTCCGTACGATGCCGATATCCAGGGCCTCGTTCCTGACCGGTCACGTCGTGGGCGGGGTCATCCAGACCCTGATCAGCGTCGCGCTGGTGACCGGCATAGCCCTGCTCATGGGCTTCCGGCCCTCCGCCACCCCCGTCGAGTGGCTGGCCGTGGCCGGGCTGCTGACCGGGCTCGTGCTGGGCCTCACCTGGCTGGCCGCCGCCATGGGTCTGGTCGCCAAGACCCCCGAGACCGCCAGCAACATGCCGATGCCGCTCCAGTTCCTGCCGCTTCTCGGCAGCGCGATCGTCCCGGCGGACTCGATGCCGGCCGGCCTGCGCTGGTTCGCCGAGTACCAGCCCTTCACCCCGGTCATCGAGACCCTGCGCGGGCTGCTGATGGGCACCGGGATCGGGAACAACGGGATCATGGCCCTCGCCTGGTGCGTGGCGCTGACCCTGCTCGGCTACCTGTGGGCGCGGTCGGTCTTCAACCGCGACACGACGCGCTGATGCCGTACGCACCACGTGGTGATGACCCGCCGGTCGCCCGGCGGGTCATCACCATGTCGTGCGTCCGGGGTCCCCTGGGCTCAGCGGCTCAGCTGGGAGGCGCTCGGAACCTTGTCGGTGACCGGGGCGCCCGCGCTCTTGCCGGCGTCCTTGACCCCGTTGATCATCTGCTCGAAGGAGCTGACGTCGGCGTCGCCCGCGTCACCCTTGCGGAGCTTGCTGCCCAGCCCCTTGAGGGATTCGATGCCCGAGGTGAGCGGACCCATCGCCTTGGACAGCAGCGGGTCGCCCTTGGCGTTCTCGGACGCCGCCTTGAGCCGGTTGTAGGCGAAGGCGCCCGCGAGGCCGGCCTTCACCAGGGCGAAGGTGCGACCGCTCGCGCCCTTCTTGAACTTGCCCGCGCGGTACGGCTTGATGATCCACTGGTAGGCGGCGCCGGCCGCGAGACCGGCGTTGGCGACGAAGCGCGTCTTGGCGAACTTCTGCTTCTGCGCCTCGGTGGACGGGCTGGGCGACGGTGCGGCCTCGGCGGCCAGCAGCGCCTCCTCGGCCGGGTCGGCCGCGACCTGCTCCGCGGCGGCCGGGGCCCCGCGGACCTGGGCGTCCGTACGGCCGGCGCTCCGGTCGCCGCCGCTGCCGCAGGCGGTGGCGCCTCCGGCGATCAGGGCGGTGGACAGGATCAGCGCCGTGACGCCACGGCGGAATCGGGCGGTTCTGGGTATGGACACGGTTTCCTCCGGGAATGAGGTGTCCCCCGCAGCCTCACCCCGCCCCGCCGACTGCGCTACTCGGGGCACCCGTTCGGGTTTGGCCCCCACCGCAGCGGCAAGACGCATGACATGCCCACACACACCGGAGCCCACATGCGAGCAAGAACTCGGGGAAGCAGCTCTGTCGGTCGCGCCGTCGCGATCGTGGCCGACGTCATGGCCTTCGTGATCATCGCTTGGATCCTGCTCTACCTGCTGGACGCCAACCGGGGCAACGCCCTGGTCGACTTCGTCCACGACGCCGCCACCTGGCTGGCGACCTGGTCGTACGACCTCTTCACCTTCGACCGTGACTGGGTCCAGGTCGTCGTCGGCTACGGCATCGCCGCCGTCGCCTACCTCTTCATAGGCCACGCCCTCGCGGGCTGGCTCTCGCGCCGCTGATCCGCCGCTGATCCACCCGTCCGGGCGGATCAGCTAGCAGCAGTCGGGGTCGAGCCCGTCCGGCAGGGTGAGACCCCCGAAGACGGCCGTGGTCGGCTCGTCCCCGCCGAGCGCGGCCACGGCCAGCAGCAGGGACGCCGCCGTCCAGGTCGTCTGCTCCACCGGCCAGACCTTCTCGTCCTCGAAGACGTACCCGGTCCAGTACATGCCGTTCTCGGCCCGCAGGTGGGTGATCGAGCGCAGGATCTCCAGCGCCCGGTCGGACTCCCCCATCGCCCAGAGCGCGAGCGCGAGTTCACAGCTCTCGCCGCCCGTCACCCACGGGTTGGGCAGCACGCAGCGCACGCCCAGCCCCGGCACGACGAACTCCTCCCAGCGGCTCTCGATCCGCGCCTGCGCCTCGCTTCCGGTCAGCGC
The DNA here is from genome assembly GCF_040611795.1 of Streptomyces sp. NPDC006529. Classification (NCBI taxonomy): domain Bacteria; kingdom Bacillati; phylum Actinomycetota; class Actinomycetes; order Kitasatosporales; family Streptomycetaceae; genus Streptomyces; species Streptomyces sp. NPDC006529. The sequence goes on along the minus strand of NZ_JBEXPB010000023.1, from coordinate 3,833 downwards.
CCCGCCGAGGACCGGGTAGTACCAGTCCATCGAGTAGTGGTTCTTGTCGAGGAACCGCTCCGGGTGACGGCGCACGGCGTGCCCGAGCGCTCCCGCGGCCACCTCCCAGTCGGGCTGCGGCTCCTCACGGCACTCGGCGATCGCCAGCGCGCAGCGCAGCGCCTGGTAGATGGAGGAGGAGCCGGTCAGCAGGCCGTCGGGGACCACCGTCCCGTCCGCCTCCCGCTTCCAGCCGATCTGGCCGCCGGGCTGCTGGAGCCCGAGGACGAACTCGACGGCGGCGAAGACCACCGGCCACATCCGGTCCAGGAACGGGTCGTCGCCGGTGGCCAGGTAGTGGTGCCAGACCCCGACCGCGATGTACGCGGTGAAGTTGGACTCCTTGCTCGCGTCCTGCGGCTCCCGGGTGGCCACCCCGTCGGGCCGGTCGGCGTAGGCGGCGTACCAGGAGCCGTCCTCGTTCTGATGGGCCGCCAGCCACGCGTACGCCCGCTCCGCGGCCTCGTGCTCGCCCGCCACGTCCAGGGCCATCGCGGCCTCGGTGTGGTCCCACGGGTCGAGGTGGTGCCCGCGGAACCACGGTATGGCCCCGTCCGCGCGCTGCGCGGCGAGGATCCCGGCGACGGTCTGCGCGGCCTGCTCGGCCGTCAGTACGCCGTCCAGGACGAGGTGCTCGGTGCGCCCGGGCGAGGTCACTTGGCCGCGCCGACGGGCAGGTGGGGCTTGGTCGCGTAGGCCACGAAGCTCTTGCCGATGACCGGGTTGAGGGCCTGCTCGGCGAGCCTGGTCGCGAGCGGCTTCTTCATGATGTCCCAGACCAGGAGCTTGTGGTACGCCTTCACCGGCAGCGCCTTGTCGTTGTCCACGCCGAAGGCGCACTTGAGCCACCAGTACGGCGAGTGCAGGCCGTGCGCGTGGTGCGTGCCGTACGGCTTGAGACCGGCCTGCTCCATCTTGCCGAGCAGCTCGTCCGCCTTGTAGATGCGAATGTGGCCGCCCTCGACCTCGTGGTAGGCGTCGCTGAGCGCCCAGCAGATCTTCTCGGGGCCGTAGCGCGGGACGGTGATCGCGATGCGGCCGCCGGGCTTGAGCACCCGGACCATCTCGGCGAGCACGCCCTTGTCGTCGGGGATGTGCTCCATGACCTCGGAGATGATCACGACGTCGAAGGAGTCGTCGGGGAAGGGCAGCGCGAGCGCGTCGCCCTCCATGGCGGTGGCCGTGGCCCCGGCAGGGGCCTCTCCGGCCTCCTTCATGGCGGCGAACCACTTGGCGACCTCGCGGATCTCCTCGCCGTTGCGGTCCACGGCGACCACGTGGGCCCCGCGCCGGTAGCACTCGAAGGCGTGCCGGCCCGCGCCGCAGCCCAGATCGAGCACGCGGTCGCCCGCGGCCAGCGGGAACCTGGAGAAATCGACGGTCAGCACGCGGACCTGCCTTCGCGGTCGAGGTGTGGGGAGTTGACGGACTGCATGACGGAGTGCGGGTACAAGGGGTGCATGGCCTTCGTGAACCTCATCGACCGGCGCGCGCGGCCCGTTCGATGGCGGCCCGGTAGTGCACCACGGTGCCCTCGGCGGCTCTGGCCCAGGTGAACCGGTCCAGCACCCGCGCGCGCCCGGCGCTGCCCAGCCGGGCGCGCAGGGCGGGATCCTCCAGGAGCCGGCCCAGCGCGGCGGCCAGGGCCCCCGCGTCACCGGGCGGCACGGCCAGGCAGGTCTCGCCGTCGGCGCCGGTCACCTCGGGGATCGCCCCGCCGGTGGTGGCCACCAGCGGGGTGCCGGTGGCCATGGCCTCGGCCGCCGGGAGCGAGAAGCCTTCGTAGAGGGAGGGCACGCAGGCGACCTGGGCGCTGCGCACCAGGTCGACCAGCTCGGCGTCGGTGATGCCCTTGACGAAGCGGACGGCGTCCTGGAGCCCGTACGTCTCGATCGCCCTGGCGACCGGCCCGCGCTCGGCGCGCTTGCCGACGACCACGAGGTGCGCCCCGGGCTGCTCCGTGCGCAGCTTGGCGAGCGCTTCCACGAGGTGCACCAGGCCCTTGAGCGGTACGTCGGCACTGGAGGTGGTGACGATCCGGCCCGGGACCTCCGCGACGGAGGGGTCCGGCGACCACACGTCGGTGTCCGCGCCGATGTGCACGACGTGGATCCGGTCGCCCCGGACGCCGAGGTGGTCGGCGATCTCCTGCTGCGAGGAACCGGAGACGGTCAGGACGGTGGGCAGCCTGCGGGCGACCCGGCCCTGCATGCGGGTGAAGCCGTACCAACGGCGCACCGAGAGGCGCTTCCTGCGGCCCTTGGCGGCGGCGAGGTCGAGCCCCCGGTCCACCGTGATCGGGTGGTGGACGGTGGTCACCAGGGGGGCGCCGAGGTCGGCCAGGAGGCCGTAGCCGAGGGTCTGGTTGTCGTGGATGACGTCGAACTCGCCGCGCCGGGCCGCCAGGTGGCGGCGGGCGCGCAGCGAGAAGGTCAGCGGCTCGGGGAAGCCGCCCGTCCACATGGTCGCGACCTCCAGCGCGTCGATCCAGTCCCGGTACTCCCCGCGCTTGGGGGTGCGGAAGGGGTCGGGGTGGCGGTAGAGGTCGAGGCTGGGCAGTTCGGTGAGCGTGGCGCCGGTGTCGAGGACCGGGTAGGGCTGCGCGCCGATGACTTCGACGGAGTGCCCCAGGCGGACCAGTTCCCGCGCGAGGTGGCGGACGTAGACGCCCTGGCCACCGCAGAACGGGTTCCCCTTGTACGTGAGGAGTGCGATGCGCAACGGGCGGTCGCCGTCAGTGGCGGATCCCCTGAAAGGGCTCGTCACCATGGCCTCAGCGGTCACTCCCGGCCCCCTTCTCACTGCACTTTCGCCGGAGCGTAACCGCTCGGATAATGTAGAACAAGTTTCAGACTTGATCCGTTGAAGACCATTGAATCTACCGGCCGGAAACCACACCGTAAGAGCCGGAGCAGGTGATTCGCGCCACGGCTGCACTGCCTGCCATGCTGACCACGGAACAGCCTCGGAGCGGTGCGGATGGATATCTCGGAACGCCAGGGAACGGGACACATGACAGCGGAAGCCAAGGCCCTCGCCACGTCGGCGTCCCCGCCCCTGACGGAGCGGCAGGAGGCCCGCCGCCGCCGGATCCTGCACGCCAGCGCCCAGCTGGCCAGCCGGGGCGGGTTCGACGCGGTCCAGATGCGGGAGGTCGCCGAGGCGGCCGGTGTCGCGCTGGGCACGCTGTACCGGTACTTCCCCTCCAAGGTGCACCTCCTGGTCGCGACCATGCAGGACCAGCTCCAGCACATGCACACGACGCTGCGCAAGCGCCCTCCCGCCGCCGACACCCCGGCGGAAGCGGTCGCGGAAACCCTCATGCGCGCCTTCCGCGCCCTCCAGCGCGAACCGCACCTGGCCGACGCCATGGTCCGCGCCCTGACCTTCGCGGACCGCAGCGTGAGCCCCGAGGTGGACACGGTCTCCCGGCTGACCACGGCGATCATCCTGGACGCGATGGGCCTGGACGCCCCGCCCACGGCCGAACAGCTCTCGGCGGTCCGCGTAATCGAGCACACCTGGCACTCCGCCCTGATCACCTGGCTCTCGGGCCGCGCCTCGATCGCCCAGGTCAAGATCGACATAGAAACGGTCTGCCGCCTGATAGAACTCACGGCCCCACCGGGGTCGCCGACGTCGGTGGGCTGAGGATCGGCCGAAAGGCGCCGGGTCGCGGGTCCGCTGCCGGGGGGGGTAGGTTTCGCGCTTCGGGGTCGGGGTGGTTCCGGGGGCTGCCCGTCAGTTCCACTGTCTTCCCGTGCCGGGGCGTCCCGTCAAGAGCGCTCCCTGCG
>NZ_JBEXPB010000022.1:0-104814 GCF_040611795.1 Streptomyces sp. NPDC006529 | reverse complement strand
TCAAAGGAACCTCATCCACCGAAATGGACGGGGTATCAACTTCTGGCGTTGATTTTTGGCACGCTGTTGAGTTCTCAAGGAACGGACGCTTCCTTTGTACTCACCCTCGCGGGTTTTCCTCCGGGCTTCGTTTTTCGTTTCCGACTCTATCAGACTCTCTCGTGTCCGATTCCCGGTCGAAACGGGATCCTGCTTTTCGCTTTCCAGGTTTTCGCTTTCGCGTTTTCCTTTTCGGCGAGTCCGACTCTATCAGCGCTTTTCCCGCTTCCCGACCACTCTCTCCGTCCGCCTACAGGCAAACGCAAAGAACACGGGTTGAAGATCAGCGATCCAGAGGAGGTGTCCCGTCCATCAGCGGTTCGTGAGGTGTTCACACGACGCGTCCTGGCGGGAGTCACGACAGTACAGCTCCGCCGATGCCCGCGCAAATCGATTCAGGCGTATGGTCTAGTCCACTAGGCCGTCGCGGCGAGCACGCAGGGCCTCCGTCAGGAGGTGTACTTCGTGACGAACCGGGATGTGTCATGACTTACCCTTCTCAAAGTATGCCGTCCGGACATGTTCTGACGGCGACACGAAGCAGCCCCACCCCCTGGGAGGCCCCCATGACCAGCGTGACGTCCCCACTTGCCGGGCGCGCCATCGGACTCGCGGCAGTGCCCGATCCGGTGTTCTCCGGCGCCATGGTGGGACCGGGCACCGCCATTGATCCCGTGCGCGAGCCCTCGGAGGCGGTGTCCCCCGTCGACGGTGTGGTCGTCTCTCTGCACCCGCACGCCTACGTCGTCGTCGACGCCGATGGGCACGGCGTGCTCACGCACCTCGGGATCGACACCGTCCAGCTCAACGGCGAGGGCTTCGAGCTGCTCGTGAACAAGGGCGACACGGTGACCCGCGGCCAGACCGTCATCCGCTGGAACCCCGCCGCGGTCGAGCAGGCCGGCAAGTCGCCCGTCTGCCCCGTGGTGGCCCTGGAAGCGACGCCCGACTCCCTCACCGATGTCGTCGAGGCCGGAGACGTGAAAACCGGAGACGTGCTCTTCGGCTGGCAGTGACGTATCCGCCCGCACGGGCGAATCGGACATCCAACGCGGCGGGTGGGCCCGCCGCTCAATCGGAGACGGGTGAAATGGAGACAACGCTGCGAGGCGTCGGCGTGAGCCACGGTGTGGCGATCGGCGAGGTTCGGCACATGGGGACGGCGGTTCTCGAACCGCCGGCCAAGCAGATCGCCGCGGAGGAGGCGGAGCGCGAACAGGGGCGCGCCCGTCAGGCCGTGGACGCCGTGGCGGCCGACCTGATCGCGCGCGGCCAGCTGGCCGGTGGCGAGGCCCAGCACGTGCTCGAAGCCCAGGCCATGATCGCTCAGGACCCTGAGCTGATGGCCGACGTCGACCGCCGGATCGCTGTCGGGAGCACCGCCGAGCGCGGTGTGTACGACGCGTTCGCCTCCTACCGCGAGCTGCTCGCGGGCGCCGGGGAGTACATGGCCGGCCGGGTGGCCGACCTGGACGACGTGCGGAACCGCATCGTGGCCCGTCTGCTGGGCGTGCCCATGCCGGGCGTGCCGGACAGCGACGAGCCGTACGTGCTGATCGCGCGGGACCTGGCTCCCGCGGACACCGCGCTGCTCGACCCGACGCTCGTCCTCGGTTTCGTGACCGAGGAAGGCGGCCCGACCAGCCACAGCGCGATCCTCGCGCGGGCGCTGGGCGTGCCGGCCATCGTCGCGCTGCCGGGTGCCGGTGAGATCCCCGAGGGCACCGTGATCGCCGTCGACGGCAGCACCGGTGACCTGTTCGTGGACCCGACTCCGCAGAAGCGCGCGGAGCTGGAGGCCGCGGCCGCCGAGCGCCGGGCCGCGCTGTCCGCGTCGTCCGGTCCGGGCGCCACGTCGGACGGTCACAAGGTGCCGCTGCTGGCGAACGTCGGCGGTCCGGCGGACGTGCCGGCGGCCGTCGAGGCGGGGGCGGAGGGTGTGGGCCTGTTCCGCACCGAGTTCCTGTTCCTGGACGACAGCAAGAAGGCGCCGACCGAGGAGAAGCAAGTCGCGGCCTACCGCGCCGTGCTGGAGGCCTTCCCCGAGGGCCGGGTCGTCGTGCGCGTCCTGGACGCGGGCGCCGACAAGCCGCTCGACTTCCTGACCCCGGCAGACGAGCCGAACCCGGCTCTGGGCGTGCGCGGCCTGCGGGCGCTGCTGGACCACCCGGAGGTGCTGCGCACGCAGCTCACCGCGCTGGCCAAGGCGGCCGAGGGCCTGCCGGTCTACCTGGAGGTCATGGCCCCGATGGTGGCCGACCGCGCCGACGCCAAGGCGTTCGCGGACGCCTGCCGCGAGGCCGGGCTGCGGGCGAAGTTCGGCGCGATGGTGGAGATCCCCTCCGCCGCGCTGCGGGCGCGCTCGATCCTCCAGGAAGTCGAGTTCCTGTCGCTGGGCACGAACGACCTGGCGCAGTACGCCTTCGCGGCCGACCGCCAGGTCGGTGCGGTCTCCCGCCTCCAGGACCCGTGGCAGCCCGCGCTGCTCGACCTGATCGCCATGTCGGCCGAGGCCGCCAGGGCGGAGGGCAAGAGCTGCGGCGTCTGCGGTGAGGCCGCTTCGGACCCGCTGCTGGCCTGTGTCCTGACGGGTCTGGGTGTCACCTCCCTCTCGATGGGCGCCGCGTCGATCCCCTACGTGCGGGCGACGCTCGCCAAGTACACGCTCGCGCAGTGCGAGCGCGCCGCCGCCGCCGCGCGCGCGGCGGACAGCGCCGAGGAGGCCCGCGTGGCCGCCCAGGCGGTGCTCTCCGGCGAGTAGCCGGTGCCCCGCGAGGGGTGGTGTGGTCGGGACGAGGGGCCTTCGCCGGTGGCGGGGGCCCCTCGTCCGCTCCGGTGCCTCCTCCGGTTCAGTGGGGAGGTCCCGCCTCGTCCACCTCGTACCCGGGGCAGTACTCGACGCCCGGTTCCGGCGGGACGGGCTCTCCGGTGTCGGCATCGGTGCAGTACGCGTTGAACACGGCAGCTGCGGAGAGGGTGACCAGGCGGCCGCGGTCCAGGCGCCAACCGTGGACCCGGTCGCGGAGGTCCCCGGTGGTGGTGCGCAGGACCAGGCCGCCGGGGCCGCCGAGGGCGAGGCCGGTGGCGAGGACGGTCACGAAGTCGAAGCGCTCGCGTCCTCCCGCCCCGGGCGGGGCGGCGGGGTCGCCGGTGGTGTCGGCGTGCAGTACGGCGACGAGCTGTTCGTCCTGGGTGGGGACGCTGCACACCAGGTGGTGGTGGCCGGGTCCGGCCCGCTCCAGCAGCCGCCGCAGGATCAGGGCCGCCCGGTCGAAGGAGGCCTGGCCGATGTCCTCCCCGCAGTCGGCGCAGCTGCCGATCCCGGAGAGCAGGACGGTGGCGTACTCCCAGGTGGCCTGGCGGACGGCCTCGTCCACGAGGCGCGGGAGGAGGGCGCTCAGTGGCTCCTCCCCGTAGGGCAGGGAGGCGGCGGTGCCGGCGAGGTCCGCGGTGAAGCGGGTGCGGGCGGCGGAGGTGTCGGGGTCGGTGCCCCGCTCGGCGCAGTGGTCGGCGTACTCCTCGGGGTCGAAGAGCACGACGGTGGTGTGGATGCCGCGCAGGGCGAGGGACCTCAGGAGCGCGTCGGCCTGGGCGAGGTAGTCCTCGTGGTCGGTGAAGGCGAAGCTCCGGTAGCCGCGCATGGCCGCGAAGTCCCCGGGGTCGGCGATGACGCCGAGCGTGCCGGGGATTTCGCGGCGCAGGCCGCGGCGGGCCCGGGAGGCGCCCCCGCCGCCCCCGCCGCCGCGTCCGCCGCCGCCCCTCCTGCCGTTTGCGCCTCCGCCCGCGGCGCCGCGCGGGCGGCCTCGGGTGCTGGTCGTGTCCGTGTTCCTGCTGTCTGCCATGGCTCCCCCTGAGTCGCACCGGTCGATGCTCACTCAGCGTAACCACGGCCACTGACAGTCACCCCTGGCGTCGGGTGCGGGCCAGCTCCTCGTAGAAGTCGAGGAGGTCGAGGTTGTCGACCGAGCCGGGGTTCACGGCCTTGGCCAGCGGCGCGCCCTGGAGCAGGCGCTTGACCGGCACCTCGATGCGCTTGCCCGTGAGGGTGTGCGGGACGCCGGGGACCTCGATGATCTCGTCGGGGACGTGGCGGGGGGAGAGTTCCTCGCGGATCGTCGTCTTGATCCGGGCCCGCAGGTCGTCGTCGAGGCGGGCGCCGGGGGCGAGGTGGACGAAGAGCGGCATCCAGTAGCCGCCGTCCGGTTCCTCCAGCCCGATGACGAGGGATTCCTTGATCTCCGGCAGGCGCTCCACGGCCTCGTAGATGTCGGCGGAGCCCATCCGCACGCCCTGGCGGTTGAGCGTGGAGTCGGAGCGGCCGTGGATGACGACCGAGCCGTGGTCGGTGATCGTGATCCAGTCACCGTGCCGCCAGACGCCCGGGAACATGTCGAAGTAGCTGTCGCGGTAGCGGCTGCCGTCGGGGTCGTTCCAGAACCGGATCGGCATGGACGGCATGGGGTTGGTGACGATCAGCTCGCCCACCTCCCCGGTCACGGGCTTGCCCGCCGGGTCCCAGGCCTGGAGGTCGGTGCCCAGGCAGGCGGCCTGGAGTTCGCCGATGTGGACGGGCAGGGTGGGGACGGCGCCGGCGAAACAGCTGCACACGTCGGTGCCGCCGCTGACCGAGGCGATCCACAGGTCCTCGGCGACTTCGTCGTGCAGCCAGCGGAAGCCGTCGGGCGGCAGCGGGGAGCCCGTGGTGGCGACGCACTTCACCGCGGAGAGGTCGAAGTCGCGCGCGGGGTGGACCTCGGCCTTGCGGCAGGCCATCACGTAGGCGGCCGAGGTGCCGTAGAGGGTGGCCTTCGTGCGTTCGGCGATCCGCCACTGGGCGCCGGTGTCCGGGTAGCCGGGGCTGCCGTCGTACAGGACCACGGTGGTGCCGGTGAGCAGGCCGGAGACGAGGAAGTTCCACATCATCCAGCCGGTGGAGGTGTACCAGAAGAACCGGTCCTGCGGGCCCAGGTCGCAGTGCAGGCCGAGCTGCTTGAGGTGTTCGAGCAGGATGCCGCCCTGCGACTGGACGATCGCCTTGGGCAGGCCCGTGGTACCGGAGGAGTACAGGACCCACAGCGGGTGGTCGAAGGGGACCGGCTCGAAGACCGGTTCGCTCTCGCCCGCGGTCAGGGCGGACCAGTCGAGGGTGCCCTCGGGCGCGGGGGTGCCGATCAGCGGGATGTGGACGACGGCCCGCAGCGAGGGGAGGTCGGCCCGCAGTTCGGCGACGGTGTCGCGGCGGTCGTGCTCCTTGCCGCCGTAGCGGTAGCCGTCGACGGTGAACAGGACGACGGGTTCGACCTGCTGGAAGCGGTCGAGGACGCTGCGGGCGCCGAAGTCGGGGGCGCAGGAGGTCCAGACGCCGCCGACGGCAGCCGTGGCGAGCAGGGCCACGACGGCTTCGGGGATGTTCGGGAGGTAGCCGCTGACGCGGTCGCCGGGGCGCACGCCGAGGGCGCGCAGCTGCGCGGCGAGCGCGCCGACCTGGCGGCGCAGCTCGGCCCAGGTGACGGGGACCGGCTCGTGGGTCTCGTCGACGTGGAGCAGGGCGGCTTCGCCGGCGCGCGCCGGGTCCTCGCCGGCGCGCAGGGCGTGCTCGGCGTAGTTCAGCGTGGCGCCGGTGAACCAGCGTGCGCCGGGCATGGTGCGGTCGGCGAGGACCGAGGTGTAGGGAGTGGTGAAGCGGACGTCGAACCACTCGGCGACGGCCTGCCAGAAGGTGTCCAGCGCGTCCACGGACCAACTGTGCAGGGCCGGGTACCCGCCGGTGGCGGGGGCGCCGTGGTGTTCGGCGGCCCAGGCCTGGAAGGCCGTGATCCGGGCCGCCGCGATCCGGTCGGGGCCCGGGGTCCACAGGGGTTCCGGCGGAGTGGCTGAGGTCATGGGTCGGCTCCCGGTCGGTCTGCGGCTCGCGCTTCGTGTGCGTGCGCCCGTGCTCGTGCGTGGGTGGCGCGGGTGGGTGCGCCCGTGTGCGTACGGTGCCATCGCGCGGGGGTGGGTGCGCGGCGGCTCACAGGGACGATGCCATGTGATCGACATCCGCACCAGAGCGGTCGGCGGTGGCCGGGTGTGATCCGTTCCCGGGTGAACGGCTGGTGAACGGGGCCCGCCGGGGCCGGGGCCGGTGGCAAAGTGCGCGCCATGAACGGTCGTGATCTGGTGCGTGCGGTCATGGACATCGGTACGGCGGGCGGGCGGCGGGCGTGGCGCTCGGCGTTGCGCCACCGGCGGGCGGACGCGCTGGGGCTCCCGCGCCGGGGCGCGGAGCGGGCGCGCGTGCCGGGGCTGCTGACGGGTGCGGAGCCCGGCCCGGGCGGCGGGGTGCTGCGGTTCGCGCGCTCCGAGCTGGTGGTGCGGGTGACGGTGGGCGGCGCGGTGTTCTTGGGGTGGGACGGGGCCCGGCCGACGCCGTCGTACGCGGTGGTGGGCTCGGGGCCGGAGCCGGATCCGCGCGCGGTGCTGGAGCCGGACACCGGGGGCGGCTGGCGGGTGGTGTCGGAGCGGGTGACGGTGGCCGTGTCCCGGCACGGGCAGGTGGAGGTGCGCACGCCCGGCGGGGCGGTGCTGCGGCGGGAGCGGCCGCCGCGGTGGTGGGAGCCGGTGGCGCCGTCAGGGGACGGGGTCGGGGCCGGGGCGAAGGACGGGGACCGGGCGGGCGCCCGGTGGCTGCTGCGGTCCGAGGTGCCGGCCGACGCGCGCTTCTTCGGGCTGGGCGGGCGGGCCTGCGGGCCCCGGCTGCGGGACGGGGTCTACCGGCTGTGGAACACCGATCCGCGGGGCGTGTTCGGGCCGGGCGACGACCCGCTGTACATCACGATGCCGGTGCAGTTCGTCGTCGCCGACGCGGGGACGCACCTGGCCTTCTACGACGACACCTGGGACGGGCGGGTGTCGCTGCGCGAGGGCGAGGAGGGCGCCGGATCGGGCGCGGACCGGCCGGGGGTGAGCGAACTGCGCATGGACGGCGGCCCGTTGCGGTGCTGGGTGCTGGTCGGGACGCCGGCCCGGGTGCTGCAGGGCTGGTCGGGGCTGACGGGCGCGGCCGCGGTGCCGCCGGAGTGGGCGCTGGGCCACCAGCACGCGCGGTGGGGGTTCGGGAGCGCGGCGGAGGTGCGGCGGGTGGTGGAGGGGTATGTGTCGCGGGGGATCGCGCTGGCGGCCGTACACCTGGACATCGACCACTACGACGGGCACCGGGTGTTCACGGTGGATCCGGAGCGGTTCCCCGATCTGCCGGGACTGGCAAGGGAGTTGGCGGAGCTGCCCGGGGGCGGGACGCGGCTGGTGTCGATCGTGGACCCGGCGGTGAAGGCGGCGCCGGGCGAGGCCCTGCACGCGGCCGGGGGTGCGGTCGGGGGCGCGGGCGCGTTCGTACGGGACGCGCGCGGGCGGGAGGTGCGGGGCGAGGTGTGGCCGGGTGGCTGCGCGTATCCGGACTTCACCGATCCGGCGGTGCGCCGGTGGTGGGGCGACCTGTACGAGGAGCGGCTCGCCAACGGCTTCGCGGGTGTCTGGCACGACATGAACGAGCCGGTGTCCTTCACCCCGTTCGGGGACATGACGCTGCCGAGGTCCGCGCGGCACGCGATGGACGGGGCGGGCGGGGACCACCGGGCGGCGCACAACGTGTACGCGCTCGGGATGGCGCGGGCCGGGTACGAGGGGCTGGTACGGCTGCGTCCGACGGAACGGCCGTTCCTCTTCTCCCGGTCGGGCTGGGCGGGGATGCAGCGGTACGGCGGCACGTGGTCCGGTGACGTGGAGACGAGCTGGCCGGGGCTGCGGGCCTCGCTGGCACTGGTCCTGGGGCTCGGACTGTGCGGGGTGCCGTATTCCGGGCCGGACGTGGGGGGATTCGGCGGTTCGCCCTCGCCGGAGCTGTACCTGCGGTGGCTGCAACTGGGCGCCTACCTGCCGCTGTTCCGCACGCACGCGGCGATCTGGGCGGGGCGGCGGGAGCCGTGGGAGTTCGGGGCCGATGTGGAGGAGCACGCGAAGGCGGTGCTGGCCGAACGGGAGCGGCTGCGGCCGTACTTCGTGACCCTGGCGCATCTGGCGGGGCGGACCGGGGCGCCGTACGTGCGGCCGCTGTGGTGGGGGGCGCCGGAGGAGCGGGGGCTGCGGGACTGCGAGGACGCGTTCCTGCTGGGGGACGCGCTGCTGGTGGCGCCCGTGCTGGAGTGCGGGGCGGACCGGCGGGCGGTGCGGGTGCCGCGGGGGCGCTGGTACGACACGGTGACGGGGGTGGCGTACGAGGGGCCGGGGCGGGTCCTGCTGGAGGCGCCGCTCGGGCGGATCCCGGTGCTGGCGCGGGCGGGGGCGGTGATTCCGGTACGGTCCGCCTCCGGCGAGGGGGTGGAGCTGGAGGTGTGGGCGCCGGAGCGGGGGCGGACGGGGGGCGGGGTGGTGGTGCGGGACGCGGGGGCGGGCTTCGGGGCGGGGGTGGTCGAGCGGTACACCTCGCGGTGGGCCGGGGATGGCGTCGTGCTGGAGCGGGACGGCGGTGGCTGTGTCACGGGGGTGACGGTGCGGGGCCTCTAGGTTGGGGGGTGGCCGGGGTGAGGGGGCGGGTGCGGCTTCCGGATCGGGGCTCCGCCCCGGACCCCGCGCCTCAAACGCCGGCGGGGCTGGATTTGCCGGGGCTGCGCTGGATCAGCTCGCGCCGATATGGCCTTGGTCCGGCGCGAGGCTGGAATCGCCGGGGCTGGGGCTGACTTTGCCCGGGCTGGCATCAGGTGTAGCGGCCCGCGAACCAGGCGGTGGTGGCTTGGGTGTGGAGGGGGAAGGCCAGGGGGGTGGGGGTGTGGAGGATGTGCCAGCCCGTTGTTTCGTCGGTGGGGGTGGGCGGGGGGAGGGTGGCGGCGGGGCGGGTGGGGAGGAGGCCGAAGATCAGCAGGTGGCCCGCCGGGGAGCTGAGGGCGTCGGCGAGGGTGACGTCCGCCGCCGGTGCGTGGATGCCGGTCTCCTCGCGCAGTTCGCGGACCACCGCTTCGCGCCAGTCCTCGCCGTGGTCGATGAAGCCGCCGGGGAGGGCGACGCCGCCCAGCGCCGGTTCGATCGTGCGCGTGATGACCACGAGGCCGGTGCCCCGGTCGTCCTCGACGGGGAGCAGGGCCACCGCCACCGGCGTGGGGTTGCGGTAGGCCGTGCTGCCGCAGGCGGCGCACCGGCGGGGCCAGTCGGTGGTGGCGAACGGAGATCCGCAGGCGGAACAGTGCGAGTTCATCAGCGGCGCGGGCATCCCGCGATGGTAGACGAAGGGGCATGAGAACGCTGGCTGTTGTCCTCGCGGTCGCCTCCCTCGCGGCCGCAGTGCCCGGGACGCCGCCGCCCGGCACGGTTCCGGGCGGATTCGTCCTCCTCGGGGCGGTGGCTCCGACGATCCGCCAGGAGATGCGGTACGCGGGAGCGGACAACTTCACCGGGAGCCCGGTCGACGGCTACGAGGAGCCGGTGTGCCTGCTCGCCCGGCCCGCGGCCGAGGCGCTGGCCCGGGCGCAGCGCGCGGTGGCGGTCCGCGGCTTCGCGCTGACGGTGTACGACTGCTACCGGCCGCAACGGGCGGTGGACCGCTTCGTGCGGTGGGCCGGGGACGCGGGCGACCAGCGGACCAAGGCGGCGTACTACCCGCGGGTGCCGAAGGACCGGCTGGTCCCGGAGGGCTACATCGCGGCGCGTTCGGGGCACAGCCGCGGCAGTACGGTCGACGTGGGGCTGGTGCGGCTACCGCGGGGGCGTCCGGTGGACTTCGGGACGCCCTTCGACTTCTTCGATCCGCTGTCGCACACGGACAGCGCGGCGGTCACCGGCGCCGCGCGGGAGAACCGGCGGTTCCTGCGGCGGGTCCTCGGGGAGCGGGGGTTCGTGAACCTGCCCGAGGAGTGGTGGCACTTCACCTACCGCCCCGAGGCCTTTCCGGACACCCACTTCGACTTCCCCGTCGCTGTCGGGTCCCTGCGGCCCTGAGTACCGTCGCCCCATGACCTTCGGTTCGTACGAGGAATTCTGGCCCTACTACGTCGCCATGCACTCCCGGGCCGCGACCCGGTGGGTGCACCTGGCCGGCACGCTCACCGGTCTCGCCCTGGCCGCCTACGGGCTGGGGCGGGGCCGCCCGCGGTACCTGGCCGCGCTGCCCCTGCTCGGGTACGGGGCGGCCTGGCCCGCGCACTTCCTGATCGAGAAGAACAATCCGGCGACCTTCGGGCATCCGGCGTGGTCGCTGCGCGGGGACGTGCAGATGATCCGGATGATGCTGGCCGGGCGCGACGCGGAGCTGGCGGAGACGGCCGCGAAGTGGCTGGCCGACAACAGGTGACCGCCGACCCGTGACCGCGGCGGGCCTCTCGTGACACACTCCTGACGTTCCGTCAGATTCAGGGGTCGCTGTCAGGAGGGGTCTTGGAACGGACACGCACGCCCGTCGTGAGCGGGTGGTTCACCGATACCGGTACGGACGCCGGGACCGGAGCGGGCGCGGAGGCGGACTTCCGGCTGCTCGGGACCCGGTGCTCCGCCTGCGCCGCCGTGTACTTCCCGCGGGAGGACGCCTTCTGCCGCAATCCCCGCTGTGCGGGGGGCGGCGAGCTGGCCGAGGTGCCGCTCTCGCGGTACGGCCGGATCTGGTCCTACACCGACGGGCGCTACCGGCCGCCCGCCCCCTACGTGTCGGACCCCGACCGGCCCTGGACCCCGTACACGCTGGTCGCGGTGGAGCTGGAGGCCGAGCGGATGGTGGTCCTCGGGCAGACCGTGCCCGGGGTGGGCGTGGCCGACCTGGCCGTCGGGATGGTGGTCGAGGTGGTGCCGGGGGTGCTGAACGAGGACGCGCGGACCGGGACGACGTGGACGACCTGGCACTTCCGGCCCGTGGCGGACGGCGGGGTGCGGGCATGAGCGGCGGTGACGTGGCGGTCCTCGGGGCCGGGATGCATCCGTGGGGCAAGTGGGGGCGCAGCTTCGTCGAGTACGGGCGGACCGCGGCGCGGGCCGCGCTCGCCGACGCGGGGCTCGACTGGACCGACGTCGGTTCGATCGTCGGCGCCGACACCGTGCGGTCGGGGTACCCGGGGTACGTGGCCGGGGCGACCTTCGCACGCGCGCTCGGCTGGCAGGGCGCGCGGGTCACCAGCGTGTACGCGGCCTGCGCGTCCGGCGCCCAGGCGATCGGCGCGGCCCGGGCGCAGATCCTGGCCGGGCTGGCCGACGTGGTGCTCGTGGTGGGGGCGGACGCGGCGCCCAAGGGGTTCTTCGCCCCGGCGGGCGGGGACCGGCCGGACGATCCGGACTGGCTGCGGTTCCGGGTGCTGGGGGCGACGAATCCGGCGTACTTCGCGCTGTACGCACGGCGGCGCATGGCCCTGTACGGGGACACGGGTGAGGATTTCGCGCTGGTCAAGGTGAAGAACGCGGCGGCCGGGGTGCTCAATCCGAACGCCCGCTACCGCAAGGCCGTCAGCGTGGAGGAGGTCGCCGCCTCGGCGGTGGTCGCCGATCCGCTGCGGCTGCTGGACATCTGCGCGACCTCGGACGGGGGCGCGGCCCTGGTGCTGACCAGCATGGACTTCGCGCGGGCGCGCGGGGTGGGCGATCCGGTGCGGATCCGGGCGGTGTCGACGGTGACGCCGACGTATCCGCGGACGGTGCTCGACCTGCCGGACATCGCCACCGACTCCGCGGTGGGCACCTCGGCGGACGCTTCCGCGGGGCCGGGCACCGGGTCGTTCCGGTCCTCGATCGCGCGGGCGGCGTACGAGGAGGCGGGCCTCGGGCCGGACGACCTCTCGCTCGCCGAGGTCTACGACCTGTCCACCGCGCTCGAACTGGAGTGGTACGAGGACATCGGCCTGTGCGGCGAGGGCGAGGGCGCGAAGCTCGTCCGGGAGGGGGCGACCGCGCTGGGCGGCCGGGTGCCGGTCAATCCGAGCGGCGGACTGGCGTCCTTCGGGGAGGCGGTGCCGGCCCAGGCGATCGCCCAGGTCTGCGAGCTGACCTGGCAGCTGCGCGGCGCCGCGGGGGGCCGGCAAGTCCCCGGGGCGCGGGCGGGGATCACCGCCAACCAGGGTTTGTTCGGGCACGGTTCGGCGGTCGTGGCCGTCCGGTGAGCGGGGCGCCCGGAGCCCGCCCGGCCGTGAACAGGGGCTGTTGCGCGAACGCTTGACGGCCCCCGGCGGCGGGTTCACACTGCCTGCACGGTCGCGCGCCCCGAGCGGGCCCGCCCCCGCGCAACCCCCCGTGTGAGCCGCGGTCCGTACCCCAGTCGGCGGGGGTACGGGCCGCCTCCACGCGGGGGCCCGGGCGGCCGCGGCGGGCCGCCGGCCGCCGCCGGTATCCCCGCCCGGACCCGGTTCAGGCCCGGGTCGGGCTGCGGCGGGCGCGGGCCAGCGACATGGCGTGCTCCACCACCCCCACCAGGACGTCCTTGACCGACTCCCGGTCGCGCGCGTCGCAGATCAGCACGGGCACCTCGGGGTCGAGGTCCAGTGCCTCCCGTACGGTCACCACCGGATGGCGGTCGGCCCCGTCGAAGCAGTTGACCGCCACCACGAACGGCAGTTCGCGCCGCTCGAAGTAGTCGACGGCGGCGAAGCAGTCCGCGAGGCGGCGGGTGTCGGCGAGGACCACCGCCCCCAGGGCGCCCGTGGCCAGTTCGTCCCACAGGAACCAGAAGCGGTCCTGGCCTGGCGTGCCGAACAGGTAGAGGACCAGGTCGTCCCGGAGGGTGATCCGGCCGAAGTCCATCGCGACGGTCGTGGTGCTCTTGCCCTCCACTCCCCCGAGGTCGTCCACGGTGCGGCCCGGCTCGGAGAGCCGTTCCTCGGTGCGCAGCGGGCGGATCTCGCTCACCGCGCTGACCAGGGTGGTCTTGCCCACCCCGAAGCCGCCCGCGACCAGGATCTTCAGGGTCAGCGGTTCGACCGGCGACACCGCGTGCATGGCACCGGTGCGGCTAGAGCGCCCGAAGGCCATCTATCACCTCACGCAGAATGGACTCGTCCGGCAGTTCCGCGGGCGGGACCGGGCGGGTCACGTGGACCAGGTGGTCGTCGACGAGGTCGCCGATCAGGACGCGGACGACGCCGACCGCGAGGTCGACGTCGGCCGCGAGTTCGGCCACCGACTGGGGCCGTTCCTTGCAGAGCCCGAGGATGTGGGCGTGTTCGGGGGACAGGGTCATGTCCCAGACCGGATCGTCGGCCGCCGCTTCGGCGACGACGAGGGCGATCAGGTCGAGACGGTGCTGGCCCGCGTGGCTGGTGCGGCCGCGGGTCATCGCGTACGGACGGACTACGGGGCCGGCGTCGGCGTCGAACCAGGCCGCCTGGTGGGCCGGGTGGCCGGGGTGGGCGGAAGCGTCGCCGGACGCGGGGGCGTGGTGGTCGGGTTCGTGGCCTGGGTCCCTCATGCCGTCCGGCTCACCCTCCGGCTGGCAGCCCGGTGCGCGGTGCGGTCGCCAGGTGGACGCCCACGCGCTTGACCATCAGGGTCATCTCGTAGGCGACCTGCCCCACGTCGGAGTCGGCGTCGGAGAGCACCGCGAGGCAGCTGCCGTCCCCCGCCGCCATCACGAACAGGAAGGCCTCGTCCAGTTCCACCATGGTCTGGCGGACCTGGCCGGACTCGAAGTGCCGTCCGACGCCCTTGGCGAGGCTGTGGAAGCCGGAGGCGACGGCGGCCAGGTGCTCGCTGTCCTCGCGGGTCAGGTCCTTGGAGGTGCCGGTGGGCAGGCCGTCGCCGGAAAGGACGACCGCCTTGCGGATGCTGGCCACGCGGTCGACCAGTTCGTCCAGCAGCCAGTTCAGCTGCCCGGGGCCCCGGCCCCGGGAGTCGTTGCCTGCGGTCTGCGGTGCGGTCATCGACCGTCCCCCTCGTTCTCGTGCTCGGGACCGGTCCCGGCTGCGCTGTCGGCACCGGTCCCGGACTGGTCGTGCTGGTCGCGGGCTGCGGTCCAGCCGCGCTGGAGTGCGGACATCCGGCTGCGTACGGTCTCGGCGTCGCGGTCGGCGACCGGGCCGGCGGTGGCGTCGGCGGGCGCGGCGGCCGGGGCGTTCTTCAGCTGGGGCGCGAGGCTGGCCTGGCGGACCCGGCGGGGCAGCCCGCCGGGGCCGCTCGGAGCGGGCCCGCCGTGCTCCGCCCCGGGAGCGCTCTCGTGCACGGCGGCGGGCGCGGGCTCCGCCGCGGGCACGGGCCCGGCGGGGTCCTGCGCGGCGGCGCGGGGGGTGTCCACCCGGCGGCCGTGCTCGGCGACCAGGGTCGGGGCGCGGTGGCGGCGCGGGAGCGGTACGGCGCCGGAGGCGGGGCGGCCGGCGGTCTCCGGGCGGGCGCTCTCCAGCCGGACCGGGCCGGTCGGGGTCTGCTGCTCCCGGCCGGACCCACGGGCCGGGGAGCGGTCGCGGGCGGGGTCGGCGGGGCGGTCGCGGTCGGCGGCGCGCAGGCCCAGGAGGGTGCTGCGCGGGGTGCCGTTCGGCGGGGTCTCGTCGTCCAGGGTGGCCATGGCGGGGATGGCGGCGCCGGGGGCGGCCGTCTCGGGCACCGCGCCGTCGGCGCCCGGGTGGGCGCCGTTGGCGTGCGGGCCGCCGTCGCCCGTACCGGGAGCGACCGGGCGCCCGGCGGCGCCGATCAGCCCGTCCAGGGGGGCGGGCGGGTCGAGGCCGAGGAGGCCGAGGGGGGCCTCCAGCTCGACCGGGCCGTCCAGCAGGGCGGCGGACACCGGGCGCCGGGACGGCGTACCGTTTCCGCTCCCGGTCCCGCGCCCGGGGCCGCGGGCGGTGCCGGCGCTGTGCACGGCGCCGTTCGCGGGGCCGATCCCGGCCACGGCGCCGGCGCCGATCCCCTGGGCGCGGACCGGGCCGCGGCCCACCGCGGTCCGGTCCGCACCCTCCAGGCGCACACCGGTGCCGTTGGTCTCGGGGGCCTCCGTGAGCACCTCCAGGGGGAGGAAGACGACCGCGGTGGTGCCGCCGTACGGGCTGGGCTGGAGCGCGACCTTGACGCTGTGGCGGCGGGCGAGGCGGCTGACGACGAACAGGCCGAGGCGGTCGGTGTCGGACAGCTCGAACTCGGTCGTCTCGGCGAGCCGGAGGTTCGCGTCGAGCAGCGCGTCCGGATGCATGCCGAGGCCGCGGTCGTGGATCTCCAGGGTGAAACCGTTGGCCACGCGCTCGCCGTGCACCTGGACCGCGGTGTGCGGGGGCGAGAAAACCGTGGCGTTCTCCAGGAGTTCGGCGATGAGGTGGGTGACGTCGGCGACGGCGGGGCCGGTGATGCCGAGCCGCGGCAGCCGGCGCACCTCGATCCGCTCGTAGTCCTCGACCTCGGCGACGGCCGCCCGTACGACGTCCATCAGCTGGACCGGCTTGCGCCACTGGCGCGAGGGCGCGGCGCCGGAGAGGATCACCAGGCCCTCGGCGTGGCGGCGCATGCGGGTGGTCATGTGGTCGAGGCGGAAGAGGTCGGCCAGTTCCTCGGAGTCCTCGGTGCGTCGCTCCATGGTGTCGAGCAGGGTGAGCTGGCGGTGCAGCAGGACCTGGTTGCGGCGGGCGAGGTTGACGAACACCTCGGATACCCCGCGGCGCAGTTCGGCCTGTTTGACGGCCGCCTCGACGGCGGCGCGCTGGAGCGAGTTGAGGGCCATGCCGACCTGGCCGACCTCGTCCTTCTCGTACTCCAGGCGGGGCGCCTCGGTGTCCACGTCGACGTGTTCGCCCGCGGCGAGGCGGCGCATGACGCCGGGCAGCCGGACGCCGGAGACCTCGTGGGCCTCCTTGCGCAGCCGCGAGAGGTCGCGGATCAGGTCGCGGCCGATGCGCACGGACAGGACGAGGGAGACGAGCAGGGCCAGGAACCCGAGGACGCCGGCGACGGCCGCCTGGACCAGGACGTCCATGGCCAGGGGCTCGACGCGCTTCTGGTAGCGGTCGCCGGCGGCGGTTCCCATGGTGGCGAGGTCGTCGAGGACCCGTCCCACGGCCTCGTCCCACTTCTCCCCCGCCATGCGCGGGTTCTTGATCGGACCGGCCACCACGATCCGCTCTTCGGCGTCGCGCAGGGGTTTGCTGGCGGGACCGCTCCAGTACTGCTCGAACAGCTCGCGGTCGCCGGCCGGGAGGATCGCGAGGTTGATGTCGTAGAGCAGCCTCCGGTTGGCCATGAGGTCGCTCATCGTGCGGGTGTCCTTGGCACTGATGTTGTGCGCGGCCAGCGCGGAGGCGACGACGGCGTCCTCGCGGGAGAGCGCCTCGCGGGCCCGGGTGATGCCGACCAGGGCCCGGCCCTCCTTGTCCATCTCGACGTTCTCCAGGGCGTGGAGGTTGACGAGGAAGTCGTAGCAGGGGTCGACCAGGCGGCTGTAGAGCTCCAGCGCCTGGGACGGGTCGAGGGTGGTCTGGTCGACGGAGCGGCGCAGGGCGCCGATGCCGTGGAAGGCGTCGAGGATGGAGCGCAGCCGCTGGGCGGCGTTCGGGGTGAGTTCCTCGACGACGTCCGGGTCGGTGGCATTGCGGGTGAGGTCGTCGACGATCGCGTCGGTGGCGGCGCGACGCTGGGTGAGTTCGGCGGTGGCGACGGCCGAGCGCGGGTCGCCGAGGACCACGAGGCTCTGGCGGCGCTCCTTCTGGACGACGCGGACGACGTCCTCGATGGGGTAGCCGACCTTGTCGATCACGTAGGCCACGTCGAGGAGTTCGACGGCCTGCCGGCCGGTGATGACCGTGGCGAAACCCCAGAGGGCGGTGAGGGAGACGAGCGGCACGAGGAGCAACGCCACGATCTTCCGGCGGATGGATTTCCCGCGAAAGCGCATGGCCTCCCCAGCCTCCCCCAGCTCAACCCCGCTGCCGGGGGTCGGTGTTCCGTCAATTAAACGGCGTGAGCCTACTACTGCCGGGGGCGGCCCTCGAAGGCGTGTCCGGACATTTTCGGCCGGACCACCGGTCGAAGATCACGCGTTGCCCGGTACTTCCCGGCATGTGCGGCCCCATATGCGGCACATGCGACCTGGTGGGGCGTCAGTTCCCGTCACCACAGGGATGGCTGGAATTATGTGTGCGGGGGCGGATGCGGGGTGGCCGGGGACGGACCACGGGGACCGGGCCGCGGGTGAAATGGCGCAGATCCGGGAATCTCCGCCCCTCTTCGAGCGTCTATCAGTTCGAGGCGGCATGGCGAGCCGTCTGGTGGGGAGTAGCGAAGCATGGGCAGCGGTGTGTACGACGACGGAAACGGGCGAGGGAACGGGCGGCGGATCGGGACGGCCCCCCGGGGCCGTCCCCTGTGGGTGGAGGAACCGGCACGGCGGCGCAGGATGCCCGATCCGGTGCGCACGGCCGCCGTGCGGGCGGTGCTGATCGTGGCCGTGACGCTGACGCAGGCCACGGTGGCCTTCCTGCTGGCCGTGGCCGGGTCGTGGCTGGCCCTCCCGATGGCGCTCGGCGCGATAGCCGGGACGGTGGTGGCCACCTGGGGGGTGCTGGACGTCCTGATCACCCGGCAGACGTGGAACCAGCGGTACGGCGTGGTCTCGGTGCCGAGCAGCACGGCGCGCGAGCTGCGCCGGGACCGGCGGCGGGCCCGGCGCGCCGCCCGGTCCGGGCACATACCGGTCGCCACGGGCGGGATGCGCTGACGGGCCGGGCCGTGGGCGGACGCCCACGGCCCCCGCCCTCAGCTGCGGCGGTACATCCGGGTCGCCGTGATCTCGCCGTGGATCGGCTCGCCTTCGGGCCGCTGCTGCGGCAGGCCCGGGCGCAGGTGCTCCTCGACGCTGATGTACTTCAGCCCGGCCCGCAGGTCGGCGTCGTTGCGCAGCCGGATGACCAGTGGGAACTCCGCGAGGGCCGTGGTGTCGAACAGGCCCGTCGTGTACAGCAGCTGGACCCCGAGGGCGTCCGACACGGCGCGCTGGAGTTCCAGCAGGTACGTGGCGTTCGCGCGCCCGATGGGGTTGTCGAGGAACAGCGTGCCCGCGTGGCGCTGCCTGTCCCGGCCGCGGTCGTTGCTGCGCAGGGCGGCCATCGTGCAGTAGAGGGCGATGGCGGCGGTGAGCAGCTGGCCGCCGGAGAACACATCGCCCATCTGGCCGACCGGTACGCGTTCGGCGCGCAGCACGGCGTCGGGCTTGAGGATCTCCACCGCGATGCCCTTGGGCTCCAGCGCGGCCTGGACCCCGCGCAGCAGCAGGGACATGCCGTCGCGGCGGCCCTCGCCGAAGGAGGCCGCGCTGTTCTTCTTGACGGCCGCGCGGGTGGCCTCGTCGATGACCTCGCCGAGCCGCTCCGCGAGGGTGGCCTGGTCGGGTTCCTCGAAGCGGATGCGCAGGAACTCCTGCCCCGACCACTCCCCCAGTCCCTCGGGGAGCTGGGAGAGCCGCTGGGCCGAGCGGAGCGTGGCCAGGGCGGATTCAACCAGTCCGCGCAGCCGGTCCACGATGCTGTCGCGGTTGCGCTCCAGCTGCTCCAGTTCGTCGGTCAGGACGCGCAGCCGCGGGGCGAAGGCGGTGGCCCAGGAGGCCGCGTGCTCGGGCAGCGAGGCGGCCGGGAGTTCGCGGATTTGCTGGCGGGCGGGGGTGCGTACGGCCTCGTAGCGGGTGGAGTTGGCGTGCCGGACCAGGATGTCGCTCGCCTCGCGGACCGCGGCTTCGGCGGCCGAGAGGTCGCCCGCGAAGCCCCGCAGGGAGCGGCGGGCCTCGGTGGCGCTCTGGCGGGCCTCCTCCAGGCTTCCCGGGAACGCGCCGGAGCCCTGCTCGTCGGCCTCCTCGTGCGGGCTCTGGTCGCGCATCAGGTCCCGCAGCAGGGCGGCGGTCTCCTCGAAGCCGCCCGCGCCGTCCTCGGCCGCGCGCTGGGAGCGCAGCAGGTCGGCGTGGGCGGCCCGGGCGCGCTCGACGTCGGAGCTGTGGGCGGCGAGCCGGGCGGTGGCGGTGCGCAGCAGGGCCTGGGCGCCTTCGGCGTCGACCGGGACGAGTTCCTCGGGGAGTTCGGCGTGCGCGGTCCCCTCGGCGGGCGCGTGCCGTTCGGCTTCGCCGCGCAGCCGGCCGAGCTGCTCGCTGGCCGTGGAGGCGCGGGTCTCCAGCATCTGGACGAGGGATTCCGCGCGGGCGGCGGCCGCCTGGCGGGAGGGGCCGTCGGAGCCGTCGGTGCCTTCGAGGAGCTGGGCGGCGCGGGTGCGGACCTTGTTGCTGAGCCGGTCGACGTCGGCGAGGGCGGCGCTCTCGTCGCTTTCGGCGCGGGCCTGTTCGGCGCGCAGGTCGGCGCCGACGCCGACCTTCTCGTACAGCTGGGAGGCGGCCCGGTAGGCCTCGCGCAGGTCGGGCAGCGGCCTGCGGGCCGCGTCCTCGTCGACGGTCGGGTGTTCGGAGGCGCCGGCGATCTCGGCGCGTTCGGCGCGCAGCGCGCGGGCGGTGCGGCGGGCGTCGTCGGCGGCGCGCTGCGCGGCGCGGCGGTCCTCGTCGGCGGACCGGGCGCGGTCGAGGCAGGCCTCGGCGCGGGCCTCGGACTCGGCGGCCTCGTCGGCGAGTTCGCGCAGCCGGAGCTGCCAGCCGGCCCGCTCGCGCAGCCGGTGGGCGAGCCCGGCGAGGGCGTCGGCGGCGCGGCGGGCGCGCTGGGCGGCGTCCTGGCGCTCCTCGCGGATCCGGGCGGCGTCGGTGGCGCTCTCGTCGGCTTCGGCGCGGGCGGTGCGGGCCTCGGCCAGTTCGGCTTCGGCTTCCTCGGCGAACGTACGGGCGGCCGCGGCCTGCGCGGCCAGTTCGGCGAGGCGTCCGGGAGGGCAGCCGGTGCGCCAGGAGGCGAGCCGGGCGGCGAGGGCGCGGTCCGCGCCGAGGCGGGCCGCGAGGTCGCGGATCTCGGTGTCGCGGGCGGTGGCGCGGGCGCGCAGCGCCCGGCGTTCCTCGTCGGCGGCGTGTTCGTCGTGCATGGCCGGGTTCGGCGGTACGAGGAACACGCCGGTGTCGGCGTCGGGTCCGGCGGGCGGTACGGGCGCCAGCAGCGCGGCGGCGGTGCCGACGGCGACGGCGGAGCGGGGCAGCAGCGCGGCGGCGGTGAGCACCTCGCGGGCCCGGCTGTGGGTGTCGGGGTCGGTGATGACCACGCCGTCGACGAGTTCGGGGCGGGCGGCGAGGACGGCGGCGTGGTCGGCCGGGTCGACGGCCTGGGCGAGGTAGCGCCAGCCGGGGAGGGCCGGGATGCCGTGTTCGCCGAGGTACTCGACGGTGGCCAGGACGTCCGGGCCGGGCGGCAGCAGGCCGCCGTCACCGAGGGCGCCGAGGATGCGGGCGTCGTCGGCGGCGGCGGTGCGCAGGTCGAAGAGCTGGCGCTCGGCGGTGGCGACGTTCGTGTCGAGGAGGTCGCGCAGCTCGTCCGCACCCCGGTCGAGGTCTTCGGGGGTGAGGCCGGGGGCCGGGTCGGTGGTGTCCGCACCGGGCGCGGCCGGGAGGCCCAGCAGGTCGGCGAGGCGGGGGGCGGCGGCCAGCGAGGCGGCGGCGCGGTGCTCGGCGGCGTGGGCGGCCTCGGCCGCGTCGGCGGCGTCGGCCGCGCGGGCGGCGGTGAGTTCGGCGCGGGACTGGGCGGCGGCCGCCTCGCGGGCGGCGTCGGTGGTGGCGCGGGCGGCTTCGCGGGCCTCGTCCCAGGCGGCCACGGCGCTCTTCTCGGCGTCGCTCGCGGCCAGCGCGGCGCGGGCCGGGTCGGCGTCGGGCGCGGAGTCGTCGAGCCAGCCCGCGCGGACGGCTTCGGCGGTCTCCTGCTCGACCTCGGCGAGCCGGGCGCGCAGGTGTTCGGCCTCGCTGCGGGCGCGCTGGGCGGCGGTGGCGGCGGCGGTCGCGTCGCGGTGGGCGCTCTCGCCGAGCTCCTGGAGCGCGGCGGAGCGCTCCTCGCCCTCGTTGGCGACCTCCTCGCCCGCTTCGGCGGCGGTGTGCAGGGCCCGTACGAGCGCGGCGGCGGCGGTGGCGCGGGCGGCCAGCGCCGGCGCCGCGTCCCGCTCGGCTTCGAGGATGGCGGCGGCGACGCGCGCGGAACGGTCGGCGGCGGCGCGGTGGCGCAGGACGGACTCGGCGGCCTGCCAGGCGGCGTGCAGGGTGCGGGCCTCGAGGAGTTCGCGGCGCTGGGCGGTGGCCGCCTTGTCGGCGACGGCGAGGGCCAGCGAGGCGTGCCGGTAGGCGAGTTCGGCGGCGATGGCGGCGCTGCGGTCGCGGGCGGATTCGGCGGCGGTGACCTGGTGGGCGGCGTCGGTGACCCGCTGGGCGAGGTCTGCGGCGCGGCCGCGCTCCTCGGTGGCGCGGGCGGACAGCCGCCGGGCGAGGGTGCGCGTACGGCGTTCCGCGCCGACGTGGACGTCGCGGGCGCGGGCGCGGGCCGCGGTGGCGTCCACGATCCGGCCGAGGAGGTCGACCGAGCCGGCGGTGAAGTCCCGTTCGGCCATCAGCTCGGCGCGCCGGCCGAGCTTGTTGCCGAAGCCGTGGACCAGGTCGGCGAGGCCGTCGGTGTCGCGGGTGTCGGTGACGGCGCGCAGCAGCAGGTCGGTGAAGTCGGAGTCCTTCTTGACCGCGAAGAGCCCGGCCGCCTCGCCCTCGTCCGCGTTCATCTCGCGCTGGTAGCGGAAGAGTTCGGGGTCGAGACCGAGGTCGGTGAGGTGTTCGTTCCAGCGATCGTGGATCTCCTCCCAGGAGACCTCCAGGTGCGGGTAGGCCTTGCCCGCCTCGGTGAGCGCGTCGCGGAAGCCCTTCATGGTGCGGCGGCGGCCCTGCGCGCCGGAAACGCCCTCGACGACGGGGCGCACGGCGGTCGATTCGGCGACCGGGAGGTTGTCCAGGCTCAGTCCGGGGCCGGGGCGGAAGGAGTACCAGGCCTCGGCGAACTTGCGCGGGTCGTTGGAGACCTGCCGGCCGCGCCATTCGCTGACCTTGCCGACGACGACGCACTCGCCGGTGCGGGTGTGCTGCCACTCCAGGGCGACGTGTCCGCAGTCGTCGGCGAGCAGGAACTTGCGCAGGACGCCGGAGCTGGCCCCGCCGAGGGTGTTGCGGTGTCCGGGCAGCATCACCGAGAAGATCAGCTTGAGCAGGACGGACTTGCCGCCGCCGTTCTCCAGGAACAGCACTCCGGCGGGCGCGGGGCGCCGCGGCGGGCCCGCCGGCTCGTCCTGGAAGAACTCCGCCTGGGTGGGCGCCGGGTGGGGCACCGGCTCGCCGACTCCGCGCAGGTCCAGCACGGTGTCGGCGTAGCGCGCACCGGCGGGTCCGATGGAGTAGAGGCGGATCCGGGACAGCTCGTACATGGCGGACTCTCGTGGGGGCTGGGTGCGGAGGGCGGGTGGTGGCGGGGTCGGCGCGGCGGGCGCCCCGGCGGGGGGCGGGCGGGCCCGGCGGGGCTCAGGTGTGGAAGGGCAGGCCCGCGTCGGCGGCCAGTTCCAGGTCGTCGCCCTCGGGGGGCGGCAGCAGGGTGGCGGAGCCGTCGCTGACGGCGACCACGCCCAGGTCGAGGAGTTCGGCCATCGCGGCGCTGCCGGCCATGTCGCGGACCTGGAGCTGGTAGCGGGGGGTGGTCCGGTAGGTGCCTCCGGCGTCGTCGCCGGTGCGCTGGAGGAAGCCGGACTCGGTGAGGAAGGCGGCGGCCTTGCCGACGATGCCGGTGGTGGAACCGGCGAGGCGGCGGGCGTCCTTGGTGGCCCCGGTGGCGCTGCGCCGGGCGTAGACCCGCCAGGCGGCCTCCAGGCCGGGGGCGTCGGTGGCGGGGTCGGTGTTCTCGCCCTGCTCCTCGGCGCGCTCCTCCAGGCGGCGGCAGGTCTGGCGGACGAAGGCGTCCACGCCGTTGACCGTGACCCGGCCGATGTAGCCGTCGTCGGCGAGGTCCTCGGGCCGGGGGAAGGCGAGGGCGGCGACGGCGAGGTGGGCGAGGCCGTGCAGGAACCGGTCGGCGGAGTCGGCGGTGGTGCGGCGGGCGTAGTCGCCCATGCGGACGGCGAAGACGGAGTCCTCGCCCGCGGCGACGGCCATCCCGGCGCGGGTGGAGACCTCCAGGACGACCAGGCCGAGGCCGGTGGCGACGGCGTCGGCGAGCCGCCCGAAGGCGGGGTCCTCGCGGTAGCGGCGCAGGAGTTCTGCGTATTCGGCGTCGCGGGCGGGCAGCAGCTTGGGCTGGAGCCCGAAGGCGACGAGCCGTGCCGCGTCGGCGGCGTCGGCCGGGGTGACGGGTGCGCCGGCCAGGGCGTGGGCCGGGGCCCCCGCCGCGTCGGGCTCGCTCCACGCGGGGTGCTCGGCGTGGTGGTCGCTCACGGGTACGTCTCCTCGGGGGCGGTGCGGATGCGCTCGGCGCGGGCTGTCGGGGTGGCGGTGCCGGGGCACCCGGCGCCGGGTGCGGTACGGGCGCCCGCGCCCGGTGGGGGCGACGGCGGGGCGGCCGCGCCGGCCGGGGGCGGGGGGACCCGGTGCGGAGGCCGGGTCATGCGGCTTCCGCGCGGGCCGCGGTCATGGCGGCCGCGTCGAGCAGGGCCGTACCGACGATGAGGTCGGCGCCGCCGAATTCCGGGTCGTCCAGTTCCGTGCCGTCGTCCACCGCGAAGAGGAGCCGCTCCTCGCCCTGCCGGTACGCCGTGCCGACCGCCGGGCTCGCCGCGTGCACGGCGAGCAGCGCGACCAGGTACGGCAGGTCCGGATCGCGGCGCCGGGCCTCGGCCAGCAGGCCGGACAGTCGGCGCGGGGCGTCGTGCGGGAGGTCCAGCAGCCGCATGGCGACGGCGAGCTGCTCCTCGCTGAACCGGCTGTCGTCGGGGGTGGCGATCAGGTCCGGCTCGGGCATCTCCACGCCGAGGTGCTCGCGCTCGACCGGCGGGGTCAGCAGGATCTCGACGAGGTCGGCGACCCGTACCGAGACGGGGGTGCGCAGCCCGGTCCCGGCGGCGAAGAACGCGTCGGTGACCCGGCACGCCTCGGACACGGGCAGCGGCAGCACGGGGGCGACGAGCTGCCCGTACAGGTCGATGCCGGTGCGGGGCGCGGGCGCGGCGAAGGCCTGACGGTCCTGTTCCGCGCGGAAGAGCGGTCCGGCGTCGAGCAGCCGGGACTGGAGCTGGGTGTGGCGGCGGATGCAGTCCTTGACGATGTCGACCAGTTCGGCGGCGCGCCGCTTGTTCTCCGGCTCCTCGGCCTCGTCGCGGGCCTTGCGGATGTTGGTGAGGATCGCGTTCTCGTGCCGGTAGCGGTCGGCGACGTGCTCCAGCGCCTCCGCGATCATGTCCGGGACGGCCTGGAGCCAGTCCACGGCGCGCACGTTGCGCCGGGTCGCGTCGAGGGTCCGGCGCAGCGTCTCGGCGTACTGCACGGTGCGGTAGCGGGCCTGCTCCGCCGCGAGTTGGGCGTCGGCGAGCCGTCCCCGGCTGATCAGCACCTCCAGCTTCACCTCGGCGGCGATCTGGGCGCTGGTGACGTCGGTGTCGAGGGCGCCGACGAGGACGTTGACGGCCTCGTCGGTGGTGCGCAGGTAGACCGCTCCGCCGTAGCCGGGGACTTCCTCGATGAGCTTGAAGTCGTAGTCGCGGCGGACGTAGACGCCGTCCGGGCCGAAGGTGCCGTAGATCGCGCGGAAGCCACGGTCGACGCTGCCGACGTTGATCAGGTTCTCCAGGACCCAGCGGGCCACCCGCTCGTGCTCGGCGGCGGGGCGGGCGGGTGCCTGGGCGGCGACGCGGGGCAGCAGCCTGGCCACTATCTGCTCGTGGTCCGCGCCCGTGTCGAAGTCCATGTTGAGCGTGACCAGGTCGATCGCGGAGAGCGCGATCTCGGCCATGGCGTAGCCGCCGTACTCGCCGGCGAGGTTGGCCTTGCGCACGTCGAGGTCGTGCAGCGGCGCGGTGCAGGCGAGCGCGCGCAGGCGTCTGGCCAGGCCCTCGTCGGCGGCCGGGCCCGACGCCGGGGACGGATGGGTCTTCGCCGGGGCTGGGAAAGTCACGACGGAAAGACTAGGCGCTGACACGGACAACATCCCAAACGGCATGGTTCGGCCGGATCGTCCGCCGGACCCGCGGGCGCCGCTGTTCTACGCTCGCCGCATGGCATCCATGATCACATCCGCGCACACCTCCTCCGGGCCCGCGCCGGACGCGTCCGGACCCGTCATCGACCTCAACGCCGATCTGGGCGAGGGGTTCGGCCGCTGGACCCTCACCGACGACGAGGCGCTGCTGACGGTGGTGACGAGCGCCAACGTCGCCTGCGGTTTCCACGCCGGGGACCCGTCCATCATGCGGCGGGTCTGCGAGCTGGCCGCCGAGCGCGGGGTGCGGATCGGGGCACAGGTGTCCTACCGCGATCTGGCGGGCTTCGGGCGGCGGGCCATGGAGGTGCCGCCGCGGGAGCTGGCGGCCGAGGTGGCCTACCAGATCGGGGCGCTGGAGGTGTTCGCGCGGGCCGCGGGGTCGCGGGTGTCGTACGTTAAACCGCACGGCGCCCTCTACAACCGGACCGTGCACGACGCGGCGCAGGCGGCCGCGGTGGTCGCGGGCGTCCGGCTCTCGGCGGGGCCCGGGGCGGACCTGCCGGTGCTCGGCCTGCCCGGGTCGCTGCTGCTGGCGGCCGCCGCGGAGGCGGGGCTGTCCGCCGTGCCGGAGGCCTTCGCGGACCGGGCGTACGCGCCCGGCGGGACGCTGGTGCCGCGCGACCGCCCGAACGCGGTGCTGGGGACCCCCGGAGCGGTGGTGGCCCAGGCCCTCGCGCTGGCCTCCGGGGGCGCGGTGACGGCCGTCGACGGCTCCCGGGTGCCGGTGGCGGCCCGGTCGCTGTGCCTGCACGGCGACACCCCCGGCGCGGCGGACCTGGCGCTGCGGGTGCGGGAGGCCCTGAGCGGGGCCGGGATCCGGGTGGAGGCCTTCGCGTGAGCGGCGGCGGGGGTGCGGGGGGCGGGGGCGGGTCCGAGTCCGAGTCCGCAAGCGGGTCCGGGTCCCATGGGCAGCCCGGGGTCTCCGGGGAGGGGGTTCGGGTGCTGCGTGCGGGGGACGCGGCGTTGCTGTGCGAGGTGGATTCGGCGGCGGAGGTGGCCGCGCTGCACGCGGAGCTGCTGCGCCGCCGCGCCGCGGGCGAGCTGGGCGGCGTACGGGAGATCGTGCCCGCCGCGCGGACCGTGCTGCTCGACGGGGTGCGGGAGCCCGGCGCGCTCGCCGCCCGGATCCGCGGCCTGCGGGTGCCGCCGCTCGCGGGCGCCGAGGGACCGCTGGTGCGGGTGCCGGTGCGCTACGACGGGCCGGACCTGGCCGAGGTGGCCGCGCTGTGGGACGTACCGGCCGCGCGGGTGGCCGAGATCGTGGGCGGGACGGAGTTCCGGGTGGCCTTCTGCGGTTTCGCGCCCGGTTTCGGCTACCTGACCGGGCTTCCGGAACGCTTCCATCCGCCCCGCCGCGCCAGCCCCCGTACGGCCGTCCCGGCGGGCTCGCTCGCACTGGCGGGCGAGTACGCGGGCGTGTACCCGCGCTCCTCCCCCGGCGGCTGGCAGCTGATCGGGTCCACCGACGCGGTGCTGTGGGACCCGGCGCGCGAGCCGGCCGCGCTGTTCGCGCCGGGCGTGCGGGTCCGGTTCGTGGAGGTGGGCGCGTGACCCGGCCGGACGGCGGCCCCGCGGAGGGCGACGGCGCGGAGGGCGACGGTGCGTCCCCCGTGCCCGGCCTCGAAGTGGTGCGGGCCGGGGCGCTGACCACCCTCCAGGACCTGGGGCGCCCCGGGTACGCGCACCTCGGTGTTCCGCACTCCGGCGCACTCGACACCCCCGCGCACGCCCTCGCCAACCGCCTCCTGGGCAACCCGGCCGGCGCCGCGACCCTGGAGACCACGCTCGACGGGGTCGCGCTGCGCGCGCTCGCCCCGGTGACGGTGGCGGTCACGGGAGCGCCCTGTGCGGTACGGGCGGCCGGGCGCCCGGCGGCCTGGGGCGCGCCGGTGCGGCTCGCGGCCGGGGCGGTGCTGGAGGTCGGGGCCGCGGTGTGCGGGGTGCGGAGCTACGTCGCCGTGCGGGGCGGCTTCGCGGTCCCCGCGGTCCTGGGCAGCCGCTCCACCGACCTGCTGTCGGGGCTCGGGCCGGCGGTCCTGGGCCGGGGCACGGTGCTGCCGGTGGGGGCGCCCGGGGGGCCGGTCCGCGGGGCGGACGGCTCGCGGCTGCCCGCGCCGCCGGTGGAGCTGGTGCTGCCGGTGCTCCTGGGGCCACGGCACGACTGGTTCACCGGTGCGTCGGTGGCCGCGCTGGGGCGGACGCGCTACCGGGTCTCCTCGGCGGGCAACAGGATCGGGCTGCGCACCGAGGGCGGTCCGCCGCTGGTGCGGGCGCGGGGCGGTGAGCTGCCGAGCGAGGGCATGGTGCGGGGGGCGGTGCAGGTGCCGCCGGACGGGCTGCCGGTGGTGTTCCTGGCCGACCATCCGGTCACGGGGGGCTATCCGGTGCTGGGGGTGGTGCCGGGGGCGGCGCTGTACGGGGCTGCGCAGGCTCGGCCGGGGGTGCCGGTGCGGTTCGTTCCACGGGGGTGAGGGGGCGGCGCGGTGGCCCCGGCGCCCGGCGCCGCCCCGGCCGGGCGGGCCCCCGGCCGTGCCGCCGCCTGCATCGCCTGGCCGTGGGTGCACTCGTACCCCGGCGCGGGGCCCGGTCATCTCCTGCGCCGGCGGCTCCGCGCCGCCGTGCCCTCAAACGCCGGGCGGGCTGGAGGTGCCGGCTCAAGGGTGCTCGCTCCAACCCTGACGGCCGCCGTGCCTCCGGCGGGCCCTCAAACGCCGGGCGGCTGAACGTGCCGCCACGCCCGGCCCGGGGCTGCGCGTCACGAGCCTGACGGCCTCCGTCGGCCTATGTGCCTCGGGCGGGCCCTCAAACACCGGGCAGGCCGAGAATTCCCGGCGGTGGGGTCACGCAGCACACACAGCGACCCAGCGCGGCCGGGACCCTCGCGCCCCGCCGCACGCGCCTCCGGCGGGCCCTCGAACGCCGGGCGGGCTCGATGTGCCGTCCGCGGTGGGACGGGCCGAGGCCCCGGGCCCTGCCCACCGCGCCGGGCTCGGGCCTCGCGCGCAAGCAGGGGCGGTTACACCGCGGACTCCGGGGTGATGCGGTTGCGGACGGCGGACTGGACGTCTTCCTCTTCCGCCGGGTCCGCCGCCAGGCGGCGCAGGCGGGGGGCGACGCGGGCGTCGGCCGTTTCGGCGTGGTGGGCGGCCACCTCGCGGGTGGTCTCCTCGCAGTCCCAGAGGCACTCGACCGCGAAGCCCGCCGCGAAGGAGGGGTCGGTGCTGGCCAGGGCGCGTGCGGCGCGCCCCCGCAGGTGGGAAGAGGCCGTCTCGCGGTAGATGTGCCGCAGTACGGGCGCGGCGCAGCCGATCGCGAGCCGTCCCGCGCCGTCGACAAGGGGGAAGAGCCGGACGGTGTCGGGCCCGGCCGCGCGGACCGTCGTACGCAGCGCCCCGAGCACCAGCCCCGCGTCCTCGGCTCCGCCACGGGCCGCGAGGAGGGCCGCCGCGGCCGCGCCCAGGGCGTCGGGGCGGTGGACCCAGCCGCGGGCCCGGTCGACGGCGGCGGGACCGCACATGCGCTCGTAGGCGGCCACGGCGGGTTCGTCCCCCGCGGCTTCGATCAGGTCGAGGACGGCCGGGTTGTCCGGCTCGGCCAGGACCAGGTGGTGCAGCGCGGTGGCCCGGGCGGCCTCGCCGGACGCGCCCGCGGCGGCGGCCAGGATTGCCGGCCGGTCCTCGGGGGTCGCCACGGCGGCCAGGCAGCGGGCCGCGGGCACGTGCAGCGGCGTACCGCGGCGCAGCCCGTCCTCGGCCCAGTCGAAGACGGCCTGGACGCCCCAGCCGGGGCGGGGCCCGGACGGGGTGAGCTGGCGCTGCCAGCGGTCGAAGGAGCCCTGCTGGCGGGCGGCGCGCAGCCGCTCGCCGAACTCGGCCCCCTCCTCCCACAGGCGCCACGGGCGCGGTTCGTACGCGTCGCGGACCGCGGCGGCCAGCCGCGCCCCGCCCTCGGCGGTGTCGGGGAAGCGGGCCAGGACCGGCCGGGCCAGGGCGCGCAGCCCCGCGTCGTCGTCGCGCAGCGCGAGTTCGTCCAGGGCCCAGGCCCAGTTCGATCCGCTCGCGGCGTAGCGGCGCAGCAGCATCAGCGCGTCGTCGCGGCCGTACGAGGCCAGGTGGCCGAGGACGGACAGGGCGAGGCCGGTGCGGCTGTCGCTGTCGTCGAGGAGGTCTTCGGCGCCGAAGAGGTGCGCCTCGATCTCGCCGAGGGGACCGCTGAGGTCCAGGTACAGGCGGGCGTAGTACAGGGAGCGGTTCTCGACCTGCCAGTCCTGGCGCGGATCGCGCAGTACGCACTGGTTGAGGGCCGCGAGGGCCTCCGCCCGGGGTGCGGCGAGCGCGTGCAGCGTGCCGTCACCGCGGCCGCGCTGGAGGAGACCGAGCAGGGTCCCGCTCGGCGCTATGACTGGTTCGAACATGGCAAGGGCCTCAAATCAAGCTGGGGACGCGACCGGGAATCGGGATTCACAGGGCCGCGTAACAGCATGTGAGGACGTTCGCCGTCTTGTTCCGCTCGATGTAGACCATTGCCTTCTCACTCTCTCGGTGCGCCCGGTCCGGCGGCCGGACCGGGCGGGGACCTGTCTTGTCCTGCCCGTTCCTGCCCGTCCGCCGGTGCGCGAATCGAATCCGTCGCCATGATGACCCAGGCGGTTTGTGCACCGCGACCACATTTAAGGCCGCCGTGACCAACCCGGGATCCACGCCCCCGCAGAAACGGACTACTTGGCTCCGAAGAGTTCGAGCAAGTCGGCCTTCCCGAACATGCGCGCGGTGTCGACGGCCGACGGCGTGCCCGCGTTCGGGTCGGCTCCCCCGGCGAGCAGGGCGCGGATGACCGGCTCCTCGCCCTTGAAGACGGCGCCGGCGAGCGGGGTCTGGCCGCGGTCGTTGGCGCGGTCGCCCTCGGCGCCGCGGGCCAGCAGGGCCGTGACGGCCTCCGCGTGGCCGTGGTAGGCGGCGAGCATGACCAGGGTGTCGCCCCGGTCGTTCGTGAGGTTCGCCGGGACGCCCGCGTCGAGGTACGCGGTGAGCGTCTCGGTGTCGCCCTGGCGGGCGAGGTCGAAGATCTTGGTGGCCAGCTCGATGACGTCCTCGTCGGGAACCTCGGGGACGTCCGGGTGGCCGTTCTCGGCGTGCTCGCTCATCGGGTCGTACCGCCTCTCGTTCGCTGCCTGGCGTGAAGTTTCCCCAGGCCGGGCGGGCAGGGGAACGCACGGCACTACGTCCGTACGGGTGAATCGACAGAGTACTGCCCGCGCCCGGACATGACGGGGCAGGACCGAGGCAAAGATCACCCCCGGGGCGGGAGCGGTACCGGAGCGGGGCCGGAGCGGGAAGTCCCGCGCCGCCGGGGCGGGACCGGGACGGCGGCGACTGGGCCGGATCGGTGAAAAATTACAGGAATCACCCATCTGCACCTTTTATCGCATTGATACTTGCTGTGAGCCTGGCACAACTGATGGTGACTGTCCCCTGCCCCACCACCCCTGCCCCCACCAGGAGAGTCTGGAGAGCAACTCATGGTCCTGTCCATCTCAGGTGTCGTCCTGCTCGGCATCATCTGCTTCCTCTTCTTCAAGAAGGACGGGATGAAGCTGTCGCACGCGTTCGTCTGCTCGCTGTTCGGCTTCTTCCTCGCCGGATCGGCCATCGCTCCGAGCATCACGGCCAGTACGGCCAGCCTCGCGAGCCTCCTCGGCGGCATCAAGCTCTGACCGCCCCCACACCCCGCCC
This sequence comes from Streptomyces sp. NPDC006529, assembly GCF_040611795.1. Lineage (NCBI taxonomy): Bacteria > Bacillati > Actinomycetota > Actinomycetes > Kitasatosporales > Streptomycetaceae > Streptomyces > Streptomyces sp. NPDC006529. The sequence continues at coordinate 74,027 of NZ_JBEXPB010000022.1, read as the reverse complement.
GTACGGCAGCAGCACGACAGATCCAGGAGACGCCCGTGGCCCGGCGCCCACTTCCCCGCATCCTCATCAGCGGCAACGCCTCGCTGAGCCGGGGCCGCGACCTCGCTCGCACGGCCGCCGACAACGCCACGGACGTCCTCCATCCGCTGCTGACCATCGGCCGGGGCATCGGTGTCCTGGCCGCGGCGGGACGGCGCCGGTGGGCCTCCACCCCCAAGGACAAGCGTGGTCCCGCGCTGTTCCTGGGGGCGGCCTGCCTGCTCGTGGTCGCGCTCGTGCCGTACGGGCCGCTGCTCGCCCTGATCACCCTCATGGCGGCGGCGGCCTGGCACGGGCGGGACCGCACCCCCGTGCGGACCGGACCCGGCGAGGCGGAGACCGAGCGCCTCGCCGCCCTCTACGAGGCCCTCGTCCCGTACTTCTCCATCCCGGAGGACCCCGCTCCGCTCTTCGCCCACGGCGGCGAGTGGGACAAGGCCTTCAGCGACTACTCCTTCGACGACGCGGGCCGCCTCACCCGGCTGCGGATCCGCTACCCGGCCTACTTCACCGACGGCGAGGCCGCCTCGCGCGCCCGGATCGAGTCCCTCTTGCACGCCAAGTCCGGGCGCGGCCGGGAGTACCTGTTCGACTGGGACGAGGAGGGCAACCAGCTCGACCTGAGCGTGCTGGCGGCGCTGGCCACCGGCATCGCCGCCCAGCCCTTCGTGACCATGCCCGGCGAGACGGTCCTCGGCTTCACGGACGCGGCCTCCGTGCAGCGCACCCTGCCGGTGGCCGACGGCGAGGAGACGCGGGACGCGCCGCCGGTGATCTGGCGGACCGGTCCCCGCTCCACCGAACCCCACCTGCTCGCCGTCGGCCAGCCCGGCAGCGGCACCTCCACCCTGCTGCGCTCCATCGCCCTGCAGGCGCTGCGGCACGACGGCGACGTCCTGGTCGTGGAGGGCGGCGGCAGCGGCGAGTACGCCTGCCTCTGCGGGCGCGCGGGCGTGCTCGCCGTGGAGAGCGGGCCCGCCGGGGCGCTCGGGATCCTGGAGTGGGCCGCCCGGGAGACCGAGCGGCGGCTGATCGCCGGGCACCGGGCCCGCGAGGCGGGACAGCCCGCGCCCGAGGACGTCCGGCGTCCGCTGTGGATCCTGCTCGACCGGCCCAGCGTGCTCGGCCACCTCGCGGCGGCCGAGGGGCGCGCCGATCCGCTGGCGCTGCTCCAGGTCCCGCTGCGGCACGGGCGGGCCGTGCACGTCACGGTGGTGGTGGCCGAGCAGTTCGACCACCTGGAGCTGCTCGGCGACGCCGTGTGGCAGCACACCCGGGCCCGGGTGGCGCTCGGGCCCGCCGGGATCCAGCAGATCGCCGAGGTGCTGGGGGTCCCCCCGCACACCACCCCTCCCGCACAGGTCCCGCCCGGGCGCGGTTACGCCCGCCTCGGCTCGGGGCCGGTCCACCGGCTCCAGGTGCCGGCGACCCCGGACCCCTACGACGACGCGGCGCACCCGGCGCACTGCCGGGCCGTGCGCGAGCTGCTGCCCGAGCGGGCGCACGCCACCCTGTCGAAGCCGCCGCGCCCGGACCGGGCACCGGCCCAGGGCTCCTCGATCGACGCCTCGGAGATCCCGGAGGTCGCGGCGGACGCGCCGTGAGGAAGCCCGGGCACCCTGCCGGGCCGGCCGCCGCGCGCGGCCCGGCGCGGCCGTGGGAAGTCCCGGCCCCCGCGCGGACCCGGCCACCGTGAAGGGGCGGGCGGCCGCAGGAAGGGCCCGCCCGCCCCGCCGCGGCCGCCCCGGTGCTACGCGACGAACGTGCGCGGGGGTTCCGCCCCGCCGCCCCCCGCGCCCGTGCCGACCAGGCGGGCGGCGGCCGCGAGCCGGGACGCGGCCTCGTCGGCCAGCGGGCCGCCGACCGTGAACGGCAGCCGTACGTACCCCTCGAAGGCCCCGTCGACCCCGAACCGCGGGCCCGAGGGCACCCGGACGCCGACCCGCTCCCCCACCTCGGCCAGCCGGGACCCGGACAGCCCGCCCGCGCGGGCCCACAGCGTCAGCCCGCCGCCCGGCACCACGAACTCCCAGTCCGGCAGCTCCCGGCGCACGGCCGCGACCAGCGCGTCCCGGTTCTCCCGGGCCTGGGTGCGGCGGATCTCCACCGCCTCCTCCCAGCCCCCCGTGCGCATCAGCCAGTTCACCGCGAGCTGCTCCAGCACGGGGGTGCCGAGGTCGGCGTACGCACGGGCGGCGACCAGGCTGCGGATCACGTCCGGGGCGGCCCGGACCCAGCCGATCCGCATGCCCGCCCAGAACGCCTTGCTCGCGGAGCCCACCGTGACGACGGTGCTGCCGGCGGGGTCGAAGGAGCAGACCGGGCGCGGCATCTCCAGGTCCGCGTCCAGCCGCAGCTCGGCCATGGTCTCGTCCACGACCAGGACCGTCCCGGCCGAACGGGCCGCCTCGACCATCTGGCGGCGCTGCTCCTCGGAGGCCAGCGCGCCGGTGGGGTTGTGGAAGTCGGCGACGACGTACGCCAGGCGGGGCGCGGCGTCACGGAGCACCTGGCGCCAGGTCGCCATGTCCCAGCCGCCGGGCCCGCCCGCCATCGCGACGGGCACCAGGCGGACCCCGGCGGCGCGCATGAGCTGGAGGATGTTGGCGTAGGAGGGCGATTCCACCGCGATCCGCTCGCCGCGGCCCGCGAAGAGGCTGCAGATGGCGTCGATCGCGCCCATCGCCCCGGTGGTGACCATGATCTGCTCGGGCATGGTCGGGATGCCGCGTTCGGTGTAGCGGTCGGCGAGCATCCGGCGCAGCGCGGGCAGCCCCGCCGGGTAGTCCCCGTGGGTGTGCGCGTACGGCGGCAGCTCCTCCAGGGCCCCCTGGACGGCCTTGGTCAGCCAGGGTTCGGGCGCCGGGAGGGCCGCGCAACCGAGGTCGATCATCGAACCGAGCGCCTCGGGCGGCAGCGGTTCCAGGCCGCGGGCGGGCAGCGGGTTCCCGGCCGGTACGGAGGTCCAGCTGCCGGCGCCTCGCCGGGACTCCAGGAACCCCTCGCCCCGCAGGGCCTCGTAGGCGGCGGCGACCGTGGTGCGGCTCAGCGAGAGGGAGACGGCCAGCTCGCGCTCGGCGGGCAGCCGGGCCGCGACCGGCACGCGGCCCTCCAGGACGAGCAGCCGGATCCCGTCGGCCAGGGAGCGGTAGGCGGGGGGCTTGCGCGTGCCCGCCGCCGCGGGCTGCGGCTGCTGGGAGGTGATCAGCCGGGCGAGCTGTGCGGCGCCCACCGCGGAGGTCCACTGGGCCATGCTGTCCGGTCCACTTCCGAAGGATTGGCCCCGGAGCGGCGCTGCCGCGGCCGGGATTGGCTTGGTCCTGCGGGCTCAGGGTGCCATGGCGGGGGCCACGGCGGCCAGCACGGCGGCCGCGGGACCCGCCGGGCCCACCACCCCGGCCCGCCCGAGGCGGACGCGCCCCGGCCGGGGCATACTGCGGCCGTGACCCACGTACGCCTTCGGCACCCCTACCTGGACCACCCGGCTCCGCTTCCCTTCGCGCACCGCGGCGGGGCCGCGGACGGGCTGGAGAACACCGCGGCCGCCTTCCGCCGCGCGGCCGCGGCGGGGTACCGGTACTTCGAGACCGATGTCCACGCCACCGCCGACGGGCGGCTCGTCGCCTTCCACGACGCGACCCTGGACCGGGTGACCGACGCCCGCGGCCGGATCGGCGCGCTGCCGTGGAGCGCGGTGCGCGCGGCCCGGGTGGCCGGGAGCGAGCCGCTGCCGCTGTTCGAGGAGCTGCTGGAGGAGTTCCCGCGGGCCCGCTGGAACATCGACGTCAAGGCCGAGGCCGCGCTCCTGCCCCTGGTCGACCTGATCTCCCGCACGGGGGCGTGGCACCGGGTGTGCGTCGGTTCGTTCTCGGAGGGACGCGTGGCCCGGGCGCAGCGGCTGGCGGGGCCCCGGCTGGCCACCTCGTACGGGGTGCGCGGCGTGGTGGGGCTGCGGCTGCGCTCGTACGCCATCCCTGCGGCGCTGCGCGTGGGCGCGGTGGCGGCGCAGGTTCCGGAGGTCCAGTCGGGCATCCGCGTGGTCGACCGGCGCTTCGTGGAGACCGCGCACGCGCGGGGGCTCCAGGTGCACGTGTGGACCGTGAACGAACCGGAACGCATGGAGTCTCTTCTGGACCTGGGTGTCGATGGCATCATGACCGACCGGATCGACATCTTGCGCACGGTGCTGGAGCGCCGCGGGGCCTGGGCCTGACAGGCCCGCACGCCGCTGCGGGGCACGCGGCGGGCCGTGCGGTACGGGGACCAGCGAGGGGGCACTGATGAGTGCGCGGACCACAGCGGAAACGGAACCCGGCGCGGGGGACGGCGACGGCGGCAGCGGTAGAGGCGACGGGGCCGGCGCCGGGAAGGCCGCGGCGACGGCCGCCGCGCGCAAGCGGGAGCAGCACGGCTGGTACTTCTACGACTTCGCCTGCTCGGTGTACTCGACCAGCGTGCTCACCGTGTTCCTCGGGCCGTACCTGACGGCGGTGGCGAAGGCCGCCGCGGACGCCGAAGGCTACGTGCACCCGCTGGGGATCCCCGTGCGAGCCGGGTCGTTCTTCGCGTACGCCGTGTCGGCCTCGGTGATCGTGGCCGTCCTGATCATGCCGCTGGTGGGCGCGGTCGCGGACCGCGGCGGCCGCAAGAAGCCGCTGCTCGCGGCGGCGGCGTACACGGGTGCGGCGGCGACCGCCGGGATGTTCTTCCTGGGCGGTGACCGCTATCTGCTGGGCGGGCTGCTGCTGGTCGTCGCGAACGCCTCGCTGGCGGTCTCGATGGTGCTCTACAACGCCTACCTGCCGCAGATCGCCGCCCCGGACGAGCGGGACACGGTGTCCTCGCGGGGCTGGGCCTTCGGCTACACCTCGGGCGCCTTCGTCCTCGTCCTGAACCTGGTCCTGTTCCAGGGCCACGACTCCTTCGGCCTCTCCGAGAGCATGGCGGTGCGCGTCTGCCTGGCGTCGGCCGGTCTGTGGTGGGGCGCCTTCGCGATCATCCCGCTGCGCCGGCTGCGGGACCGGACGGTGGTGCGCGAGCCCGGCGCGGGTGCGCCGGTCAGCGGCTGGCGGCAGCTGATCGCGACGCTCAAGGACATGCGGCGGTATCCGCTGACGCTCTCGTTCCTGCTCGCGTACCTCGTCTACAACGACGGCGTGCAGACGGTGATCTCGCAGGCCTCGATCTACGGTTCGGAGGAGCTGGAGCTGGAGCAGTCCACGCTGATCGTGGCGGTGCTGCTGGTCCAGGTGCTCGCGGTGGTCGGCGCGCTGGGGATGGGCCGTCTGGCCCGAACGCATGGCGCCAAGCGGACGATCCTCGGTTCGCTGGCCGCGTGGGGGCTCACCCTGGCCGCCGGGTACTTCCTGCCGGCCCGGACGCCGGTGTGGTTCTTCGCACTCGCGTCCATGATCGGGCTGGTGCTGGGCGGCAGCCAGGCGCTCTCGCGCTCGCTGTTCTCGCACCTCGTACCGGCGGGCAAGGAGGCCGAGTACTTCTCCGCGTACGAGATGAGCGACCGCGGCCTGAGCTGGGTGGGACCCCTCGTCTTCGGCCTGACGTACCAGCTCACGGGCAGTTATCGCGATGCGATCATCTCGCTGGTGGTCTTCTTCGCACTGGGATTCGTGCTGCTCGCCCGGGTGCCGGTGCGGCGCGCGGTGGAGGCGGCGGGGAATCCTGTTCCCGAGAGGATCTGAGTGGGCCGGGCAGCCGAGCTGGCGAACGAGTTCCGAACAAATTTAGACGTTGAAGCGAAGGGCCGGTAGTGTACGCCTTTGGCCTGCCAGGCGGACCGTTACTGCGTACTCGATAAAAAGAGACGCTGGGTGACATCTGCTGCCAGATGTGACAAAACGGGCACTGGTGGGTACAACAAGGGGCGGTACGACGGGCGACGCACCACCCGGAGCGGGAATCAATACCGCCGACCGGACGTTGACCTGATGACGACGACAGCGACACCTGTCCTGTGGGCGACAAGCCCGGGAGGCACGATTCATGAGTGAGCGAGCTCTCCGCGGTACGCGCCTCGTGGTTACCAGCTACGAGACGGACCGCGGCATCGATCTGGCCCCGCGCCAGGCGGTGGAGTACGCATGCCAGAACGGACATCGCTTTGAGATGCCGTTCTCGGTTGAGGCCGAAATTCCGCCGGAGTGGGAGTGCAAGGCGTGCGGCGCCATGGCACTTCTGGTGGACGGCGACGGGCCCGAGGAGAAGAAGGGCAAGCCTGCGCGAACGCACTGGGACATGCTCATGGAGCGACGCACCCGCGAGGAGCTGGAGGAAGTGCTGGCCGAGAGGCTGGCGGTCCTGCGTTCCGGCGCCATGAACATTGCCGTGCATCCGCGGGACAGCCGCAAGTCCGCCTGACACCCGGACACGCACAAGACGAGGGCCCCCGCCACATTCCGTGTGGCGGGGGCCCTCGTCTTTCGCCGTCCGGCCCGGCCGCGGGGCGCGCGGGGGCCGGACGGTGTACGTCGCTCAGGGGGCCAGCGGCGGGCGGTACCCGGCGTCCGGGCCGGGGCCGGGGCGTCGCACCGCGTCCTCGCGGATGACCTCGCCCTGGACCACCATGCCGTCGCCCTGGTGGATCCGGGCCTGCTGGAAGGCATCGCCGAAGGACCCTGCCGGAGCCGCGGCCATCCGGCGCTCCAGGGACCCGGTCGCGCGGCGGCCGATCCAGGCGCGGACGGGCGCCAGCAGCAGGAGCAGCCCGGCCACGTCGGAGAGCAGGCCCGGCAGGATCAGCAGCAGTCCGCCGAGCATGACCAGGCCGTTGCCCGAACCGGGTTGCCGCGGGGCCGGCCGCACCCCGGCCTGGGCCTGCTGGAAGGTCTGCGCGAGGGTCTCGAAGGCGCGCCGTCCGGCCCGCTTCACGACCACCGAGCCGAGCACCAGGCCGCCCGCGAGCGCCAGGGCCACGGCGAGGCCGCCGCCCGCGCCCGCGAGCAGGCCGAGCAGCCAGATCTCCAGGATGAGCCAGGCGGCCACCGCCAGGGGAACGAAGGTACGGGCGGGCGAGCGCCGCCGGGGAGCAGTCGAGGTGGGAGCGCCGGTCGTCATACCCACCAGTGTGCCTGGGGTCCCGTAAAAGCGGCCTCAACCGGAGGTACCGGACATCACCTAGGGGAGGTCCGGGCCGGACCGCCGGGTCAGGACGCGTGGATCAGGACCGACGGAACGCCTTCGACCCCAGCTTCGCGGCGCGGGCCGCGACGCCCCACTGGGTCACCCGCCACAGCGCCTCCACCACGATGTCCCGGCTCATCTTGCTGTCGCCGAACTCGCGCTCCACGAAGGTGATGGGCACCTCCACCACCCGGAAGCCCGCACCGACCGCCCGCCGGGCCAGGTCCACCTGGAAGCAGTACCCGGCCGAGGCGACCCGCTCCAGGCCCAGCCCCTCCAGCGTCTCCCGACGGAACGCCCGGTAGCCGCCGGTGACGTCGCGGATTGGCACGTCCAGCAGCAGCCGGGAGTACGTCGAGCCGCCGCGGGAGAGCAGCAGGCGGTGCCGCGGCCAGTTGACCACCCGGCCGCCGGGCACCCAGCGCGAGCCGAGGACCAGGTCGGCGCCGGTGAGGGCGGTGAGCAGCCGGGGCAGTTCCTCGGGCTGGTGGGAGCCGTCGGCGTCCATCTCGACGAGGACGCCGTAGCCGCGCTCCAGGCCCCAGGCGAAGCCCGCCAGGTAGGCGGCGCCGAGGCCTTCCTTGCCCTTGCGGTGCAGGACGTGCACCTGGTCGTCGGCGGCGGCGAGCCGATCGGCGAGCTTTCCGGTGCCGTCGGGGCTGTTGTCGTCCGCCACCAGGACGTGCGCCGCGGGAACCGCCGCGCGGACGCGGGCGACGATCGGGCCGATGTTCTCCGCCTCGTCGTAGGTCGGAATGATCACCAGCACCGTGCCGAGCGGCCCGTGGCGCCGCTCACCGCCGTCACTCACAGAGTCCCCATTTCGCTACGTCCCCGTCCCGGGCGCCGCACCGATTTTAGAGCAGCGGCGGGGGTGCGGCGGAGAATCGGGGCCCGGGATCCTTCGGGCCGGCCGGGCTCCCGCTGGATGCGGGCCGCCGTGACCGTTGTCTACTGGACCCCGGGGCCCCGATCAGGCCACCCGCCCCCAAGCTCCTTCGGAGCAGGGGGGACCCCCGTCCGGCGAAACCTTCCCTCGCCCCCGAGGCGCGGGCGCGCTGAGCAGACGGATCCGTCCGGCACGGTCGTCCTGTGGTGGACCGGGCCGAACCTATCCGGGTCCGGGCGCCACTGCCGAACCGAGGCCGGACGGATCACCCCTGTGGCCGTACGAATACCTCCCGGCCGCCGACGACGGTGGCCAGGCACACCGGCAGTTCGGCGCCGGGGTCCAGCCGGGGCAGCCCGGGCGTGCCGGAGCGGGGATCGGTGGACCAGCGCGCGACCCGGTCGTCGGGGGCCTGCACCACCAGCTCGTCCGTCCGCCACAGGGTGTAGTCGGCCGGGGCGCCCGGTACGAGCACCCCCGCGTCGTCGCGGCCCAGCGCCCGCCAGCCGCCCCGGGTGTGGGCGGTGAAGGCGGCCCGTACGGAGATGCGGTGCTCCGGGGTCCGGTGGAAGGCGGCCGCCCGGACGGTGCCCCACGGGTCGAGCGGGGTGACCGGGGCGTCGGAGCCGAAGGCGAGCGGGACGCCCGCCTTGAGCATCGCGGCGAAGGGGTTCAGCGTGCGGGCGCGCTCGGCGCCCAGCCGGTCGGCGTACATCCCCTCCTCGCCGCCCCAGGCGGCGTCGAAGGCGGGCTGCACGGAGGCGGTGAGTCCGAGTTCGGCGAAGGCGGCGATGGTGGCCGGGGTCATCATCTCGGCGTGCTCGACCCGGTGGCGGGCGGCGCGCACGCGGGCGAGGCCGACCTTCCCGGCCGCCGCGCGGACGCCGTCGACGACGGCCGTGAGCGCGGCGTCCCCGATGGCGTGGAAGCCGGCCTGGAGCCCGGCCTCGGTGCAGGCGGCCACGTGGGCGGCCACCTCGGCGGCGTCGAGGTAGCCGGTGCCGGTGTGGGCGGCGTCGGCGTACGGGGTGTGCAGGCAGGCGGTGTGCGAACCGAGGGCGCCGTCGACGAAGAGGTCGCCGGCGGCGCCGACCGCGCCGAGGTCGCGGGCCAGGTCGAGGTCGCGGTCGGCCCAGTAGCCGAAGACCCGGGGGCCGGGCCGTTCGCGCGCGAGGTTCAGCAGGTCGTGGAAGTCCTCGGCCGAGGAGATGTCGGGGCCGCCGCATTCGTGGACGGATCCGATGCCGAGGGAGGCGGCGCGGTCGAGCGCGGCCCGCTGGGCCTCAGCGCGCTGGTCCGGCGTGACGGCGGCGAGCGCGGCGGCGCGCACGGCGTGGTGGTCCTCGCGGGTCAGCGGCTCGTCCCCGGTGTGCCGCACGGCGGGCACCAGCTCCAGCAGGGCGGTGGTGACCACGGCCGAGTGCACGTCGACCCGGCTGAGGTAGAGCGGGCGGCCGCCGGTCGCCTCGTCCAGCTCGGCCCGGCGCGGGGCGCGCCGTTCGGGCCAGCGGGCCGCGTCCCAGCCGTGCCCGAGGAGCACCCGGTCGGCGGGCCGCCGCAGGGCGTACGCCCGTACGAGCGCCAGCGCGTCCGGCAGCGAGCGCGCGCCGGTGAGGTCGAGGCCGGTGAGCGCGAGGCCGGTGGCGGTGGTGTGCACGTGGGCGTCGGTGAAGGCGGGGGTGACGAGCGCGCCGTCCAGGTCGACGACCTCGTCGACACCCTGCGCGAAGGCGTCGGCGGCGCCTTCGGAACCCACCCAGGCGACGTGCCCGCGTTCGACGACCATCGCGGTGGCGAAGGGGTCGGCGGGACTGTGCACCTCGCCCCGGCGGAGCAGGACGGTGGGCAGTTCGGCGGGCGGCGTGGAGGCGGAAGCGGCGGCGGCGCGGTCGGTCATGGGACCAGTCTCGCGGGTCCGCGGGGCGCCGCCGGACGCAGGGTGCGGGCGGGCCCGCCGGGAGGGGTCCCGGCGGGGTGGTTCACACGCGGGGCGGCCTGGCTTCGTAGGGGGTGGACAGGACGACCGTGGTGCGGGTCGAGACGTGCGCCAGGGCGCGGACGCGGCCCAGCAGGTCCTCCAGCTCCAGCGGGCTGGCCACCCGGACCTTGAGGATGTAGTTCTCGTCGCCGGCCACGCTGTGGCAGGCCTCGATCTCGGGGACCCCGGCGAGCCGGTCCGCGATGTCGTCGGGTGCGCTCGGGTCGAACGGCTTCGCCGAGATGAAGGCGGTCAGGGGCAGCCCGACGGCCTCGGGGTCGACCACGGCCGCGTAGCCGCGGATGACCCCGCGCTGCTCCAGACGGCGTACTCGCTGGTGGACCGCGGACGTGGACAGTCCCGTGGCCTTGCCCAGGTCGGTGTAGCTCATCCGCCCGTCCCGCACGAGCAGATCCACGATCTGACGGTCCAGCTCCTCCATTGCGCTCATAGCCGCCCAACCTATTGCCCCGGGGTGCTCCAGGCCCAGTGGTGTCCACGGACAAGTGGCACCTGCGGCAGGCATGTGACCAAGGCCACAGGGGTATGCAGGCGTACGCGGGGCGGTTGTGGTTACTCGTGCCGCGCGACGGGAAGTGCTTGCTGTGGCCGTGGCCGAACGTCTCGCCCGGCCCACCCAAGGGGGAGTACATCCATGCAGAACACCAAGCGCGCGGGCCGCACCGCACCGGCGTCGCACGAACGCGCCGACGGCGGGTACGGCGACTTCGACCCCGACGGCTACGGCGACGACCCCGACTTCGAGGGGGGCGCGGAGGCCTTCGACGTCCACCACGCCGTCTGCCCCGACTGCGGGCAGTCGATCGCGCTGGTCGCGGACGAGGAGTTCCTGCCCGAGCACGGGCTCTGCCTGAGCCCGTGGAATCCGTTCGGCCTCACCGTGTGCGCCGGTACGGGACGGCCCGCCGCCGAGGCGCAGGCGGCCGCCGTGGCCCTCGCGGCGGACCGGGAGCTCGACCCGATCGTGCTCCTGACGCTCCCCCAGGGGCTGGACTGGCGGACGCAGCCCTTCTCGCACGTCGGCGGTCCGGGCTCGCGTCCGGTCCAGCACGTCCAGGCGGCCTGACCGGCCCGTCCGCCGGGTTCCGGTCAGACCCGGTCCCAGTAGGTCCCCCGCACCATGGCGGCGATGCTGGCATGGTGCAGGATCAGCCCGTCCGGGTCGGCCGGAACCTCGACCTCGCCGAAGTGCGCCTGGCGGTACGCGATCCGCAGCATCACGATCCCGTGCCGCAGGGCCGCGTAGAGGGTGTGGAAGTCCATGGCGCGCGGGGTGTGCCCGGTCAGTTCCGCGTAGCGGCGCTCCAGATCGTCCCGGCGCAGGAAGTCCGGCAGGCCGCTCTGGCCGAAGCCGACGGTGAGGTCCTGGAAGAACCGGTGGAGGTAGACCGTCCACCCGAGGTCCACCTCGCGCGGGGCGTACGCCGCCATCTCCCAGTCCAGCACCGCGGCCGGCCGGAAACCGTCGTAGATGACGTTGCCGATGCGGGCGTCGCCCCAGTTGAGGACGGCGGGGCCCTCGTCGGCGGGCCACAGCTCCTCCAGCCGCTCGAAGGCCCGTTCCAGCAGCGGTGAGCGGGCCAGTCCCGAGACCACCCACTCGTAGTAGGCGCGCTGGGCGTCGACGTGCCGCCGCAGCGGGCTCCCGGATCCCTCCGGGAGCAGGAACTCGGCCTCCTTGGCGGGGAATTGGTCGTGCAGCCGGGCGATCAGGGAGATGCTCTCCTCCTGGAGCGCGGCGCGCTCGGCGTCGCTCGCCGCGTGCAGCCAGTTGCCCTCGTAGGTGTAGGGCATCACGTCGGGCGGCACCCGGCCCTCGGCCCGGGCCATCACGAAGAAGGGCGCGCCCAGCGGCCCGGGGTCCGATTCCAGCCACTGCACGCGCGGGACGGGCAGGTCGGTGTGTTCGGCGACCAGGCTCATCACCCGGTGCTGGCGGGGCATGTCGTAGGCGGGGAAGACGGTGTAGGCCGCCGGGTCGGCGGCCAGGCGCAGCGCGCAGGCCCGCAGCGGGGTGTCGGGGTGGTCGATGTCGAAGAGCAGGGTCTCGCTGGACATGCCGTTGGAGCCGGGGACGCGGACGTCGACGACCCGCGCCCCGGGGAGCCGGTCGCCGAGCCAGGCCGCGAGGCGGCGGCCCAGTTCCTCGGGTTCCCGGGTGGAGGTGCGGGGACGTGGTGCCGTGGCCATGGCCACCTCTCTCTGTGGGTTCCGGGGCGTCTGGGGGCGTGGCGTTCCTACGGGGCGACGGATCCGTGGTCCGTGAACCCGCTCGGGTCGTGGCGGCCGAAGCTGCCGTGCTCGAAGATGCCGAAGCCGGTCCGCCCCTCCAGGGTGAAGCGGGCGGAGTGGTCGGTGACCCCGTAGGCGGCCATGGGGTGGGCGGCGGGGTCGGAGAGGTCGTAGACCCGGCGGTCGGTCCAGCCGCGGCCCTGCCAGGTGCCGTGCTGCCAGTCGGCGGCGGGCGGGTAGCCGGCGCCGACGGCGAGCGGGGAGGAGTTCAGGATCTCGACGCCCAGTTCGAGGGGTTTGCGGGCCGGATCGGTGAGGTGGACGACGGCGCTCTCAGGGTGCCTGCTCCCGGGCCGGTAGCGGATGTCGGCCTGCGGCCAGCCCAGTTGTACGTCGCCCCGCCCCGCGGCGTCGGGGAAGACCTGGACCGCTTCGTTCAGGGTGCGGTGGCCGTCGGCGTCCTCCTGGACGATGACCATGAGGAAGCGGTCCTCGAAGCGGACGGGGACCCAGAGCCAGTGGAAGCCCTCGGGGCGGTGCTCCTCGGCCGCGCGGCCGCCGTCCTCGCCGGGGATCGGGCGCACGCCCCAGCTGCGGTCCCGGGTGCCGGTCCATTCGCCTTCGGCGAGGCGCAGTTCCTCGCCCTTGGCCCGGATGGTGCCGCTCACCCCGCCCGCCTGCACGAAGCGGCGGCCCTCCAGCATGAGGCGGTCGCCGCGCCGCTGGACGTGGTGCGGCTCCCAGACCGCGGGGAAGGCCGCGGTCCAGGTGATGTCGTACGAGAGGCCGTCCGGGTCGTCGGGATCGGCGTCGCAGTGCAGGCCGAGCGTGCGCAGCGGGACGTCCACGGTGATGCGCAGCGGGCCGACGGACAGGTTCATCCGGTCGTCGGTGAGGGCGTCGGAGGCGCGCACGGCGAGGAGTTCGTCGCCGAGGCGCAGGGTGGCGTAGGCGTCGATGACCCCGGCGTTGGGGTAGACGCCGAGGCCGAGGATGAGCACGGCGCGGCCCGCGTGGTCGAAGACGTGGAAGATGCACCGGTCGTAGGCGTTGCGGTCGCCGGTGGCGACGTACTTCATGGACAACGGGGCCTGGTGGATGGGGTATTCGTCAAGGGCGATGGGTCGGTCCGCGGGCATGGCAAACCTCCTGGGCACGGGTCGGCTCGGCGGATATGACGGTACGTCAGAAACCTCGCCGGGGGCCAGGGTCGTGTCATTCGCTGACAGAAGGCCGCGCGCCCGGTCACCGGACCGCCCGGACCGGGGGCGGCTCGGCGCCCGGGCCAGGGGACGGCTCGGGCCCGAACCAGGGGACGGCTCGAACGGATACCCGCACGGCGGGGCCGGTTACCCCGCCCGCGCGTGCCGCGTTGGCCGTGCATGACCACGCTTGAGGCTTCCACGGGACGGCGGCGGCGACCGGCACCCGCCGGTCCCGAAGAATCGGTTCATCGCCCGGCGGACCCACCCATCTACCGGGCGCTGCTGGCCCGTTGGGCGGACGACGGCCGCACCCTGCCGGGCCGCCGCGACCCGGAGTGGTCCCGGCTCGCCACCTCCCCGGTCTGGCCGGGCGGACCGCTGTACGGCGGCTGAGCGGGCACACCTACTGCGCGCCGAGGGCCATCCACTTCCCAGGTTCCGCCAGCGGCTCGAAGCCGACCTTGGCGTAGACCCCGTGGGCGTCGGCGGTGGCCAGCATGATGCGGCGCACCCCGTACGGGGCGAGGTGGTCGCGGACGGCTTCGGCCAGCGCGGTGCCCAGGCCCCTGCCGCGGGCCGCCGGGTCGACGTAGACGTCGCAGAGCCACGCGAAGGTGGCCCGGTCGGTCACCACCCGCGCGTACGCCAGCTGGCGGCCGCCGACACGGTCGTAGGCGCCGAAGTTGAGGGAGTTCGCGATCGCCAGGTCCTGCTTCTCGCGCGAGCGGCCGAGCGCCCAGTACGCGTCCTGCGAGAGCCAGCGGTGGATCCGCTCGGGGTCCAGGCGCGCGGAATCCGTGGAGATCTCCCAGTCCCGCGGCGGGCGGTCCCCGGGGACGGGGTCCGCGTCCCAGTCGGTGCGGTAGTACGCCAGCCGCGCGTCCTCGCCGGTCAGCCGCATGCCTGCGGCGATCATCACGCGGCGCGAGGCGGTGTTGCCGAGGTCCGCGTCGCCCACCACGGCCGCGGCGCCCCAGGAGCGGGCCAGGGCCAGCACCGCGCGCAGCGCCTCGGCGGCGTACCCGCGGCCCCGGGCCGAGGGCACGAGGCCGTAGCCCACGGTCACCTCGGCGGCCGCGTCGGGCGCTCCGTGGAACCCCACCCCGCCCACCGCGGACCCGTCGTCCCGCAGCCGTATCTCGTAGGGCCCGAAGGGCCGGGGGTCGCCGGTGTCCGCGCAGGTCCGCAGGAACCGGCGCAGCACGCCCCGGTCGCCCTCCCCCGGGTATCCCGGCGCCCACACCGCCCCGGCGTCCCGCTCCCCGGCGAGCGTCCGCTCCGCCTCGGCGGGCGTGATCGGGTGGAGCACGAGTCGCTCCGTCACCAGGTCACCGGTCGCGGGGTCATGTGTCACAAGGTCGTCCATGGCCGATGGCTATCAGAGCGCCACCACCGGCCGCACCCGCATTTTCCGTCCAGCGGGCGCGGTCCGGCCGGGACCTTCCTGGAACGGGCCCCGGCTCAGCGCGTCTCGGGTCCCGCGAGGTGGCGGGCGATGACCATCCGCTGGATCTGGTTGGTGCCCTCGACGATCTGCAGCACCTTGGCCTCGCGCATCAGGCGCTCGACGGGGAAGTCGGCGGTGTAGCCGTAGCCGCCGAGGACCTGGACCGCGTCGGTGGTCACCGCCATGGCCGCGTCGGTGCAGAAGAGCTTCGCCATGGCCGCCTGCCGGGAGAACGGCTTGCCCGCGTCCCGCAGCCGCGCCGCCGCCAAGTACAGGGCGCGGCCCGCCTCGATCTTGGTGGCCATGTCGGCCAGCATGAAGCGCAGCCCCTGGAAGTCGGCGATGGGGTGCCCGAACTGCTTGCGGTCCAGGGCGTACGCGAGGGCCTCGTCCAGCGCCGCCTGGGCCACCCCGATCGCGCAGGCGGCGATGCCGAGGCGGCCCGCGTCCAGGGCGGCCAGCGCGATGGTGAAGCCCTGGCCCTCCTCGCCGATGCGGCGGGTGTCGGGCACCCGTACGCCGTCGAAGTGCAGCTGGGCGGTGGGCGAGCCCTTCATGCCCATCTTCTTCTCGGGGACGGCCGCGGTCAGGCCCGGCGCGTCGCCGGGTACGAGGAAGGCGGTGATCCCCTTGGGGCCCGGGGCGCCGGTGCGCGCGAGGACCGTGTAGAAGTCGGCGACCCCGCCGTGGGTGATCCACGCCTTGGTGCCGGTCAGTATCCAGTGGTCGCCCTCGCGGACGGCCTTCGTCGTCAGGGAGGCGGCGTCGGAGCCGGCGGCCGGCTCGGAGAGGCAGTAGGCGCCGAGCAGTCCGCCGCCGAGCATCGCGGGCAGGTGTTCGCCCTGCTGCTCCTTGGTGCCGTACCCAGCCAGGCCGTGGCAGGCCAGCGAGTGCACGCTGACGCCGAGGCCGACGGTCAGCCGGGCCGCGGCCAGCTCTTCCAGTACCTGGAGGTAGACCTCGTACGGCTGCTCGCCGCCGCCGAACTCACCCGCGTACGGGAGGCCGAGCAGCCCGGCCTCGGAGAGGAGGGTGAACACCTCGCGGGGGAAGCGGCCGGAGTCCTCCTCCTCGGCGGCCCGGGGGCGGATCTCCCGCTGCGCGATCTCGCGCACGAGCGCGAGCAGGTCGCGGGACTCCTCGGTGGGCAGCTGACGGTCCACCGGCTGCGGGGCGCGGTCGATCATGGCGGCGCTCTCCTCCCTGGTCGGGCACGGCGGCGGCGCGCGAAAAGGGTGGTGCGCGCCGCCGGGTCTCGGTGCTCTTACAGCCGATGGTGCCCTCCCGGATCACAGAAGGGCCTGACCAGTGGCTGCGGCGGGTCGAGTATGCCCGATCAGGGGCGTCCCGTCACGGGCGCGAGGGATCCTTGCGCAGGTCGGACCCGGTCCCGGCGGTTTCCGCCTCCGGCGGCGGAGCCGGGCACTGCGGGACGAACTCCTCGATCACGGTCAGGGTCGCGCGCAGCTGCCGCACCAGCAGGGCGCCGAGCTCCGCGCGCCCGGGGCGGTCCGGTTCGCCTTCGGTGCCGATCCAGTCGAGGGTGGTGCCCTCGACCCCGGAGAGCCAGCCGACGAGGGCGAGCCGGGCCAGCGGGGGCAGGTCCCGGTGGCCGTACGCGCCCTCGGCGATGGTGGCGACCAGCTCCGCGCGGACCGCGTCGCGCAGGGCGAGGACCTCGGCGTCGGAGCCGACGCCGCCGGTGACGATGGTGCGGTAGGCGGCGCGGTGCTGCTCGGCGTAGTGGAGGTAGCCGTCGATGGTGCGGCGGACCCGCTCGGCGGCGGGCAGCTCGGTGTCGCCGCCGGCCCGCGCGACGAGTCCGTTCACGGAGTCCTCGACGATGGCGAGGTAGTAGCCGCGCTTGCTCGTGAAGTAGTAGTAGATCAGCCCCTTGGCGACCCCGGCCTGCTTGGCGATGTCGTCCATCGACAGCGCGTCGTACGAGGTGTCGGCGAACAACTTCCGCCCGGTCGCTATGAGTTCGGCCCGCCGGACCTGCGATCGCTCGGTCTTGCCGCGCTGTTGACTATTATTCAAATTCGGCCCTAGCCTCGAACTGCCACAGGATGCCCGCAGTATCGCAGACCTGCTCGGCCCCGCTCCTTCGCACTTCCCCTGCGCACCGGACGACGTACGGGAGGCCCCACCGCCATGAGCAAAGCCGCCAAGAGCACCACCTCCACGAGCACCGCCTCCACGAGCACCGCGGAGCGACACCCGGCCGAGGGCCGCGTCCACTGGAAGAAGACGGCCGCCGCCGGGCTGCCCGCGTTCGTCGCGGTCGGCGTGCTGGCGACGGTGATGGCCCAGGGCGCGCTCGCCGCCTCCTTCGCCGTCTCCGGCACCGCCTTCCAGGTCTCCTCCTCCAACCTCAGCAGCAAGGGCCTGGCCTCCTACGTCCAGACGGACCGCTCCGTCGACGGCGCGGGACACCCGGTCGCCCTGCTCGGCATCGGGGAGGCGACGCTCGCCGACATCTGCCAGTCCGCCGTGGTCGACACCCCGGTCGGCAAGGTCGTCTTCAAACTGACCGCGGGCGGACCCGCCGGGAACGTCACCGCCACCCACCTGGTGATCGACGGCGAGGACCTGACCGGCGACGCCCGGTTCGGCACCGCCGAGATCGGCCGCGACGCCTCGACCCTGGACCGGGTGGACGGGGTCAGGGGCGGAGCCGGGAAGTTCGGCCTCCAGGCCGGGGACATCGAGGTCAAGGGGGTCCGCTCGCACGCCTGGTCGGCGACCGGCGGCGACTTCCGGCTCAAGGGGCTCAAGCTGGACGTGGCCCTGGACGGCAAGCAGTGCTTCTAGGGCTCCCTTCCGGAGCCTCCCCCGGGCAGCCCTCCTGGTCCGCGCGCCGGGCCCGGCTGCGGGTCTGGCGCCGGACCCGGCCGTTCTGGGGCGGACTGCTGCTGGTGCTGGGCGGGACCGAGCTGCTGCTGGTCCCGCTCTCCCCGCTGACGATCCTGGTCAGCCTGGGCCTCGGCGGGATCGCGGCCATCGGGATCGGGGGCGCGCTGATCGCCGCGGGCCTGTTCCTCTGGTTCCTGCCGCAGGCCCGTCTGTACGTCAGCGTGCACGCGCTGCTGCTGTCGGTGCTGTCCTTCGTCGCGACCAACCTGGGCGGGTTCCTGCTCGGCATGCTGCTCGGCATCACGGGCAGCGCACTGGCCTTCGGCTGGACCCCGCTGGACGGTCCCGAGCACCAGGAGGAGAGCCCCTACCGGCGGCCGGGCCCGAACGGCGGCGCGCGCACCCTGGCCGCCGCACTGCCGGTCGTCCTGCTGGCCGCGCTGGCGACCGGGACGCCCGCGGCCCGGGCCGCGGCGAGCGGCGCGGTGCCGACGGCGCCGCGCACTCCCCCGACGGTCACCACCTCGCTCTTCGCCCCCCAGGGGTTCACCCTCGCCGGGGTCACCCGGGTGCCCACGGCCGGCGGGCCCCTGAAGGTGCTGGTGCTGCGGATGCGGGCCGCCAAGCTCTTCGACTACCGGCTGCGGACCCGGGACGGCGGGGAGGAGTACGGGCTCGCAGCCAGGACGCTGGACCTGAGCGGCGACGTGACCTTGTACCTCACCAGGTTCAGCGGCTGCATCGAGGGGCTGCTGTGCGTCACCTTCACGCCCGAGGGGCTGCCCGCGCCGCCGGTCATCCCGCCCTTCGTCTTCATGACCGACGTCAGCGCCGAACAGGCCCTGGTCACCGCGGACCTGATCGTCACCGACGGGCTCCGGCTGGAGGCCGGTGACCGGGGCGTGTTGTAAAAGTGCCGCGGCGGGCCCGGGAGGGTGCCGGAGCAGCGGTCAGAGCCAGCCGATCTGGGTGACGAGCATCGCGATGGCGACGACCAGGGTCCAGCCGAGCACGTGCTCCAGCCAGGCCGAGTCGCCCTTCGGGCCCCCGGTGCGGACGAGGTCGCGGACCCGGACGGTCAGTGCGGCGGTATGTGCGGTCATGCGTCCAATGTGACAGCGTTTACCGTCTTCGCGGTAGAGACGAGCGTCACGGGTGGCGGACGTCACGCACGGGCCCCGGCCGCCCGTGCGGCCGGGACCCGGGTCTGCGGGCGGCGGACCGGGTCAGCCGGTGCGCAGGGCGCGTCCGGCGCGCTCCCGTCCGGCGGCGCGTTCCCGTCCGGCCATGCCGGCCATGGCGAGCGCCAGCAGCAGGGCGACGGCGCCCGCGATGCAGTTGCTGACCACGGTGCGGGTGGTGTCGACCTCGCCGACGACCACCCAGGGGGCGACGATCGTCCAGGCCGCGATGCCGACGGCCGTCCAGGCCATCGCGTGCGTGCGCTCGTAGGCGGAACCGAGGCCGCCCATGCACAGGCAGTAGGCCAGGCCCGCGATCAGGTTCGTGATCGCCAAGGACGACAGGACGTTGAAGCCCACGATCCAGGGCGAGGCCGCGATGTACAGACCGGTGATGAGGGCGAGGGCTTCGACGGCCTGCGCGCGGGGGGTGGCGGTGACCCGCTCGAAGCGGGTGCGCATCTCGGCGAGGTCGGGGTGCATTTCGATGTTGGGGTGGGTGGTCATGGCGGGCCGCCTCCTACGGGAGCCTTTATGTACCCTTTAGCCCGGTTTCTTCCCGCTGGTACGGAGCGGAAACCGCCCCGGCGGCCTTTCCTCAGAGCACGCCGACCGCGCGCAGGGCGCGCGCCTGCGTGACGCTCGGGCGGCACGGCGCGTAGAGGTAGCAGACACCGCCGCTCGCGGAGACGACCTTGCCGGAGGCGTGGTAGCGCTTGGTGCGCAGCCATACGTTCTCCCATTCGCGGCGCCGGTAGACGCGGCGCACGGACGGGTCGTCCGGTGAGTTGGGGTCGTTGGCGACGACGTCCCCGGCGGGCGTGAAGCCGGTCACCGTCATGAGGTGGCCCGCCGTGCCGTAGCCCGCACCGGTCAGTTCCCCTTCGCGGAAGGACTGGGAGGTGATCACGGGGATGCCCGCCGCGATCAGGGTCTCGACGTCGGTGAGCGAGCCCAGCCGGGTCACCACGGCCGCCAGGTCGCGGTAGGTGGCGGCGTAGGCGGCGTTGAATGGCCAGTTGCCGCAGCCCTTGTAGGCCGCGTCGTAGGTGCCGCGGGCCGCGTGGCAGACCTGCGGGTCGGCGTACTCCTTCCTGACCCAGGCCAGGTCGGCGGCGCCGGGCCCGCGCCCCCAGTACTCGACGACCATCTGCGAGGAGGTGGGGCTGCACCACGCCTCGCCGCCGTTGTCGTACTCGGGGTACTGGCCGACGTGGATCTCCTGCGAGTAGCGCGGGACGGCGAGCTCGCGGGCCGTCCCGGGCACGGAGGCGGGCACGGTGAACCGGTCGGGGACGTCCGAGGCCATCGCGCCGGCCAGCCAGACTTCCGGGCCGAGCGGGGCGCCGGGGCGGCGGTGGAGGGTCAGCCGCAGCCGCCACTCCCGGATCCGCAGGCCGCCCGCGCTCGCGGAGCCGTCGAGGGCCAGGGTGTCGGTCCAGACGGTGGAGGTGCCGTCGCTCTGCCCGTCCACCGAGGTGCGCCGGATGTCGCCGTCGCCGGAGGCCCAGCGGCCCATCACGTACCAGGGGCCGGTGACCCCGTTGGTATAGGTGGCGCGCAGCTCGGCCTGGAGCCAGGTCCCGGCGGGCGTACGGGCGTTCCACGACGCGATGACCTCGGTGGCGGGCACGGCCGGGCGGTGCGCGGGCGAGGTCCAGGTCGCGTACTCCCAGGTGATCTTCTTCCCGGTGTGCGGGTCGGCGTACTCGGTGCGCCCGGCCGGGGTGGCCATCCGCAGCCCGGGGCGCGCGCCGGTCACCGCGGTGGTCCCTTCGTGGGTCCCCGCCTGCCAGTGGCCGTACGCGTACCAGAACCGGTTGTCCACCGCCCTGCCCGGGGCCGGGGCTCCCCCGGCCCCCTTGGGGGCGGGCGCGGCCGCGGACGGGGTGGCGGGGACGGCGGCGGCCGTGGCGGCGGCGAGGGCCGCCGCGAGGACGGCCCGGCGCGGGGTGGGCGTGGTCATGGGCGGGAACCCCCAGTGGTGCGGTCGGGCGACGTACGGGGCGGGCGGAGCGGGGCGGACAGGACGGGCGGTGCACCGCGGCCCGGGCGCGCGGAGCGTGCGGGCCGCGGTGCGTCCCCGCCACCCTCCCAGCTCGCGGGCGGCCGGGGCCATGCGGCGGGCCGTGTCGTGCGCCGCCGTAGGCTGGCCGGGTGGAACCATCCGTCCCGTCCGGCCCGCCCGCCTCGCACGCGTCCCCCGCCGGGGCCGCGCCGCTCGACGCGCTCGCCCGGGAACTCGTCAGCGCGGCGCCGTCGCTGGGCCCCGTACGGGTGATCGGCATTGACGGCCACGCGGGCTCCGGCAAGAGCACCTTCGCCGCGCGGCTGGCCGGGGCCCTGGGCGGCGCCCCCGTCCTGCACCTCGACGACATCGCCACACACGAGGAGCTGTTCGACTGGACGGAGCGGCTGCGCACCCAGGTGCTCGACCCCCTGGCGGCCGGGCGGGCGGCGCGCTGGGCGCCGTACGACTGGGTGGCGCGCCGCTTCGGGCCCGACCGGGTGCTGGAACCGGCTCCCGTGCTGCTCGTCGAGGGCGTCGGCGCGGGCCGCCGGGCGCTGCGCCCGTGCCTGGCGCGCCTGGTGTGGATGGAAATGCCCCGGGAGCAGTCCTGGGGGCGCGGGCGGAACCGGGACGGGCGCGAACTGTCACTCTTCTGGGACGGATGGGAGCGCGCGGAGCGCGCGCACTTCGCGGACGACCCTTCGCGCCCCTTCGCGGACACGCTGGTGCGGCAGAGCGGTACGGGATACGAGTGGTCTTCCGGGGCGGATGCGACCGCCCCGCGAGCCCGCTCCGTCACCCCGAGTGACGAATTTCCTCGGTCCTGACCCGAGCCCCGTCCGGCGGCCGCCACCCCTGCCCGGGCGCCGTCCGGGGGCCGCTTGACCGCGGCCCGCGGCGGCCTTACGTTCTGAATGTGCGGTTTTTCAGGGCCGCCCCTGACGCGGAGCCCCCGGTTGTTCCCCCGTGACCGGGGGCTCCGCTCTGCCCCCGGAACCTCCCCGGCGGCCCTCCAGGACACCTGCCCCCGCACGCCTCTTCACTCTCCGTGAACGCGTGCGCCCCGGGTGTACCTCCGACGGGTGTCCGCCGCACCCTACGTATGGCGGGGGACCGCAGGTACGATGCCACCCTGATTTCATCGGCGCAGGGGACAACTCGCGTGTACAACACGGGTGTTGCCGCGCACCACGGGGGCAGGCTTGTGGGGGATGTGATGGACTTCGGCATGCCGGGCAGCGCCTACGAGCCGGCCGAACTCGCCTGGCTGCGCGGAGTGGACGCCTGCACCATGGGCGCCTATCCGCAGGCCGAGGAGGAGTTCCGGGCGGCCGTACTGCTCGACCCCTCGATGGCCGACGCCTGGCTCGGGCTGCACGCACTGCGGGTGGACACCACCAACGCGCTGCTGCGCATGCACGCCCACCGGGACCGCTTCGGGGAACAGCGCGCGCGGCACCGGCGCACGCTCAACTCCTGGTACTGGCTGGGCTGGTGGGTCCAGCCGGTACTGGAGAGCAAACGCGATCTGCTGCTGGCGCACGCCTCGCACTGGCTGGACGGCCGGCACGTGCCCGAGCTGGACCGGGCGCTGGCGGCGCTGCCGCCGGTCGACACCGACCCGCAGGTGCGCTTCCTGCACGCCTGCCGCGCCTATCTGGTCAAGGACTGGGAGCAGTTGGTGCGGCACACCGAGCCGCTCGTGGACGATCCGCTGCTCGGCATCGAGGCGGGCCTGTTCGGCGGGATGGCACGGGTCCGCCTCGAAATGTACGGGCAGGCGGAGCCGATGCTGTCGGCGGCGCTGATGCGCTGCCGCAGCGAGCAGCCGCAGCGCAAGGAGCTGCGGTACTGGCTGGCGCGGGCGCACGAGGGCACCGGGCGCAGCGCGGCCGCGCTGCCGCTCTACCGGGCGGTGCACCGGGTCGACCCGGCGTTCATGGACACCGCGGCCCGGCTGACCGCGATCTCCGAGAACGACGGCCTGGACGGGCTGGGCGGCGGCGAGGAGTACGGGATCGCCGCGGCCGACGGGGACTTCGCCGCCGTGGCGCTGGGCGGCGGGCTCGGGACGGACATCGCGGCGGACGGGCAGGCCGAGGCCGACCCGCTGCTCTGCGGCGAGCCGCCGGAGACCCGCTTCGCCCCCGGCGCGGGTGCGGGCGCGGGGAACGCGCCGGTGGGCCCGGGACCCGACGCCGCCGGGCGCCCCGACGGCGTACGGCACCGGACCGGCCTACCGCCGCAGGCCGGGCCGCCGGGCTTGCCCGCCGGACCGGCCGATCCGGCGCTGCTCGCCGAGGCGCTCGCCGAGCTGGAGCGGATGGTGGGCCTGGAGCCGGTCAAGCGGCAGGTCAAGGCGCTCTCGGCGCAGTTGCACATGGCACGGTTACGGGCCGGCCAGGGGCTTCCGGTCCAGCCGCCGAAACGGCACTTCGTCTTCTCGGGTCCCTCCGGGACGGGCAAGACGACCGTGGCCCGGATCCTGGGCCGGGTGTTCTACGCCCTCGGGCTGCTCGGCGGCGACCACCTGGTGGAAGCCCAGCGGGCGGACCTGGTGGGCGAGTTCCTCGGCCAGACGGCCGTGAAGGCCAACGAGCTGATCGACTCGGCGATCGGCGGGGTCCTCTTCGTGGACGAGGCGTACAGCCTGTCCAACTCGGGCTACAGCAAGGGCGACGCGTACGGGGACGAGGCGCTCCAGGTGCTCCTCAAGCGGGCCGAGGACAACCGGGACCACCTGGTGGTGATCCTGGCCGGCTATCCGGCCGGCATGGACCGGCTGCTCGCGACGAACCCGGGACTGTCCTCGCGGTTCACCACCCGGGTGGACTTCCCGAGCTACCGGCCGCCGGAACTGACCGCGATCGGCGGGGTCCTGGCGGACGCGAACGGGGACCATTGGGACGAGGAGGCCCTGGAGGAGCTGCGCAGCATCAGCGGGCACGTGGTGGAGCAGGGCTGGATCGACGAGCTGGGCAACGGCCGGTTCCTGCGCACCCTCTACGAGAAGAGCTGCGCCTACCGGGACCTGCGCCTCGCCGGCTACGCGCTGACGCCCTCCCGCGAGGACCTCTCCACGCTGCGGCTGGCGGACCTGATGCAGGCGTACGGCGAGGTGCTCTCGGGCCGCGGCCCGCAGGACCGGGGCCGCCCGGACCCGCCGCCCTCCCTGTAGGAGGAGCGGCGGGCCGGGGGCCTTCACCCGTCAGGGGGTCAGCGCCCGTTCGGGGCGCCGGGCCGGCGGGGTGGTCGTGCGGTGCGCGGGGTCGCGCACCTCGCCGACCAGTTTCTCCAGTACGTCCTCCAGCGCGACCAGACCGAGCACGCGCCCGGCGGGGTCCGCGACCTGCGCCAGATGGGTGGCGTCGCGCCGCATGACGCTCAGCGCGTCGTCCAGCGGGAGCGTGGAGGACAGCGTGGTCATCCGCCGCCAGACCCGCTGGGGCACGGCCCCTTCCCTGGGTTCCAGGTCCAGGACGTCCTTCACGTGGACGTAGCCCATGAAGGTGCCGCTGTCGGAGCGGACCGGGAAGCGCGAGTAGCCGGTGCGCACGGTCAGCTGCTCGATCTGGCGCGGGGTCACCGAGGGGGTGACCGTCACCAGCCGGTCGCGGGCGAGGAGGACATCGGTGACCGGGCGGCTGCCCAGTTCCAGGGCGTCCTCCAGACGCTCCTGCTCGCCCGGGGCGAGGAGTCCGGCCTGCCGGGAGTCCTCGACGAGCCGGCCGAGCTGGGCGCGGGTGTAGACGGCCTCGACCTCGTCCTTGGGCTCCACCTTGAACAGGCGCAGCACCAGGGTCGCGCAGGCGCCGAGCGCCGTGGTGACCGGCCCGCAGACGCGGGCGAAGGCCACCAGGCCGGGGCTGAACCACAGGGCGGTCTTCTCGGGGGCGGCCATGGCGAGGTTCTTGGGGACCATCTCGCCGATGACCAGGTGCAGGAAGACCACCGCGGCCAGCGCGAAGGCGTACCCGAGGGGGTGGACCAGGCCGTGCGGGACCCGCGCGGCCTCGAAGAGCGGCTCCAGGAGCCGGGCCACGGTGGGTTCGGCGACCGCTCCCAGGGTGAGGGAGCAGACGGTGATGCCGAACTGGGCCGCGGCCATCATGCGGGGCAGGTTCTCCAGGCCGTGCAGCACCTGGCGGGCCCGCTTGGAGGAGGCCGCGAGGGGCTCGATCTGGCTGCGGCGGACGGAGACGAGCGCGAACTCGGCGCCGACGAAGAAGCCGTTGGCCAGGACGAGGAGCAGGGCGAAGAGCAGTTGGAGCGCGTTCATCGCATGACCGCCATTTCACGCCGCCCGTCGGCGCCGCCGCCGTCGCTGCCGTCGTTGCCTTCTTCGCCGGAGCCACCGGCGGCCGTACGGGCGCCGGAGACCTCGGACCCGGGCTCGGCGTCCGACCCGGGGGCGCTGTCGGCCGTACGGACCAGGCGGACCCGTTCGGCGCGGTAGCGGCCGACCTGGCGGACGGAGAGCTTCCAGCCGGGCAGTTCGGCCAGGTCCCCGGGGGCGGGGATCCGGCCGAGCAGATCGGCGACCAGGCCGGCGACGGTCTCGTAGGGCCCCTCGGGCACGTCGAGGCCTATCCGGCGCAGGGCGTGCACCCGGCAGCTGCCGTCGGCCTCCCACGAGGGGCGGCCGTCCTCGGCGGGCACGGCGGCCAGCTCGGGGCCGTCGTCCTCGGCGAGGTCGTGCTCGTCGCGGACCTCGCCGACGAGTTCCTCCACGATGTCCTCCAGGGTCACGACTCCGGCGGTGCCGCCGTACTCGTCGACCACGACGGCCATCGGCTGCTCGCTGCGCAGCCGTTCCAGCAGCGGCTGCACCGGCAGGGAGCCGGGCACCAGCAGCGGGGCGACGCAGATCCGGCCCACGGTGGTGCGGGCGCGCTCGGACTCGGGCACGGCGAGGGCGTCCTTGAGGTGGACCACGCCGGTGACCTCGTCGATCCGCTCGCGGTAGACCGGGAAGCGGGACAGGCCGGTGGCCCGGGTCAGGTTGAGCACGTCGGCCGCCGTGGCGGTGTGCTGGAGGGCGCTGACCTTCACCCGGGGGGTCATGACGTGCTGGGCGGTCAGTTCACCGAGGGAGAGGGTCCGGACGAAGAGGTCGGCGGTGTCCTGTTCCAGGGCGCCGGCCTGGGCCGAATGGCGGACCAGGGAGACCAGTTCGCCCGGGGTGCGGGCGGAGGCCATCTCGTCGGCCGGTTCCACGCCCAGCGCCCGCACGAGCCGGTTGGCGACGGCGTTGAGGCCGGCGATGACCGGCCGGAAGGCGCGGGAGAAGACGTCCTGGGGACCGGCCACGATCCGGGCCACCTGGAGCGGCCGGGAGACCGCCCAGTTCTTCGGGACCAGCTCTCCGACGACCATCTGGACCGCGGAGGCGATCAGCATGCCGGCGAGGACGGCGATCCCGGTGACCGCCCCGCGGGGCAGTCCGGTCGCGCTGAGCGGCCCGGTGAGCAGCCCGGCGAGGGCGGGCTCGGCGAGCATGCCGACCACGAGGGAGGTGAGGGTGATGCCGAGCTGGGTTCCGGAAAGCTGGAACGACAGCTCCCGCAGGGCCTTGACGACCGTACGGGCGCGTTTGTCGCCGTCGGCGGCGGCGCGTTCGGCCTCGGGTCTCTCCACCGTGACGAGGCCGAATTCGGCAGCCACGAAGAAACCGTTGGCGAGGATCAGGGCGAAGGCCGCCACGAGCAGGAGTAGCGGGGTGGTCATGCCGCCGCCTCCGGGGGGAGGGCGGCGCGGGTACTACCGGACGATCCGTCCATTGCTGGAGGGAGTCACTCCTCAAGTCGCAGGTACCCACGGGCCGCGTTGTCCCGGGGCCGGTGGGAGGGCGCGTGCGTGCGCCCCGCCACCAGGGTAGTCAAAGAGATCCAGGCCGCAATGGGACTCAGCGTCCGAGTGGTCCGCTGCCGTGGTTCTCGGCCAGCGCGCGCAGCGCGCGGGCGTCGCTGATCGCCTGCTCCTTGGCCACTCCGGGCTGGATCCCGAGGGCGGGCAGGCTGGTGCCGTCGTTGAGGTCGAGGAACACCCAGGGGTCGCCCGGACGGAGGTTGACGCGCAGGATCTGCGCCCATTCCAGCCGCCGGGTGGTGGTGAGGTTCACGACGGTGACGCCGGTCTCGTCCGCGACCACCTTGGGGCGGCTGAGCAGGACGAGGACGGAGGCGAAGAGGGCCGCGGTGATGACGAAGCTGAGCCGCTCGCCGCCGCCGAGGTTCTCCAGGAGCAGTCCGATCGCCGAAATGGTGGCGAACATGACGAGTCCGACGCCCAGCAGGATCACCCGGGTGCGGGTCGGCCGGAAGGTGACCGGCAGGGCGGGCGGTGCGGGCTTGGCGGCGGACTCGCTCATGGGGTGCTCGGTTCTACGAAAGGACGTGGGGCGCAGGGAGGGGCCGGCGGACGACCGGGCGGATCAGAGCCGGCACGCGTGGATCGAGGTGGTGAGGATCGCGCGCGCGCCCAGCTCGTACAGGTCGTCCATGATCCGCTGGGCCTCCTTGGCCGGGACCATGGCCCGGACGGCGACCCAGCCCTCGTTGTGCAGCGGGGAGACCGTCGGCGACTCCAGGCCCGGCGTGAGGGCCACCGCGCGCTCCAGGTGCTCGGCGCGGCAGTCGTAGTCCATCATCACGTAGCTGCGGGCCACCAGGACGCCCTGGAGCCGGCGCAGGAACTGCTGGGCGCGCGGGTCGTCGGGGTCGCTGGCGCTGCCGCGGACGACCACGGCCTCGGAGGTCAGGATCGGCTCGCCGATGACCTCCAGGCCCGCGTTGCGCAGGCTGGTGCCGGTCTCGACGACGTCCGCGATGATCTGGGCGACGCCGAGCTGGATGGCGGTCTCGACCGCGCCGTCGAGGTGCACGACGGAGGCGTCGATGCCGTGGTCGGCGAGGTGCTTGGCGACGATTCCCTCATACGAGGTCGCGATCGTCATCCCGGTGAAGTCCTCGGGGCCCTTCGCCGTGCCGGGGATGGTGGCGTAGCGGAAGGTGGACCGGCCGAAGTTCAGCGGCAGGATCTCCTCGGCGCTGGCGCCGGAGTCGAGCAGCAGGTCGCGGCCGGTGATGCCGATGTCGAGCCTGCCGGAGGACACGTAGATCGCGATGTCCTTGGGGCGGAGGTAGAAGAACTCCACCTCGTTCTCGGGGTCGACGACCACGAGCTCCTTGGACTCCTTGCGCATCCGGTAGCCGGCCTCATGGAGCATCGCCGACGCCGGTCCGGAGAGGGAACCCTTGTTGGGGACGGCGATGCGCAGCATGGGTCTTCCTTGGGTGCGTAGGTGCGAAAGGTTGGGTGCGTGCGGCGCCCCGGGCCCGCCCGGCGGCTCGTCGGCTCAGAGGTGGGCGTAGACGTCGTCGAGGGAGATCCCGCGCGCCACCATCATCACCTGGACGTGGTAGAGCAGCTGGGAGATCTCCTCGGCGGCGGCTTCCTTGCCCTCGTACTCGGCTGCCATCCAGACTTCGGCGGCCTCCTCGACGACCTTCTTGCCGATGGCATGGACTCCCTTGCCGACCAGCTCGGCCGTGCGGGAGGTGCTCGGGTCGCCGTTGGCGGCCTTGAGCTGGAGCTCGGTGAAGAGCTCTTCGAAGGTCTTGGGGGGTTTGTTCGCCATGATGGTCCTCAGAATAAAGGGTCCGCCCCTGCCGGTTAGCGCCAGGGTTCGCTGACGGTGCGCAGGGTCATGGCGGTGGAGACGGCGGCGGTGACCGCTTCGTGCCCCTTGTCCTCGTTCGACCCTTCGAGCCCGGCGCGGTCCAGCGCCTGCTCGTCCGTGTCGCAGGTCAGTACGCCGAAGCCGACGGGGACTCCGGTGTCGAGCGATACCTGCACCAGGCCCTGGGTGACGCCCTGGCACACGTACTCGAAGTGGGGGGTGCCGCCGCGGATGACCACTCCCAGGGCGACGATGGCATCGTAGCCGCGCCCGGCGAGGACCTTCGCCACCACCGGCAGTTCGAAGCTGCCCGGGACGCGCAGCAGGGTGGGCTCGTCGATGCCCAGCTCGTGCAGGGCGCGCAGGGCGCCGTCGACGAGGCCGTCCATGACCTTCTCGTGCCACTGGGCCGCGATCACGGCCACCCGGAGGTCTCCGCAGTTCTTGACACTCAGTTCGGGTGCGCCCTTGCCGCTCACGGCTCTCCTCGGTTTCTCGGTTCTTCGGTCGGTGGGTGGGTCGGTGGGTGGGTCAGGTGGTACGGGTGTCGCCGGCGCCGGGTGGCGCCGGCTACTGGTTGCCGCAGGCCGAGACGGACACGGCGCCTTCGAGCCAGGGCAGGTCGTGCCCCATCCGGTCCCGCTTGGTGCGCAGGTACCGCAGGTTGTGCTCGCCCGTCTCGGTCGGCATGGCCTCCCGGCTGACGACCTCGATGCCGTGGCGGACCAGGGCCTCGGCCTTGTGGGGGTTGTTCGTCATCAGGCGGGTGCTGCGGACCCCGAGGTCGGCGAGGATCTGGGCGCCCGCGCCGTAGTCGCGGGCGTCCGCGGGCAGGCCCAGCTCCAGGTTGGCGTCCAGGGTGTCGCGGCCGCGCTCCTGGAGTTCGTAGGCGCGCAGCTTGGCCAGCAGGCCGATGCCACGGCCCTCGTGACCGCGCAGGTAGACGACGATCCCGCGGCCCTCGGCCTTGATGCGCTCCATGGAGGCGTGCAGCTGGGGGCCGCAGTCGCAGCGCTGGGAGGCGAAGATGTCGCCGGTCAGGCATTCGGAGTGCATCCGGGCCAGGACGTCGCGGCCGTCCCCGATGTCGCCGTGGACCAGGGCGATGTGCTCGACCCCGTCGACCGTGGAGCGGTAGCCGTACGCCGTGAAGTGCCCGAAGGAGGTCGGCAGGCTGACCTCGGCCTCGCGGCGCACGGTCGGCTCGGCGGAGCGGCGGTAGGCGATCAGGTCCTCGATGGAGATGATCGTCAGGCCGTGCTTGCGGGCGAAGGGGATCAGCTCCGGCAGCCGGAGCATGACCCCGTCCTCACCGGCGATCTCGACGATGGCGCCCGCCGGGCGCAGGCCCGCGAGGCGGGCGAGGTCGACGGCGGCCTCGGTGTGGCCGTTGCGGACCAGGACGCCGCCGGGCTTGGCGCGCAGCGGGAAGACGTGCCCGGGGCGGACGAAGTCCCCCGCGGTGCTCGCGCCGTCGGCCAGCAGCCGCAGGGTGGTGGCGCGGTCGGCGGCGGAGATGCCGGTGGTGACGCCGTGGGCGCCGCTCGCGTCGACGGAGACGGTGAAGGCGGTCTGCATCGACTCGGTGTTGTGCGTGACCATCTGCGGCAGTTCCAGGCGGTCCAGTTCCGGACCCTCCATGGGGGCGCAGATCAGGCCGCGGCACTCGCTCATCATGAACGCGATGATCTCGGGGGTGGCCATTTCGGCCGCGATGACGAGGTCGCCCTCGTTTTCCCGGTTCTCGTCGTCCACGACGACGACCGGCCGGCCCGCCGCGATGTCGCGGACGGCCTGCTCGACGGGGTCGAGCAGGAAGGGCCCGGGGTCGGTGCCGCTCTCGTCGGGCACGGGCTTGAGGATCATGCCGTTGCTCCTTCCATGGCCGGGGCGTCGGTGGTGCGGGAGCGCTGGTACCAGTCGTGGGCGCCCCACAGGACGAGGGCGAAGTACACGACGTAGACCAGGCCCGAGAAGACCAGACCGCTCTGGAACGCGAGCGGAACGCCGACGAGGTCGACGAGCAGCCAGGCGAACCAGAACTCGACCAGACCGCGCGCCTGGGCGACCATCGCGACGATCGTGCCGACGAAGATGTAGGCGTCCGCCCACGGGCTCCAGGACAGCGAGGGCACCAGGGTGAAGAGGCCGCCGACGGCGAGGGTGCCCAGCGCCGCTCCGGCCAGGAGCAGGCCGCGCTCGGTCCAGGTGGCGGTGCGCACGGCGATGGAGCCGTCCTGGGCCTGCCGCTTGCCGCGCTGCCAGGCGTACCAGCCCCAGCCGGCCACCGCGATGACCAGGAGCTGCTTGCCGACGCCGCCCGCGAGGTGGGCGGTGGCGTAGGCGCCGACCAGGATCAGGCCGGAGAGGAGCTGGGCGGGCCAGGTCCATATGGAGCGGCGCCAGCCGAGGGCGAGGGCGGCCAGGCCCATCAGGTTGCCGATCATGTCGGACCAGATGACCTTCTGCCCGAAGACCGCGAAGGCCTCGGTGTTGAGCCAGGAGAGCGCGCTCACCGGTCCGTCTCCTTCGTGGTCTGCCCGGCGGGGGTCAGCGGGTCGACTCCGGCGGCCAGGAGGCGCTCGACGTACTTCGCGAGGACGTCGACCTCCAGGTTGACCGGGTCGCCGGGCTGCTTGATGCCGAGCGTGGTCAGGTTCAGCGTGGTGGGGATGAGGCTGATGGTGAAGTGGTCGGCGGCGGCGTCGACCACGGTGAGGCTGACGCCGTCGACCGTGATGGAGCCCTTCTCGACGACGTAGCGGGCCAGTCGGGGCGGCAGCGAGACCTTGACGAGCTCCCAGTGCTCGGAGGGGGTCCGGGACACGATCCGGCCGGTGCCGTCGACGTGGCCCTGGACCAGGTGTCCGCCGAGGCGGCCGCCGAGGGCCATCGGGCGTTCGAGGTTGACCCGGGAGCCCTGGGCGAGGGCGCCCAGGCTGGAGCGGTTCAGGGTCTCCTGCATGACGTCGGCGGTGAACTCGCCGTCCCCGGTCTCCACGACCGTCAGACAGACGCCGTTGACGGCGATCGAGTCGCCGTGCTTGGCACCTTCGGTGACGACGGGGCCGCGCAGCCGGAAGCGGGAGGCTTCCGCCAGCTGCTCGACGGCGGTGACCTCGCCCAGTTCTTCGACGATTCCGGTGAACACTCAGTGCTCCTTGGGGGCGGTGGGGGCGGAGGGGACGGCGGCGGCCGCGGGGACGGCGGTGACGCGCAGATCGGGACCGAGGCGGAGCACCTCGGTGATCTCCAGGCGCAGGGCCCGGGTGAGGGTCGTGATCCCGGCGTCGGCGAGGGCGTTGGGGCCCGCGCCGAGGAGGACGGGGGCCAGGTAGCCGACGATCTTGTCGACGGCTCCCGCGGCCACGAAGGCGCCGGCCAGGGTGGGGCCGCCCTCGACGAGGACGGAGCGCACCCCGCGGGCGGACAGTTCGGCGAGCAGCGCGTCCACGGAGAGCCCGGAGCCCTCGCGGGGCAGCCGGACCACGTCGACGCCCGCCAGGTGACCGGTGTCGGCGTCCTCGGCGACGGCCACCAGGGTGGGGGCCGCGTCATCGAGGACGCGGGCGGCGGGCCGGATGCCGGCGCGGGTGTCGAGGACCACGCGCAGGGGCTGGCGGGCGCCCTCGACACCGCGGACCGCGAGGTGCGGGTCGTCGGCGCGCAGGGTGCCCGAGCCGACGACGACCGCGTCGGCCTCGGCGCGCAGCCGGTGGACGTCGGCGCGGGACGCGGAGCCGCTGATCCAGCGGCTGGTGCCGTCGGCGGCGGCGACCCGGCCGTCCAGGGTGGCGGCGTACTTCCACAGGACGAAGGGGCGGCCCAGGCGGACGGAGGTCAGCCAGGCTTCGTTGCCCGCCTCCGCCTCGGCCCGCAGCAGCCCGCCCGTGACCTCGACCCCGGCGCCGCGCAGGGTGGCGGCGCCGCCGCTGGCCTGCGGGTTCGGGTCGGGGACGGCGTAGCGGACGCGGGTGATCCCGGCGTCGATGAGGGCCCGGGCACAGGGGCCCGTACGGCCGGTGTGGTTGCAGGGTTCGAGGGTGACGTAGGCGGTGGCGCCGCGGGCGGCGTCGCCGGCGGCGCGCAGGGCGCGGACCTCGGCGTGCGGGCCGCCGGCCCGCTCGTGCCAGCCCTCGCCGACGATCCGGCCCGCGGCGTCGGCGATGACGCAGCCGACGGCCGGGTTGGGGCTGGTGAAACCGAGACCGCGCGCGGCCAGCTCGATGGCCCGCCGCATGGCGTGCGTGTCGTTCGCGTCGGCGTGGTGCGCCACCGGGTCCTCCTGCCTCATCGGGCACGGACTCCGGGGCCTGTCGGGATACGACAGATGAAGCGGGTAGCACACGCGGGGACGCCGGAGCCGGGATTCCGGTCCGTCCGAGACGTATCCCCTGGGGGTTACGCCGACGAACCGCCGACGGCGGCGTACCGGTGACTGGCCCGCCGCGCACTGCCTCCCATCCGGACTTTAACCGTCGGTCCAGGAATTTCACCTGGTCAACCGGCCGCTGGATGCGGACGGGTCGCGGACTGTAACCGCCGGTTCGGAATTGCACCGACCCCGGAGTGCGCTGCTACTGGTACTAGGGCCAGTGTGCCACGGGTGATCCGAAGCCATGCGCGCACGCGCTTGTGGCCTGGCTCACACGTTCGGCCGCGTTGGGGGCGCGCGATTCCGAGGGTTCGGCTTTGGTCCAGACCTATTGACGGGGTGGTCTAGTCCTCTTAACGTTCCCTTCATCTTCCCCGGGAGACAGCCCGCCGATGTGCGCACGTCACGGGCCGACCAGCGCCACTTTCCCGCACGTCGTGTCCGTTCACCTCCCCTCCCCAGGAGGCACAATGCTGTCCCCCACGCGCACCAGGACCACACTGCTCGCGTCCGGTGCCGCCCTCGCAGGACTCCTCGTCGGCGGCCTCTCCGCGGGCGTCTCCCACGCCGCCGACAACGAGAGCTGTCGGCCCGACGGGCTGTACAGGACCGCGGGCGTCGACGTCCCCTACTGCTCGGTCTACGACGCGGCGGGCCGCGAGAAGATGGGCCCCGACCACCAGCGACGGGTCATCGGCTACTTCACGGGCTGGCGCACCGGCAAGGACGGCGCCCCCGCCTACCTGGCCAACAACATCCCGTGGGACAAGGTCACCCACCTCAACTACGCCTTCGGCCACGTCGGTTCCGACAACAAGCTCTCGGTCGGCGCCGACGGGGCGAACAACGCGGCCACCGGGATGACCTGGCCGGGCGTCGCGGGCGCGGAGATGGACCCCTCGCTCCCCTACAAGGGCCACTTCAACCAGCTCACCAAGTTCAAGAAGCAGTACCCGAACGTCAAGACGCTGATCTCGGTCGGCGGCTGGGCCGAGACCGGCGGCTACTTCGGCGACGACGGCAACCGGGTGAACTCCGGCGGCTTCTACTCCATGGCCACCAACGCGGACGGCTCGGTCAACCAGGCGGGCATCGACACCTTCGCGAACTCCTCCGTCGACTTCATCCGCAAGTACGGGTTCAACGGCGTCGACATCGACTACGAGTACCCGACCACCATGAAGGACGCGGGCAATCCGCTGGACTGGCAGCTCTCCAACGCCCGTCGCGCGGGCCTGGTCAAGGGCTACGCCGCGCTGATGAAGTCGCTGCGCGAGAAGCTCGACCGCGCGGGCGCCGCCGACGGCAGGCACTACCTGCTCTCCGTCGCCGCCCCCTCCTCCGGCTACCTGCTGCGGGGCATGGAGACGTTCCAGATGCAGAAGTACCTGGACTACGTCAACATCATGTCCTACGACCTGCACGGCGCCTGGAACGAGTACGTCGGCCCCAACGCCTCGCTCTTCGACGACGGCAAGGACGCCGAACTGGCCTCCGCGGGCGTGTACTCGACCTCCCAGTACGGCGGCATCGGGTACCTGAACTCCGACTGGGCCTACCACTACTTCCGCGGCTCGATGCCGGCCGGCCGGATCAACATGGGCCTGCCGTACTACACCCGCGGGTTCAAGAACGTACAGGGCGGCACGGACGGCCTGTGGGGCAAGGCCCCGGCCACCAACTGCCCGGCGGGCGCGGGCCTGACCAAGTGCGGTGACGGCGCGGTCGGCATCGACAACCTCTGGCACGACCTGGACGCCAACGGCGCCGAGGCCCCGGCCGGTTCCAACCCGATGTGGCACGCCAAGAACCTGGAGAAGGGGGTCGTCGGCGACTACGTCACCAAGTACGGCTTCCCGGCGACCACCACCCTGACCGGCACCTACGTCCGCAAGTACGACGCGACGCTGGTCGCGCCCTGGCTGTGGAACGACCAGAAGAAGGTCTTCCTCTCCACGGAGGACGAGCAGTCGGTGAAGGCCAAGGCCGACTACGTGGTCAGCAAGGGCATCGGCGGCACGATGGTCTGGGAGCTGGCGGGCGACTACGGCTACAACGCCGCCAAGGGCCAGTACGAGATGGGCAGCACGCTCACCACGGCGATGTACGACGCCTTCAAGGCGGCCGCCCCGTACGGCGCCAAGCGCGCCACGACCGCCGTGCCGGCCGAGGCGATCAAGGTGGACGCCGAGTTCGGCCAGTTCCCGCTGGGCGACTCCAACTACCCGATCAGCCCGAAGCTGAAGATCACCAACAACACCACCGCCACCCTGCCCGGCGGCACGGAGTTCCAGTTCGACTACTCCTCCTCGGCGCCGGGCAACGCCAAGGACCAGTCCGGCTGGGGCACCACGGTCATCCGCAGCGACCACACGGGCAGCAACGTC
Organism: Streptomyces sp. NPDC006529; assembly: GCF_040611795.1. Taxonomy (NCBI): domain Bacteria; kingdom Bacillati; phylum Actinomycetota; class Actinomycetes; order Kitasatosporales; family Streptomycetaceae; genus Streptomyces; species Streptomyces sp. NPDC006529. Next base: position 38,588 of record NZ_JBEXPB010000022.1, on the reverse strand, counting down.
GGCGGTCTCAAGGGCGACTACAACCGGGTCTCGCTGAAGCTGCCGGCCTGGCAGACGCTGGCCCCGGGGGCCTCGGTGGAGCTGGACTTCGTCTACTACCTGCCGACCTCCACCCCGTCGAACTGGACGGTGACCTTCGGCGGCCGGACGTACGGCATCGCCGGTGACCTGGCGCGCGGCACGACGGTGGTCGAGCCCGGCGGCGCGACGACCCCGCCGACGACCCCGCCGACCACCCCGCCCACGACTCCCCCGACGACCCCGCCCACCACGCCTCCGACCACGCCGCCGGGCGGCACCTGCACCAACCCGGCGTACGTGGCGGGCGACACCTACACCGGCGGCACGGTCGTCTCGCACAAGGGCCACAACTGGAAGGCTCAGTGGTGGACGAAGAACGAGGAGCCCGGCACCACCGGCGACTGGGGCGTCTGGAAGGACCAGGGCGCCTGCTGACCCGCCGTAGGTGAAGGACCCGAGGACCCGGTGGCCCGGCGGCCACCGGGTCCTCGTACGTCTGCCCGCGCACGCCCTCGTACGCTGGCGCCGTGAGCACGCGCAGCGCCGCCCCCGTGGCGGAATTCGAGGAGCACCGGCCGCGGATGTTCGCCGTCGCCTACCGCATGCTGGGCTCCGCCGACGAGGCCGAGGACATCGTCCAGGAGGCCTACCTGCGGTGGAGCGCCGCCGACCGGAGCGACGTCGAGCACCCGGGGGCCTGGCTCGCCACGGTGGTCACGCGGCTGTGCCTCAACCAGCTCGCCTCGGCGCGCGTGCGGCGCGAGGAGTACGTCGGCCCCTGGCTCCCCGAACCGGTCCTGACCGGGGACGGGACCCTCGGCCCGCTCGGTTCCGCGGAGCAGCGGGACGGCGTCTCGATGGCCCTGCTGGTGCTGCTGGAGCGGCTCACCCCGCCGGAGCGGGCGGTGTACGTCCTGCGCGAGGCCTTCGGCCACGGCCACCGGGAGATCGCCGGACTGCTCGGCATCACGGAGGCCAACTGCCGTCAGCTGTACCGGCGGGCGGCGCAGCGGGTGCAGGCCCCGCGAGCGCGCTTCCAGCCCGACCCGCAGCAGTGGCGCGGCCTCGTGGAGACCTTCATGGCGGCGGCGCGGGACGGGGACCTGGCCCGGCTGGAGGGACTGCTGGCCGAGGAGGCCGTGTACGTCGCCGACGGCGGCGGCGTGGTGAACGCGGCGCGGCGGCCGGTCCTGGGCCGGGCCAAGGTGGCCCGCTTCCTGGTGGGGGCGCTGGAGAAGTACGTGGCGGACGTTCCGGTGTCCGTCGCGGAGGTCAACGGGGCGCCCGCGCTGCTGTTCGGTGAGATCGCGGTCCTCGTGATCGAGTTCGAGGACGGCCTGGTCAGCGGCCTGCGGACGGTGCTCAACCCGGAGAAGCTCACCTTCTTGCGGCGGCAGTTGTCACATTCCGCGGGGCTGTCCGGTCCCAGCTGACGAGGGGCGCGCAGCGCGCCCTTCCAGTAGCGGCGAAAGGCGGACGGCATGAGCACCATCCTCGTCACCGGAGGCACCGGGAACCTCGGCTCACTGGTCGGCGCGCGACTGCGGGCCGCGGGCCACGAGGTGCGCGTCCTGAGCCGGCGCTCCCCCGAGTTCCCCGTCGACCTGCGGGACGGCGCCGGACTGGACGCGGCGGCCGCGGGCGCGGAGGTGATCGTGCACTGCGCGAGCAGCCCGCGCGGGGGCGACGACGTGGCCGCCGGGCACCTGATCGGGGCGGCCCGGCGGGCCGGGACCGGCCACCTCGTCTACATCTCGATCGTCGGGGTGGACGTGGTCCCCTTCGGCTACTACACCGTGAAGCGCAAGGTCGAGCGGATGCTGGAGGAGTCGGGGCTCGGGGTGACGATCCTGCGCACGACCCAGTTCCACGACCTGGTGGCCCAGGCGGTCGGCGCGGCGGCGAAGCTGCCGGTGGTGCCGCTGCCGAAGGGGATCCGGGTGCAGCCGATCGCGGTGGAGGAGGTCGCGGACCGGCTCGCGGAGCTGGCCGCGGCGCCTCCCGCGGGCCGGGTCGCGGACATGGGCGGCCCCGAGGTGCACACCCTGCCGGACCTGGCCCGGGCGTACCTGGCCGCGCACGGCAGCCGCCGCCGGATCGTCACCTTCCCGCTGGCGGGCCGGGCGTACGCCGCCTTCCGGCGCGGCGGCAACCTGGCACCGGGGCAGGCCGTGGGCCGCGGCACCTTCGCCGAGTTCCTGGCGAGGGCCGCGGAGAAGTAGCGCCGGCTACGGCGTCCCGAACAGGGCGTCCTGGGCGGACTCGCGGGCGGCCAGGCGGGCACCCTTCAGCACCGCCGGATCGCCGAGGGTGGTGGCGCGGACCTCGGTCGCCACCGGGGACAGGAGGGCCAGCCGGGCCGCGACCCGGGCGGCCAGGGCGGGCCCGCCCGCCCGGCCCAGCTCGCCCCCGAGGACCACGCAGCCGGGGTCCAGCACCGCCGTCACCGCGGCCACCCCCAGGGCGAGCCGCTCGGCGAAGGCGTCGAGGAACGCCTCCCCGGCGGCCCCCGCAGCCGCCTCCTCGACCGGACCGGTGAATCCGTGGTCGGCGGCCAGCGCGGCCACCGCCGCGCGCCCGACCAGCCCGTGGAAGCCGCCGCCGCAGTCCACGGCGGAGGGCAGCCCCACCGTGCCGGGCACCGGCAGGAAGCCGATCTCGCCCGCGCCCCCGGAGGCGCCGCGGCGCAGCCGCCCGTCCAGCACCACGGCCGCGCCGACCCCCGCGCCCAGCCACAGCAGGACGAAGGAGTCCACGTCGCGGGCGGCGCCCAGGCGCTGCTCGGCCAGCGCGGCGAGGTTGGTCTCGTTCTCGACGAGGACCACGGCGGCCAGCCGGCGCTGGAGCGCGGCCACCAGGTCCCGGTGCCAGGAGGGCAGTCCGCGCAGGTCGCGGAGTTCGCCGCTGACCGGGGCGACCAGGCCGGGCGCGCCGACCACGACGGTGTGCAGCGCCGCTCCGCCCGCCTCCCGGGCGAGTTCCTCCAGCCGGGTCACCGCCTCCTCGACCGCGTCGGCGGGCAGCGGCGCTTCGGCTAGCGGGCGGCCGAGCAGGTCGGTGACCACCGCGGTCGCCCCGTCCGTACGGACGTCCAGCGCGGCGAGGTGGGCGAGGTGGGCGACGATCCCGTAGAGCCGGGCGTTGGGCCCCCGCCGCTGTTCGCCGGATTCGCCGACGACCTCGATCAGTCCGGCGCCGGTGAGGCGTTCGACGAGGTCGGCGACCGAGGGGCGGGAGAGCCCGGTGAGCTTCTTGAGCTGGGTGGCGGTGAGCGGCCCTTCCTCCTGGAGGAGCCGGAGCGCCAGCCGGTCGTTCATCGCCCTGGCCGTGCTCGGCGAGGCGGGCGAGGGAGCGGCGGATGCGGGTGCGGAAGTCACGCGGTCATCCTAGGAGGGATGGGGGACTTATTTATCAGGCAGGGTCCCTGATAGTTTGATGCCATGACCGGGGAAACGGACCTCACGCCGCGCCGACTGCGCCGCGCACGCATCGCCATCGCCGCCGTGTTCTGCGCCCACGGCGCGGTCACGGGCAGCTTCGCGACCCGGATCCCCTGGATCCAGGACCACGCCCAGCTGAGCGCCGGCGCCCTCGGCGTGGCGCTCGCCTTCCCCGCGGTCGGCGCGGCCCTCGCGATGCCGCTGGCCGGACGGATCAACCACCGCTTCGGCGCCCGCAACGCGCTGCGCGGCCTGATCGTGATGTGGACCCTCTCCCTCATCCTGCCGAGCCTCGCCCCGAACCTCCTCACCCTCTGCCTCCTGCTCCTGGTCTACGGCGCGAGCGCGGGCATGTCGGACGTGGCGATGAACGCCCTCGGCGTCGAGACCGAGAACCGGCTCGGCCGCTCGATCATGTCCTCGCTGCACGGCATGTGGAGCGTGGGCGCCCTGATCGGCTCCGCCGCCGGTACGGTCGCCGCGCACGCCGGAGCCGACGCCCGGGTGCACCACCTGATCGCCGCGCTCGCCCTGACCGTCGTCGCGCTGGCCGCCGTACGCGGGGTGCTCGACCTGCGCGGCGGCCGGGACGAGGAGCCCCCCGCGCACTTCGCGCTGCCGCCGAGGTCGGCGCTCGTCATCGGCGCGGTCGGCTTCTGCGCGGTCTTCGCCGAGGGCGCGAGCATGGACTGGTCGGCGGTCTACTTCCGGGACGTGCTGGACACCGACGCCGGGCTCGCCGCGGCCTCCACCACGATGTTCGCCCTGACCATGGCGGCGGCCCGGCTCGCGGGCGACAAGGTGGTGGACCGCTTCGGCCCCGTGCGCACCGTCCGGGCGAGCGGGCTGCTGGCCACGGCGGGCGGCCTCCTGGTGGTCTTCGTCCGGCAGCCCGCGGGCGCGCTCGCGGGCTTCGGCCTGATCGGCCTCGGCATAGCGGTGGTGGTCCCGCTCGCCTTCGCGGCCGCCGCGCGCAGCGGTCCCGCGCCGGCCCAGGCCATCGCGGGGGTGGCGACGATCACCTACACCTCGGGGCTGGTCGCGCCCTCCGCGATCGGCGCGGTCGCCGACGCGACCTCCCTGGTCGTCTCGTTCGGCCTGGTCACGCTGCTGGCCCTGGCGCTGGTGGCGGGGGCGACCGTCCTGCGCGCCAAGCCGGACGGCGGCCCCGGCCCGGAGCGGCCCGGTCTCGCGACGGACCGTACGACCGGCAATAAGGACGAAACGGCTGCTATCCGGCCGTAACATGACCGTGGCCGCCCTGCGCAGGACGGCCGCGGTCCGCGGTCCGGCGCCTCCGGCCCGGTCCACGTCCCGGTCCCCGGCCCCGCCCGCTCGCCGCGGTCGGCGCGGTCGGCATACTCGGCACGCTCGGCCCCCCGGCCGGCACCCACCGGTCGGCGCCTTCGGCCGCCGCCTCGCGAACGGAGTTTCACCATGGGCCTCGGCGTGCGCTGGACCCTGCACGGCGACGGGCGGACCCCGGCCCCCGGCGCGGTCGTCCGTCCGGACGAGCGGCTGTCGTGGCCGCGCACCGCGGGGCTCGGCGCCCAGCACGTCGTCGCCATGTTCGGCGCGAGCTTCGTCGCGCCGGTCCTCATGGGCCTGGATCCGAACCTCGCGATCATGATGTCCGGCGTCGCGACGGTGATCTTCCTGCTTGCCACCCGCGGCCGGATCCCGTCCTACCTCGGCTGCTCCCTCTCCTTCGTCGGCGTCGCCGCCGCCATCCGGGCGGGCGGCGGGACCAGCGCGACCGTCACCGGCGCGGTCTTCGTCGTCGGCGCGGCCCTCGCCCTCTGCGGCCTCGCCGTGCGGTACTTCGGCGCGCGGATCATCCACGCCGCGATGCCCCCGGTGGTCACGGGCGCCGTCGTGATGCTCATCGGCTTCAACCTGGCCCCGGTCACGGCCTCGACGTACTGGCCCCAGGACCAGTGGACGGCGCTGCTGGTGATGGCGTTCACCGGGCTCGCGGTGGTGTGCCTGCGCGGGTTCTGGTCGCGGATCGCGATCTTCCTCGGGCTGCTCTTCGGGTACGGCGTCTCCGCCCTCTTCGACCTCCTCTTCGGCAGGATCCACTCGCCTGCGGGCGGCGCCGAGGCCGTGGACCACTGGCGCCTGGACCTCTCCGGGGTGGCCCGGGCCGACTGGATCGGGCTGCCGTCCTTCCACGCCCCGCAGTTCGAGTGGTCGGCGATCCTGATCGCCCTGCCCGTGGTCATCGCGCTGATCGCCGAGAACGCCGGACACATCAAGGCCGTCGGCGAGATGACCGGCGAGCCGCTCGACGACCGGCTCGGCACCGCGATCGCCGCCGACGGCGCCGCCTCGATGCTCTCCACCGCGCTCGGCGGTCCGCCGAACACCACCTACTCCGAGAACATCGGCGTCATGGCCGCCACCCGCGTCTACTCCACCGCCGCGTACTGGGCGGCCGCCGCCTTCGCGCTGCTGTTCGGCCTGTGCCCCAAGTTCGGCGCGGTCGTCGCGGCGATCCCGGGCGGGGTGCTCGGCGGGATCACCGTGATCCTGTACGGCATGATCGGCCTGCTGGGCGCCCAGATCTGGATCAACGGCGGGGTGGACCTGCGCAATCCGCTGAACCTCGTGCCGGCCGCCGCGGGCATCATCATCGGCGTCGGCGGGGTCAGCCTGAAGATCACCGACACCTTCGAGCTGGGCGGCATCGCGCTCGGCACCATCGTGGTCATCACCGGCTACCACGTACTGCGCGCCTTCGCCCCGGCGCACATGAAGGAGCAGGAGCCGCTGCTCGACGCGGGCACCTCGGCCTACGACGACACCCGCGGCCCGGCGGGAACCGCGGACGCCCCCGACACGCCCGGCTCCCCGGCCGCGCCGGGCACCTCCGGCCGGCCGTCCTGACCCTCCCGGCGCGGGCAGGTTCGCCCGAACCGGCGAAGTACCGGGCCAACCCTCCCGGGAACCGCCGCCACCTGCGAACCTGCCTCCCATGGAAGCGGTGCTCGCGCGGATGCGCGCCCTGGACGAGCGACTGCCCGAACACGACGGCGTCGCCGTCTTCAACCGGGTGTACCTGACGGTGACCGAGACCCTGCACCGCCGCATCGAGCACGGGGGCTTCCCCGGGCCCCGCCGGGCGGCGGTGCTGAGCGTCCGGTTCGCCGAGCGGTACCTCATGGCCGTCGAGGCGGCTGCCGAGGGGGACCGTACGCCCGCGTGCTGGCGGCCCCTCTTCCAGTACCGGCGCCACCCCGGCGTACGGCCGCTCCAGCACGCCCTCGCCGGGATCAACGCGCACATCGGGCACGACCTGGCCCTCGCCGTGGTCACCACCTGCCGCACCCTGGACTGCGAACCGGCCGCACTGGAAGCCGACTTCGACCGCGTCGGCGACACCCTGGTCTCCCTGGAGGAACGCATCCGGGAGGACCTGATGCCCGGCCCGGACCTGCTCCAGATCGCCGACCCGCTGACCCATCTGGTCGGTTCCTGGAGCCTGCAGCGCGCCCGGGACGGCGCCTGGGCCTCGGCCCGCCTCCTGTGGACCCTGCGCCGCTCCCCCGACCTGGCCGAGGAGTTCGAGGAATCCCTGGACGCGGGCGTCGGCCTGGTGGGCCGCTGCCTCCTGACCCCGGTCCGCCAGAAGTCCGCCGCCGGCTGGCCGGCCGGCTTCTAGGGCGGCCGCCCCCGCGGGCGGCGACGCGGTCGACTTCCTGACCGCGCACCTGGACTCCGTACGGGCCGAGCTCACCGCATGGGAGAAGGTCTCCCGGGGGCACGGGCTTCGCTACGGAATGAGGGCCGGGCACGGCGGCCGCACGGGGTACTAGCCTCCCGGCATGACCAGCTTCGCCACGCACCGGCTGCGGGTGCACGACCGCGACCTGCCCCCGTACCGCCGGCTGAGCGCGCTGCGCACCTGCCTCACCGAGTTCGCCCCGTACGGGCTGCGGGCCACCTACCACCACCTGTGCCGCAGCGCCCGCGTACCGGCGGACCTTGAGCGGGATCCCGAGGCGGTGGTGCGGGCCGTGGAGGAGCTGCACGCGGCGCGCGAGCTCTGGTCGGCGGAGTTCGCGCGCCGGCGGGAGCGGCGGCTGGCGCAGAAGCGGGCCGGGGTGCGGGTCCCCGGTCCGGCGGAGCCGCCGCGCCGGCTGTGGTGCCCCGACGTCACGTTCCATCCGCACGCGCCGCTGCCCGAGGTGATGGCCCGGGTGCTGCGCGCGCCCGCCGGTGCGGGGTGCCCGGTCTGCGGGGAGGGTCCGGGGACCGTGCCGTGGCACGACGGGTGGAGCGTGCACCGGCTGTGCGCCGGGTGCGGGGTGAGCCTGGAGCAGCGGGAGGCCGCGCCGCGGCCGGCCGTGGTCCGGGCGCGCGAGGAGCAGTGGAAGGCGGTGTGGCGGCGGGCCCTGTGAGCCGGGCGCCGACCGCAGCGGCGCCCGGGAGAGGGCGGGCGCCATGGAAACGGGCCGCCGCCGCGCTCGTGGCGCGGGGGCGGCCCGTTGTCGGGGGGCGCGGCCGGGGACGGTCGGTCCGGCGGCGCGACCGGGAGGGTCAGTCCTCGGGCAGCTCGACCGGGGCGAGGTCGTCGTAGAGGTCGCCGGGGCCCGGGTTGGTGGCGTCGGTCTCGCCGCCGAGGTGGTGCATGACGCCCCACACCGCGTTCAGCGCGGTCTGCACGGCGCCCTCGGCCCAGCCCGCCGTCCAGGAGATGTCGTCGCCCGCGAGGAAGATGCCGCGCTTGTCCTCGGGGAGGCGGTCCTGCATGAAGTGGGTGAACAGGCGCCGCTGGTAGCGGTAGTGCCCGGGCAGGTTCGCCTTGAACGCGCCCATGAAGTAGGGCTCGTTCTCCCACGAGACGGTGACGGGGTTGCCGATGATGTGGCGCCGGATGTCGACCTTGGGGTAGATCTCGCCGAGGGACTTCAGCATGACCTCCATCCGCTCGTTCGCGGACAGCGGCAGCCACTTGAGGCTGTCGTCGCACCACGTGTACGAGAGGCAGATGGTGGCCGGCTTATCCGGGCCGTTGTCCAGCAGGTAGGTGCCGCGGGTCATCCGGTCGGTCAGCGTCATCGACATGGCGTCGCGGCCGGTCTCCTCGTCCTTGTCCAGCCAGAACGGCCGGTCGACGGGGATGAACAGCTTGGAGGACTCCATGTAGTGGGTCCGCTCCATCGCCGTCCAGTGGTCGATCGGGAAGAGCGTGTCATCGCACTCGATCTTGGACAGCAGCATCCACGACTGGGCCGTGAAGATCGCGGCGCGGTACGTACGGATGTCCCCGGAGGCGTCGGTGACGGTGATCCGGTTGCCCGCCGTACGGTGCAGCCGGGTCACGGCCGGGCGCGGGGTGCCGTCGTGCAGGGTGGACAGCGAGGTGCCCTGGGCCCAGTGGACGATCTTCTCGGGAGCGCGGTCCCACATCCGCAGCGGCAGCTGCTGCGAGCCGCCGACGATGCCGCGGTGGTGGTCGTCCGCCTCGGTGTAGACGACGCGCAGGATCTCCAGGATGGAGTTGGGGAAGTCGGTGTCCCAGCCGCCCGTGCCGAAGCCGACCTGGCCGAAGATCTCGCGCTTGCGGAAGGACTGGAAGGCCTCTGACTTGCAGAGGTAGCCGTAGAAGGTCTCGTCGTCGAGCTTCTCGACGAGCTTCGCCCAGATCTCGCGGATGCGCGGGACGTCCCGCTCGCGCATCGCGGTGTTCATGTCGGAGAAGTCGGCGCCCTCCTCCAGGCAGTCGTTCCACGCGGCGGCGACGTCGCGGTAGATCTGCGGGAGGTCGGCGATGGTCTCGGCGTAGTGCGACTCGCCCTTGAGGTCCACGACCGTGGAGGGGGTGGCCGGGGACAGCGGGTTCGGGAACGGCTCGGTGACCAGGCCCACCAGGTCGATGTAGTGCTGGAGCGCGGTGGAGGACGGCGGGAAGCGCATGGCGCCCATCTCCGCGGTCAGCCCCTCCGTGCCGGTGCCCTCGAAGCCGACGGTGCGCAGCCGGCCGCCGATCTGGTCGGCCTCGTAGACGACGGGCTTGAGGCCCATCTTCATCAGCTCGTAGGCGGCGATGATGCCGGAGAGCCCGCCGCCGATGACGGCGACCTCGGTGCCGTGCTCGGTCGCCGGTATCTGGCCCAGGCCCGCCGGGTGGGCGAGGAAGTCGTCGTAGGCGTACGGGAAGTCCGGGCCGAACATGGTGATCGGCGGCTGTCCGTCGCTGTGCGGGACGGCGGTGGTGGGCACCGTGGACGTCATGGGGTACGTCTCCTTGCGGCAGAGCGGGGGGAAGGGGTCAGATCAGGGAGGCGTAGAGCCCGGGGCGGCGGTCGCGCAGGTACGGGTTGCCGGCGCGCGAGGCCTGGAGCAGGTCGGGGTCGACCTCGCCGAACACCAGCTCCTCGCCGCGCCCGGCGCGGGTGCGGGTGGCGCCGTCGGGGGAGGCCAGGGAGCTGAGACCGACGAACTCGAACTCGCCCTCGGGGCCCGTGCGGTTGACGTACGCGATGTACATCTGGTTCTCGAAGGCCCGGACCGGCACCAGCTGCTCGGCGACGAACTGGAACGGGTGCATCTGCGCGGTCGGCACGAGCAGGAGGTCGGTGCCGGCCAGCGCGTGGGCGCGGACGTTCTCGGGGAACTCGACGTCGTAGCAGATCATGAGGCCGATGCGGAGGCCGTTCAGTTCCGCCTGGACGACGGGGGTGTCGCCGGGGGTGAAGGCGTCCTGCTCGAAGCAGCCGAAGAGGTGCGTCTTGCGGTAGTTCGCGAGCCGGGCGCCGTCGGGGCCGACGAGCTGGGCGGAGTTGTACACGGCCGCGCCGTCCCGCTCGGGGTAGGCGTAGAGCACGGCCACGCCGTGGCGGCGGGCGATCTCACCGACGGCGCCGGCGGACGGGCCGTCGGCGGCTTCGGCGAGAGCGGCGATGTCCTGGACGTCGAGGGCGTACCCGGTCAGGAACATCTCCGAGGTCACGAGGAGCCCGGCCCCGCTCTGCGCGGCGCGCGCGGCGGCCTCGTCGAGCGCCTTCAGGTTCCCGGCGACATCGCCGAGCCGTCCGGAACTCTGGAGGAGAGCGGTACGCAGCGGGGGCATGGACGACCTCTGGGGCAGGAGGGGCGGGGTCCTATAGACGGTACGGGTGGGTGCCGACCGTCGACAAGGCCCGTCCGTTGCGTCCGGACGAGCGATCCGTTGCGCATTTTCGGGCTGGCGCGGCGATTCGTTGCGTCATCCCTCGCGTTTGCGCAGCTTCGACTGACGCGCACGGACGCCCGTCTCCGGCAGCCCGGCCGGGAGGGCGTCCGGCGGTCCTACGCGGGCGCGCCCGAGGTGAAGCGCCGCAGCAGCGGGGAGAGGACCAGGACGGACTTCGTCCGTTCCACGAACGGCTCCCCCGCGATGCGCTCCAGCACCCGCTCGAAGTGCCGCATGTCCGAGGCGAAGATCTGGACCAGCGCGTCCGCGTCGCCCGTCACGGTCGACGCGGACACCACCTCGGGATACCGCTCCAGGCCGCGCCGGATGTCGTCCGGCGAGGTGTTGTGGCGGCAGTAGATCTCGATGAAGCCCTCGGTCTCCCAGCCCATCGCGGCCGGGTCGACGCGGACCGTGAAGCCGGTGATGGCTCCCTCGGCCCGCAGCCGGTCCACCCGGCGCTTGACCGCGGGGGCGGAGAGGCCGACCTCCGATCCGATGTCCGCGTAGGAGCGGCGGGCGTCTTCGGCGAGGGCGTGCACGATGCGTTCGTCGAGATCGTTCAGTCGCACTGCGGGTGGATCACTTCTCTGCCGTGGCCAGTCGGGAGCGGCGGATGCCGTACAGGAAGTAGAACACGAGGCCCACGGCCATCCAGCCACCGAAAACGATCCAGGTGGCGGTGTCGAGGCTGAACATCATGTAGCCGCAGGCGAGGACGCCGAGGATCGGGGTGACCGGGAAGAGCGCCACCTTGAAGGTGCGCGGCATGTCCGGACGCGTCCTGCGCAGGATGATCACGGCGACGTTGACCAGGCCGAAGGCGAAGAGGGTGCCGATGCTGGTGGCGTCGGCCAGCTTGCCGAGCGGGATGAAGGCCGCGAGGGCTCCGCAGAAGAGGGAGACGATCACCACGTTGGCGCGGGGGGCGCCGGTCTTCGGGTTGACCTTGGCGAAGACCTTCGGGACCAGGCCGTCGCGGGACATGGCGAAGAGGATGCGGGTCTGGCCGTAGAGCACGGCGAAGACGACGGAGGCGATGGCGACGACGGCGCCGGCGGCCAGGACGACGCCCCAGAAGGCGTGGCCCGAGACGTCGGTCATGATCTTGGCGAGCGCGGCCTCGGTGCCCTCGAAGTCCTGCCAGGGCATGGCGCCGACGGCGACGAAGGCGACGAGCACGTAGAGCACGGTGACGATCAGCAGCGAGAGCATGATCGCGCGGGGCAGGTCGCGCTTGGGGTTCTGGGCCTCTTCACCGGCGGTGGAGGCGGCGTCGAAGCCGATGTAGGAGAAGAAGAGCGTGGAGGCGGCGGCGCTGATGCCGGTGACGCCGAGCGGGGCGAGCGGCGCGTAGTTGCCGGCCTTGATGCCCATGAAGCCGATGCCGATGAAGAGCAGCAGGGTGACGATCTTCACGCCGACCATGATCGAGTTGACCCGGGCGCTCTCCTTGGCGCCGCGCATCAGGAAGACCATGGCGAGCAGGACGACGACCAGCGCCGGGAGGTTGATGAAACCGCCTTCCCCGAGGGGCGCGGAGACCCCGTCGGGGATGGTGATCCCCACCGTGCCGTCGAGCAGTTCGTTGAGGTACTGGCCCCAGCCCACGGCGACCGCCGCGACGGACACGCCGTACTCCAGGACCAGGCACCAGCCGCAGATCCAGGCGACGAGCTCACCCATGGTGGCGTAGGAGTACGAGTACGAGGACCCGGAGACGGGGACCGATCCGGCCAGCTCCGCGTAGGAGAGCGCCGAGAACAGCGCGGTCAGGCCCGCGAGGACGAAGGAGATCGTCACGGCCGGGCCGGCCTTGGGGGTCGCGGTGCCGAGGACGACGAAGATGCCGGTGCCGAGGGTGGCGCCGATGCTGAGCATGGTCAGCTGCCACATGGTGAGCGAACGGCGCAGCGTGCCGCCCTCGCCCTGGCCGCCTTCGGCGACGAGCCGCTCGACGGGCTTGCGGCGGAGCAGGGGGTGGACGGGCCGCGAGGGCTCGGGGGTGAGCGGCGGCGCCTGGCCGTGGTCGAGCACGAGGGGACTCCTTTGACACTGCGGGACCGGAGAGACAACGGCGTCGACCGCGACGGTCCTGAGCAGGGACAGGCGGAGCCTGGGCATGGGGACCGCCGAGCAGGCAGTCGCGCCACTCCACGTACAGCGAGTGAGCCTACGAGCTGGGATAAGCCGCCCGTAATGCATCATCCTTGCACATTGCCATACGATCGTTGCGCGGATCCGGCCGCAGTGGTCCTTTGTTGCACGCGGATGATCGATCAGTGCGCGGGGGTCTTTCGACCCCCTTTCTTGACATGCCGTCAGATCCGTCGCAGCGTGCCGCCATGGACCTGGTCGCGCTCTACGAGACGGACGTGCCGAGCCGTGGCCCGGAGCCCACCGGCACGGTCGGCGCGTTGCCGAGCAGCGCGCCCACCGGGAGGCCGTCGAGCAGATCGGGCCTGGCCCCGAGGTGTTCCTCGGTCACCTCGCCGGGCCTGGAGGTCCCCCCGGGCGGGGCCCGAGGGCGGATCCGGCTCGGCTTCGGGGTGACCGCACCCCCTTCGGCTTCGCGCCGCCGCAGCGCATCGCCGAGAAGGCCGCACCGTGGCCGTCCTGCCCGCGGCCGGGTCGGGTGGGGCACCGGGTGCTCCGCCCCCGTGGTCGTCCCGGAGCCGGCCCGCTACCGCGGCGCCGCCCGCCGGGGGCGCCGCACGAGCCCGGGGCCACCGGGGCCGCCGTCCCCCGCGCCGCTGGACCGCTCCCCCGTCCCCGGCTGCGCCGCCCCGAACCGCCAGGACGGCCGCCGCTTCGTCCTGCTCGGCGCGGACAACGGCACCGGCGGCCCGAGCGCCCACGCCCTCGCCACGGCCGGAGCCCGGGTGCTCCGCGCCGACCCGGACGTGGCACGGGCAGCCGCCGTGGCCCCCGGGACGGGCGGGACGGGCGGCCGCGCCCGCAGTGGTGTGGACACCGCGTGCAGCCGCCCCGCTCGGGGAGGACGGGCCGCGCCGGTGCGCCGAGAACGCCCCGCTCTGCCGGGTCGCCGGGCCCCGGGACATCGCCGCCGCCCTCTCGTTCCCGGCCTGGCCGTGAGCGGCGTACCTCACGGGGCAGACGTTGAGCGTGGACGGCGGGGTAGGCGTGAAGTTCCCGTACCCGACGATCGGAGACGCCCGGTGACACCCGACGAGCACTGGCTGGACCCCGGCCCCTTCCTGCGCGGAGTGGCCTGGCTGGAGCACGGGCGGCCGGTGCGCGCCGATCCCGCGGACACCGCGCGGCTGCCCTGGGACACCGGCGAGCGGGCCGCGCTGCCGATCGGGGTGCGCCTGGAGTTCACCGCCGGGCCCGGGGCGCACGCCGTGGAGGTCCGTTACCGGGCCGCCGTCCCCGGGCGGGCCGACGCGCTGCGCGACCTCGCGCACCACTTCGCCCTGTGGGACCGGTCCGGGCGCCTCGCCGAGGTCGTCACCGAACCGGCCGCCGAGGCCGTCGTACGCATCGGGCTGCCGGCCGGCGGCGGCCCCTTCACCCTGCACCCGCCCGAGGCCCAGGCCCCGGAGGTGCTCGGCCTGCGCGGGGTCGGCGGCCCGCTCGCCCCGGCGCCCGCCGCGCCGCGCTGGGTGGTGCACGGGGACTCGATCACCGAAGGCTGGTGGTCCACCCGGCCCCCGCACGGCTGGCCCGCGGTGGCCGGCCGGGCGCTCGGCTGGGACGCCGTCAACCTCGGCTATGCGGGAGGCGCCTGCGGCGAACTCGCCACCGCCGAGCAGCTGTCCGCGCTCCCCGCCGACGCCCTCACCCTGGCCTTCGGCACCAACTGCTGGTCGCGCGCACCCTTTTCCGCGCCCCTGCTGTACGAAACCACCCGCGCGTTCCTCGACATCGTGCGCCAGGGGCACCCGCGGACCCCCCTCCTGCTCCTCTCCCCCGTCCTGCGGCCCGACGCGGAGCGCACCCCGAACCGGCTCGGCGCCACCCTGGGCGCCCTGCGCGACGCCATGGAACGCGCGGTGCGCGAGCGGATCGCGGCGGGGGACGGACGGCTCGTCCTGCTGCCGGGGCGCGACCTGCTGGCTCCGGCGCACCTCGCCGACGGGCTGCACCCCAACGACGAGGGGCACCGGGTGCTGGGACTCGCGGTGGCGGAGGCCCTGCGCCGGGGCGGACTCGCCGACGCCGTCATGGGAGCCGCCGCAGGCGCGGGCACGTCCGCCGAACCCGGAGCCCGCGCCGAACCCGGAGCCATCGCCACCCGCGGCGATGCGGCCGACCCGGCCGACCCCGCCGACCCGGCCGGGCTGCCGGTCTGAGGCGCACCCGTTCCGCGCCGGGAGCACCCTCTCTACACTGCCCCCCATGCTCCGTGTACTGGCCGTCGACGACGAGAAGCCGCTCCTGGAGGAGCTGCTCTACCTGCTGCGCTCCGACCCCCGCGTCAGCACGGCGACGGGGGCCTCGGACGCCACCGAGGCGCTGCGCCGCATCACCCTGGCCGTCGAATCGGGCCCGGACGGGGCCGACGGCCTCGACGTGGTGTTCCTCGACATCCACATGGCGGGGCTGACCGGGCTGGACATCGCCCGCCTCCTCGCCGGGTTCAGCTCGCCGCCGCTGGTCGTCTTCGTCACCGCCCACGAGGGCTTCGCCGTCCAGGCGTTCGACCTCAAGGCCGTGGACTACGTCCTCAAGCCGGTGCGGCCGGAGCGGCTGGCCGAGGCGGTGCGCCGGGCCTGCGCGCTGCGCGGCCGCGACCGTGCCCCGGCCGCCGCTCCCCCCGCCCCGGCATACGCCCCGGCGGGCGTCACGGACCGCGCCGCCGAGCAGATCGCGGTCGAACTGGGCGGGGTCACCCGCTTCGTGGCCGTCGCGGACATCGCGTACGTCGAGGCGCAGGGGGACTACGCCCGCCTGCACACCGGCGAGGGCAGCCACCTGGTGCGGATCCCGCTGTCCACGCTGGAGGAGCGCTGGGCGGCGCGGGGGTTCGTCCGGATACACCGGCGCCACCTGGTGGCGCTGGACCGGATCGACGAACTGCGCCTGGACGCGGGCACCACCAGCGTCCGGGTCGGCGCCGCGGAACTCCAGGTGAGCCGCCGTCACGCCCGTGAGCTGCGCGACCTCCTGACGCGCAGGGCCACGGGCTGACCCCGCGCGGTCGGCGGCCGGCCGCGGGGGTGGCGACCGCCCAGTCGGCTGACCCCGCGCGGTCGGCGGCCGGCCGCGGGGGTGGCGACCGCCCGGCGCCGCGCGGGCGCCGTTCGTCGCGCGGCACGGCGCGTACGGCGATCCGCCGGGGCCGTCGGCCGCAGGAGGCGCCGGTGCGGGCCCCCGCCGGGCCGACCGCCCCTATCGTGGATCTTCCGGGCGGGAGGAGCAAGATGTCCGAGATCGAGGCGCTGCTCGACGCGCTGAGCGGCCTGCCCCGCACCCGGCCCGCCGACCCGGCCGAGGCCGAGGCCCTGCTGGCCAGGCTCCGCAGCGCGGCCGCGCGCTGGGCCGACGTGCTGTACGAGGCGGACGAGGGCTGCCGCCCGCACCTGCCGCCGCGCGCCGAGGCCGCGCTGACCCTGGCCTTCCGGCGGGCCGAGGAGTCGTACGTGGAGCTGGAGATCGCCCGCCGCGACTGCGCCGAGCACCAGGGCCGCGCACGCCCGCACGCGAGCGACCGCATCCGCTGACCGGGCGGCCCCCGTGCCGACGGCGCCCCAACCGGACGCCGTGCACGCGCGTTTCACCGGGCCGCGCCCCCGCGCCGGACCCCCTCCATCGCCGGATCACGCCTGTCGCCGGGCGCGGCGCCATGCCTAGAATCCACTCTCCGCCCCCTTCCCTCTTCCGCCCGAGGCCGCCCGGTGAACCAGACGTATGCGCTGAGCGCGGTGGCCGTCGTCGTCCTGGCCACGGTGCTGCTCGGCGGGCTGGGCCTGCGGATATCGCGCACCACCTCCGACTTCTACGTCGCCTCGCGCACCGTCGGCCCCCGGCTCAACGCGGCGGCCATCAGCGGCGAGTACCTCTCCGCCGCCTCCTTCCTCGGGATCGCCGGACTGGTGCTGCTCCAGGGGCCGGAGATGCTGTGGTATCCGGTCGGCTACACGGCCGGGTACCTGGTGCTGCTGGTCCTGGTGGCCGCGCCGCTGCGCCGCTCGGGGGCGTACACCCTGCCCGACTTCGCCGAGGCGCGGCTGGAGTCGAGGGCGGTGCGCCGGATCGCGGTGGTCTTCGTCCTCGGCGTCGGCTGGCTGTACCTGCTGCCGCAGCTCCAGGGCGCGGGGCTGACCCTGCAGATCCTCACCGGCGCCCCGCACTGGGTCGGCGGGCTGGTCGTCGCCCTGGTGGTCACGGTGGCCGTGGGCGCGGGCGGGATGCGCAGCATCACCTTCGTGCAGGCGTTCCAGTACTGGCTCAAGCTCACCGCGCTGCTCGTCCCGGCCTTCTTCCTGGTCGCCGCCTGGGCCGGGGACGGCGCCCCGCGCGCCACCTTCGACGCCCCGGCGGTGCTGCGGGAGCACACCTCGGTGACCCTCGCGCAGGACGTGCGGATGTCCCTGGACGCGCCGCTCGCCCCGCGCGTCACCGGCCGGGTCGACGGGCGGACGTACGCCGGTGACACGGTGCCGCTGGAAGCCGGGGAGCACACCGTGGGCGCCCGGACCCGGCTGGAGCTGGCGGCGGGCAGCCGGCTGCCGGAGGCCCGCGCGGGCGCCGGCCCGGACGCCCCGTCCTGGTCCCGGCCGCTCGCCGGGGACCGCAACGAGTACCGGCTCTACGCGACGTACGGGCTCATCCTCGCCACCTTCCTCGGCACCATGGGCCTCCCGCACGTCGCGGTGCGCTTCTACACCAGCCCCGACGGGCGGGCCGCACGCCGCACCACCCTGGTCGTCCTCGGGCTGGTCGGCGCGTTCTACCTGCTGCCGCCGGTCTACGGCGCGCTCGGCCGGATCTACGCTCCCGAGCTCGCCCTCACCGGGGACACCGACGCGGCGGTGCTGGTGCTGCCCGCCCGGCTGGTGGGCGGGGTGGCGGGGGAACTGCTCGGCGCGCTGCTCGCCGCGGGCGCCTTCGCCGCGTTCCTCTCCACCGCCTCCGGGCTGACGATGGCCGTGGCCGGGGTCCTGCACCAGGACGTCCTGCCCTCCCGGGGGCTCTCCAGGGCGGTCGCCCGGGGGGCCGGTGCCCGGGCTCCCCGCGGGGTGGGCGCCTTCCGGCTCTCGGTCCTGGTGGCGATGGCGGTGCCGCTGGCGGGCGGGGTGCTGGCCTCGCACGTCCCGGTGGCGGACGCGGTGGGGCTCGCCTTCGCCGTGTCGGCCTCCTCCTTCTGTCCGCTGCTCGTGCTCGGCATCTGGTGGCCCCGGCTGACCCCGCCCGGCGCGGTGGCCGGGCTGGTGACGGGGGGCGGCGCCGCTCTGGGCGCGGTGCTGGCGACCCGGGCCGGGCTGGCTCCGGCGGGCTGGGCGACCACCCTGCTGGCCTGGCCCGCGGCCTGGTCGGTGCCGCTCGGCTTCCTGACGATGGTGCTGGTGTCGCTGGCCACCCCGGGGCGGGTGCCGAAGGGCACGGCGGCCACCCTGGCCCGGCTGCACCTGCCCGAGCAGCTGGTGCACCGCCGCTCCGTGGGCCACGGGGACGCCCGGTGACGGGGGCCGCGCTGCTCGCGCTCCCCGCCGCGGCCGCCGTGCTCCTGGCACTGGGCTACGCGCTCGGGCGGCTGCACGCCCACCGGGCGGGACGCAGCGCGCCCGGCCTCGGCACCCCGGTGGAACGGGCCACCTTCCACACCCTGCACACCGCCTCGCTGGCCGCGCCCCCGCTGCGCGCCGGGCTCACCGAGGACACCGCCCGCAAGGCCGCCCGGCGGCTGCGTTCCCTGCTCGGGACCGAGGCGCTGTGCCTGACCGACCGGGAGAAGGTACTGGCCTGGGACGGGCCGGGAGCCGGGCACCACGAGCGGCGGGCGATGGAACGGGCGGCCGAGCTGCTGGACTCGGGGCGCAGCCGCAGCGGACGCACCGGCTGCCGGGAGCCGGGCTGCGCGCTGAGGTGGGAGGTCGTCGCCCCGCTCACCGGGGAGGACGGGGTGCTGGGGGCGCTGGTGGCCTACGGGGCGCAGGAGTCGGCGGTGCTGGCGCGGGCCGCGACGGAGGTGGCGCGCTGGGTCTCCGTACAGCTGGAGCTCTCGGAACTGGACCGGTCGCGGACCCGGCTGATGGAGGCGGAGATCAAGGCGCTGCGGGCGCAGATCTCGCCGCACTTCATCTTCAACTCGCTGGCCGCGATCGCCTCCTTCGTCCGGACCGACCCGGAGCGGGCGCGGGAACTGCTGCTGGAATTCGCGGACTTCACCCGCTACTCCTTCCGGCGGGGCGGGGACTTCACCACCCTGGCGGACGAGTTGCGCTCCATCGAGCAGTACCTGGCGCTGGCCGGGGCCCGGTTCGGGGACCGGCTGAAGGTGACCCTGCGGATCGCCCCCGAAGTCCTGCCCGTGGCCCTGCCGTTCCTGTGCCTGCAACCGCTGGTGGAGAACGCGGTCAAGCACGGCCTGGAGGACACGGCCCGGGAGTGCCGGATCACCCTCACGGCCCGGGACGCGGGCCCCGAGGCGGTCCTGACGATCGAGGACAACGGGGTGGGCATGGAACCGGCACTGCTGCGCCGGATCCTGGCCGGCGAACAGCCGGGCTGCGGGACGGGCATCGGCCTGCCGAACGTGGACCAGCGGATGCGGCAGGTCTTCGGCGACGACTACGGCATGGTCTTCGAGACGGCGGTCGGCGAAGGCATGAAGATCACCGTCCGCATCCCCAAATACCGCCCGGGCGTCCACACCACACCCCCCACCCCCCGCCTCCCCTGAACCCCTTCCAACCCAATCCAGCCCCGCCGGCGTTTGAGGCGCCCCCGGAGGGCCCACGGCGGACAGCCGACCAGAAACACCCCGTGAAACCACCGCGCCCCCGGCCATCCGGAAGCGGACGGCCAGGGGGCCACGGAAGGTAAACGGGAGACACGCCCCCCGGAGGGACTAGCTCCAGCTGGCGTGCAGCGGCTTGCCCTCGGCATAACCGGCAGCGGACTGCACCCCCACGACGGCCTTCTCCTCGAACTCGGCCAGCGACCCCGCACCGGCATAGGTGCAGGACGACCGAACGCCCGCGATGATCGAGTCGATGAGGTCCTCGACGCCCGGCCGGGCCGGGTCGAGGAACATCCGGGAGGTGGAGATGCCCTCCTCGAACAGCGCCTTGCGGGCGCGGTCGTAGGCCGACTCCTCGGAGGTCCGGTTCCGCACGGCGCGCGCGGAGGCCATCCCGAAGGACTCCTTGTACAGACGGCCGTCGGCCGCCTGCTGGAGGTCGCCCGGGGACTCGTACGTACCGGCGAACCAGGAGCCGATCATCACGTTGGACGCACCGGCGGCCAGCGCCATGGCGACGTCGCGCGGGTGACGGACACCGCCGTCGGCCCAGACGTGCTTGCCGTGCTTCTTGGCCTCGGCCGCGCACTCCATCACCGCGGAGAACTGCGGGCGGCCCACGCCGGTCATCATGCGGGTGGTGCACATGGCGCCGGGGCCCACACCGACCTTGATGATGTCCGCGCCGGCCTCGATGAGGTCCTTGACGCCCTCGGCGGCCACGATGTTGCCCGCGACGATCGGGACCTGCGGGTCGAGCGCGCGCACGGTCTTGATCGCGTGGATCATCGACTCCTGGTGGCCGTGGGCCGTGTCGATGACGATGGTGTCCACGCCCGCGTCCAGCAGCTGCTTGGCCTTGACGGCGAAGTCGCCGTTGATGCCGACGGCGGCCGCGATGCGCAGCTTCCCCTCGGCGTCGGTGGCGGGGGTGTAGAGCGTCGCACGGAGCGCGCCCTTGCGGGTCAGGATGCCGGCGAGGCGGCCGTCCTTGTCCACGGCGGGAGCCAGCTTGCGGTGGCCCGCGTCGAGCTGGTTGAAGGCCTCGCGGGGGTCGATGTCGGCGTCGATGAGCAGCAGCTCCTTCGACATGACCTCGGAGAGCTGGGTGAAGCGGTCCACGCCGGACAGGTCGTGCTCGGTGACCACGCCGATCGGGCGGTGGTCGGCGTCGACGACGACACCGGCGCCGTGCGCCCGCTTGGGCAGCAGGGACAGCGCGTCGGCGACGGTCTGCGTGGGGGCCAGCGTGATCGGGGTGTCGAGCACGTGGTGGCGCGTCTTCACCCACGAGATGACGTCGGTGACGATCTCGATCGGGATGTCCTGCGGGATGACGACGAGGCCGCCGCGGCGGGCGACGGTCTCGGCCATCCGGCGGCCGGCGATCGCGGTCATGTTGGCCACGACGAGGGGAATGGTGGTGCCGGTCCCGTCGGGCGAGGAGAGGTCGACGGCCTGGCGGGAGCCCACCGAAGAACGGCTGGGCACCATGAACACATCGTCGTACGTGAGGTCGTACGGCGGCTTCAGGTCATTGAGGAAACGCACGTGCTGAACATCCCAGTCGATCGGAGGGGCCGCCTGCCCTGGCGGGGCAGCCGAGGAAACGCACGTACTTCATTCTCCCACGTCCTGGCACGGGAGCGGGCCGGGCCGATCGTCCAGGACGGGGTGGGCCGAGTGGTTCGTTCCTACGGGACTTTAGTCCTGGCCCGGGGGGACGGAAAGGTGCGCCGAGCCGGGCCGGTTACGGCTGAGAGCGAAATCGGAACCCTTGCGCTCGGGACCTCTCCCGATGCAACGTTGATTACATGATTACAGCCGAACAGCGTGAGCAACTCCGCGGCTGGTTCGCGGAGCGCCTTCCCATCGACGTCTACGAAGAGCTGGTGGAGGTGGTGGTCGACCGCGAGGAGATCACCGTCGTCGGCCGCATCCCCGCCACCGAATCGGTACGGGGCTTCCGCGAGCGCACCCGCGAGCAGCGCATCGAGGTGGCGCGCGAGGCCGAGGAGCTGTACCAGCGCAAGGTGGCCTGGGGGGTGGAGGCGGAGGGCGAGCGGACCCTCTTCACCCACCTCGCCGTGCCCGTGATGACCCGGCTGCGCCAGTCGGAGCGCGGCGTGCTCGACACGCTGGTCGCGGGGGGTGTGGCCCGCAGCCGTGCGGACGCCCTCGCCTGGTGCGTCCGGCTCGTCGACAAGAACGCGGACGCCTGGCTCGCCGACCTGCGGGGCTCCCTGGAAAAGGTCCAGCAGGTCCGCGCCCAGGGCCCCGACCAGCCGACGGCCGAGAAGCCCGGCGCGGCAGACTCCGGCGCATCGGGCGACTCCGCCGGCTCCTGACCGGCCCGGCCCGGGTGAAAAGGGAGCGCGCGGGACTCTCCCGCTCAGCTCCGGTGCGGCGGCGGCCCCGGCTTCGGCCGGGGCCTGTCGCCCGGATCCGCCAGCAGGACGTTCAGCGCGCCCCCGGTGGAGTGCCGCCAGAAGTCCACGGCCTGCTCCAGGACGTCCTGGAAGGTCTCCCAGTCCCCCGGCCGGGCCGCGGCGTAACCGCGCCACGACGTGACGGCCAGCAGCCGTTCCGGCGCCCCGGGCAGCCAGGACAAGTCGATCAGGCAGTCCGCCAGGGCGTCCCAGTTCCCGCCGAAGTGCTCCGGCAGCCGCAGCGCCTCCCCGCAGCGCCGCATCAGCTCCGCCTTGCTGCGCACGCCGTCCAGGTCGAGCCGTACGACCGTCCAGCCGGCCTCCTCGGCGGCGGCCACGGCGGGGGCGAGGGCACGGGGGTCCAGGGTCATCGGAGAACCGCCTTGAAGGTCTCGTAGTGGTCGTCCGTGTAGAAGAACTCGCTGCCCTGACCGGTGATGATCCGCCGCGCGCCGCGGTCCCGGGAGCCCGGGGTCTTCACGGTGAACTCGTGGTAGTAACCGCGCTGCTGCCGCGGCAGCACCTTTTCGAAGTTCCCGAAGACGGTGCCGTCCTGCCGGTACGGGTAGGGGCCGCCCTTGTCGATGAGGACCAGCGTGTCCCGGGCCTCCCGGGGCAGGTCCGCGGCCCGGAGGGTCTTCATCCCCTTCGCCCAGCCGGGAGTGGCGCTCGTGCTGGGGGAGGGGGAACCGTTCGGGGCGGTGGCCGCCGGGGTACCGGGCGCGGCACTCGGGGGTACCGGGTCCTGCGTGCCCCCGCAGCCCGCCGCACCCACCAGGGCCACGCAGAGGAACAGGGCCCCCAGCAGACGCAGCAACGGGCGGGGCACGCTCCGGAAGATCATGCGCCCGATGGTGCCAAATATCCGATTCGCCCGCCAGCGCGGACGGCAGGTGGCCGAAGCCCGACCCGGCCCCGGCACGCGCCCGCGCACCGGCCACTGGGGTCCCGGTCTACGGAACCAGGTCGTCCGGGTCGGCCCGCTCCAGCGCCGGCCGCAGCCCCGGCTGGGACTCGGTCAGCAGGAAGTCCGCGACCGCCGTGTCCGTCACCAGGCTGGTGACCAGGCCGGAGCGCAGCACCGCACCGATCGCCGACGCCTTGCGCAGGCCGCCCGCGATCGCCACCACCTCGGGGATCCGCCGCAACCGGTCCGCCTCGACGGTGATGCAGCGCTCGCCGAGGTCCCGGCCGACCCGGCGGCCCTCGGAGTCGAAGAGGTGCGCGGACATCTCGGCGGCGACGCCGAGCGAGGCGTAGTGGGCGCGCTCCTCGTCCGTCAGCATGTCGTGAACGGTCGAGATGCCCGGTTCCCACGACCCGATGGACACCGCCGCGACGGTCACCTTGTCGAAGTACTCGAAGGCGCGCGCGATCCCGGTCTGGCCGCGCAGCGCGGCCGCGGTGGCCGGATCGGGCAGCAGCATCGGCGCGTAGATGGGGTGCGCGTCCCCGCCGGAGACCTGGGCCGCGCGGCGGACGGCCTCCACGGAGCCGCGCTCGGCCGTCCCGGCGTCGTACACCCCGGTCAGCTGGACCACGGTGCAGGGGGGCAGCCGGTGCAGGGAGGCGGCCATGTGGATGGTGGAGCGGCCCCACGCGAGGCCCAGCACGTCGCCCTCGTTGACCAGCTCGCCGAGCAGGTCGGCGGCGACCGCGCCGAGGTTCTCCGGGTCGGGGGCGTCCTCGGTCGCGTCCGCCGGGGACTCCACGACCACCGCGTGCCGCAGGCCGTACCGGGCGCGCAGCGCGTCGGAACGCTCGGCGTCCAGCTCGGCCGGCACGCGGATCTCGATGCGCACGAGGTCGCGCTCCAGAGCGGTTTCCAGGACCCGGGCCACCTTGAAGCGGCTCACGCCGAACTCCTCGGCGATCTGGATCTTGGACTTGCCCTCCAAGTAGAAACGACGGGCCATCGCCGCCGCCTGCACCAGCTCCGCGGGTCCCATCCGCAGGGCAGACCGTCCCGCCGACATTGCAGACACCGCGTTCTCCTCACTGCTGTTCACATTCTCGACTCGCCGTTCATCCTGTCAGATCCGAGGGCCGTTGATCAGCCTGGAGGACCAGCGTTCACCGAGCTGTTCACCAAGCCTTGGCTCAGTGGTCGCACGCCCAGGGCGCGGCGGAGATCGCCAGGTCGGCCTGCTCCCGCAGGGTGCGGACCGCGGCGGCCGGGTCGACCGCTCCGTAGACCGCGCTGCCCGCCACGAACACGTCGGCGCCCGCCTCCGCGCAGCGTTCGATGGTCGACGCGGACACCCCGCCGTCCACCTGCAGCCACAGCTCCAGGCCGTGCTTGACGATCATCTCCCGGGTGCGGCGGATCTTGGGCAGCATGATGTCCAGGAACGGCTGTCCGCCGAAGCCCGGCTCGACCGTCATGATCAGCAGCATGTCGAGTTCGGGCAGCAGGTCCTCGTACTGCTCGATCGGCGTCGCGGGCTTGAGCGCCATGGACGCGCGTGCGCCCTTGGCGCGGATCTCCCGGGCCAGACGTACGGGCGCGGCCGCCGCCTCGGCGTGGAAAGTGACCGATCCGGCACCCGCCTCCACGTACTGCGGGGCCCAGCGGTCCGGGTCCTCGATCATGAGGTGGAGGTCCAGCGGGATGTCCGTCGCACGGCTGAGGGACTCCACGACCGGGACGCCGAGGGTGAGGTTCGGGACGAAGTGGTTGTCCATGACGTCGACGTGCAGCCAGTCGGCGCCCTCGACGGCGCGCGCCTCTTCGGCGAGACGCGAAAAGTCCGCGGACAGGATGCTGGGATTGATCTGAGCGGCCATGCCCCAAGCGTGCCATGCCCAGGGCGGGTTCTTGACCGTGCCCTGGGGTGCTGGGGATCCCGGCTGCGCCGGGGAGCGGCTTCGCCGCTCACGGGTAGGTTTCGCGCTTCGGGGTCGGGGATGCTCCGGGGGCTGCCCGTCAGTTCAACTGTCTTCCCGTGCCGGGGCGGCATGGGGGAGGGTGCCGATGCGGCCTGCGCCCGGCGCCCGGCCGCAGGCCGAGTGAGGCCGATGCCCCGCCCTCCGGGCGAAAGGCGCGCACTCAATCGCTACGCGCTTCGCCGGGAGAGGCGTCTGCGGCCTGTTCGGGGCTGGTGAGGGGCGCGGCGGAGCTCACAGCTCGGCCAGACGGGAGTCCAGTCGGGTCAGACTGCCGTCGAACGCTCCCAGACCTCAACCACTCACACTTCGGACGTGAGGAAGGGGAGGATCGACGGGACGAGGGTGGGGGAATTCAGGATGTCGTAGTGGGAGGCGCCGGCCAGGATGGCCAGGCGGGACGCGGGACGGTAGGAGTTGTCCCAGCCCGCGTCCTTCAGGCCGCCGCCGAGGAGGGCGAAGAACTCGGCGACGTGTGCGGGACGGATCGAGTCGGCGTCGCCGTACACGAGGAGGACCGGCATGGTGAGGGCGGCCACCTCATCGCGCCAGTCGAAGTCCGTCTTCAGGGCTTCGGCCGTCTTGCCGACCAGGACGGGCCAGTCTTCGGGACGCGGAGCGACTTCGGCGTAGTGGTTGTAGGGCGGGGAGCCCTTCATCATCTCGGCGGCGGCCGCACTCATCTGATCCATTCCCACGAGCACGTCGGGGAACCAGCCGTCCCTCTTGAACGGGACCGAGACCAGCACCAGCCGCCGGACGGCGTCCGGGTGCTGGATGGCGGTCCGCAGGGCGACCTTGGCTCCGAGCGAGTACCCCAGGACGTCCGCGCGCTCCAGACCGAGATGCTTGATCAGTGCGGCGACGTCGTCCGCCAGCAGTTCCGGCCGCAGCGCCCGGTCCGCGTCGGGCGTACGACCGTGCCCCTGAAGGTCGACGAGAACGACCTTGCGGCCGTCCGTCAGGGCGGGCAGCAGCGGGGCGAAGGTGTCCCCCGACCCGAACCCGCCGTGCAACAGGACCAACGCTTCCCCCGCGCCCGATCCGTGCTCCTCGAAGTACAGCGACTGTCCGTTGACCTCTGCGTAGCTCATTCCTGCACCCTTCACCATTCCCACGGTCACGTCTCCCTCTATAGACCGGAGGAAGTCGTGAAACTCATCGCCCCACGACGGTCTGATCGCCATTCATTCCCCCATGGGCCGGATCTGCCCCCCTCGCCGCCTGCGGTGACCAGCCACGGCCGGCCCGCAGGCCGCTGAGCCGACCGCGACTGCGTAGCGATCTGAAGGCGTGCGTCTTCCGCCCAAAGGGCGCCGCATCAGGCTCACTCGGCCTGCGGCCGGGCGCCGGGCCCCAGGCAACGGGCACCCTCCCCCATGCCGCCCCCGGAACCACCCCGACCCCGAAGCTCGAAACCCGCCCCCACGCGCCGCGCAGCCGCGGCCTCACCCCACCCGCTCCCCCCACTCGATCCCGTACTCGTACTGCCAGGCCGACTTCTGCGACGGATCCGCCATCTTCATCACCAGCGGCAGCATCAGGTCGCGCAGGACGCGGCCCACCGGGCCCGCGCTCTTGTTGCTGTTCGTGCGGGCGCCGAGTTGGATGATGCGCTCGACGCGGGGGCGGCGGAGCCGCTCGTACGCCGTGAAGGCCTCGTCGTACGGCAGGTCCCGCAGGCAGCGGGCCAGTTCGACGGCGCTCTCGAAGGCGATCGACGCGCCCTGTCCCGAGCTGGAGGAGGCGGCGTGCGCCGCGTCGCCGATCAGGGTCATTCGGCCGCGGGTCCACGTCGGGACGCTCGGCATGTTCTCCATCGGGCCGGTGATCAGCAGCTGGTCAGCGGCGGTGGCACCGATCATCTCCAGAGCCGGAATGCGGTCGTCGGCGAAGGCGGCCCGCAGCGTGCGCGTCCACTCCCCCGCACCGATCGCCCGGGCCTCGGCGACCGTCATCGGGAGGCGGTGCGGCAGGTTCGCGAACCACACCGCCGAGGAGTCGTCGAAGACCTGGTAGCCGAAGAAGGCGCGCTTGCCGAAGCACAGGTACATGACGCCCTGGGTGGAGGGCAGGGCGCAGTCGTCGAGCCGCGCACCGAAGCACACCAGGCCGGCGTGGTTCGGCCGGGGCGCGGCCGGGTCGATCAGGGAGCGGACCGTGGAGCGGATGCCGTCGGCGCCGATCAGGACGTCGGCGTCGGCCCGCGTGCCGTCCGCGAAGTGCGCGGTGACGCCGGATGCGGTGTCCGTCACCCCGGTGAGCCGCTTGCCGTGGTGGACGGGGACCGAACGGCGCGCGGCCTCGTCGTAGAGCGCGCGGTAGAGGTCGGCGCGCCAGACGAACTGCTGGCAGGGGAAGCGTGACGGCGGGGCGAACCGGGCGAGGTGCTTGCCCGTCCAGCTCCGCAGGCCCATGGCCGTGACCGGTGTGCCGATGGCGCGCACGAGGTCGCCCGCGCCGATCGCGTCGAGGGCGTTCTGGCCGTTCGGGGCGATGGTCATGCCGCCGCCGGCGCCGTCGGCTGTGGAGTCGTAGGCCTCGTACACGGCGGCCTCGATGCCCGCCTGGCGCAGGGCCATCGCGGCGACGGGCCCCGCGAGGCCGCCACCGATGACGAGCGCGGTACGGACCGGGGCGGTGCGGGCGGATGGGTCGCCTTCGTTGAGGGACATGGCAGTGGTTCCTCTCCTCGGGCCGACGGCGGATCCGGCTGATCCGGCGGACCCCGCGTCGACCCCTCGATAGTTTCACCGCAACTAGTCTCACGTCAACTAGTTCGCCCGAGGCTAGAATCGCTCCCATGACGTCATCCGCTCCCCGCAGCTCCCCCCTCGCCCTGACCGTCCTGGCCCTGCTGCACTACAAGCCGCTGCACCCGTACGGCATCCAGCGGCTGGTCAAGGACTGGGGCAAGGAGCAGGTCGTCAACGTCAAGCAGCGCGCGAGCCTCTACCGCACGATCGAGCGGCTCAACGGCGACGGACTGATCGCGGTGCGCGAGACCGGGCGCGATCAGCAGTACCCCGAGCGGACCGTCTACGAGGTCACCGACGCGGGGCGCGAGACCGCCCGAGCCTGGCTGGAGGAGATGCTCGCGGTGCCCAAGCAGGAGTTCCCGGAGTTCCCGGCCGCCCTGTCGAACCTGCTCCTGCTCGCCCCGGACGAGATGGCGGACGTCCTCGACCGGCGCGCGGCCGCGCTCGCGGAGACGCTCGGCGGGCTGGAGTCGGCCCTGGTCTCGGAAGCGGACGGCGGGCTGCCGCGCATCACCCGTCTGGAGACCGAATACCTGCGCGCCGTCACGGCCGCCGAGCTGGAGTGGGTCCGCGCGGTGGTCGAAGACCTGCGCACCGGCGACCTGTCCTGGTCGGCGGAACAGCTCGACGCCCTCGCGGCGGGGCCGGGGCAGTGAGAAGCCCGCCCCCGGAATCCCGGGAGCGGGCTGCACATCTCCTCACGTGGTCACCCATGGGCCGACCACGCGTCACCTCACGCCGTGCGCCTCAGCAGCGCCAGGTACATCGCGTCCGTACCGTGCAGGTGCGGCCACAGCTGGACGTCCGGGCCGTCTCCGAGGGCCGGGACGCCCTCCATGTAGGGCCTGGCGTCGATCAGTTCGGCGGCGATCGGCTCGTGCCCGGCGCCGCGGCCCTTGAGGACGTCCTCGACCACGACCCGCGTCTCCGCCAGGTGCGGCGAGCACGTCGCGTACCCGACCACGCCGCCCACCCGCACCGCGGACAGCGCCTCGCGCAGCAGCCCGCGCTGGAGCGGGGCGAACCCCTCCAGGTCTTCGGGGCGGCGCCGCCAGCGCGCCTCCGGGCGGCGGCGCAGGGCGCCGAGGCCGGTGCACGGCACGTCCATCAGGACCCGGTCGAAGGACCCCGGCAGCCACGGCGGCCGGGTGCCGTCCGCGGTGATCACCTGGTAGGGGCCGGGGTTGCCCGCCAGCGCCTTCTCCACCAGGCGCGCACGGTGCGGCTGCTTCTCCGAGGCCAGCAGGAAGGCACCGCGCTCCGCGGCGAGCGCGGCGAGCAGCGCCGCCTTGCCGCCCGGACCGGCGCAGCCGTCCAGCCAGCGGCCGTCGCGGCCCTCGACCGGTACGTTCGCCAGCGCCATGGCCACCAGCTGGCTGCCCTCGTCCTGGACGCCCGCACGGCCCTCCCGGACCGCTTCCAGCGCACCCGGCTCGCCGCCCTCGGCCATCCGGACGGCGTACGGCGACCAGCGGCCCGGCAGTGCCGAGTCCTCGCCGACCGCCTCCAGCAGCTCCTGCGGCGTGGACCGGCCGGGCCGGGCGACGAGGGTGACCTCGGGCCGCTCGTTGTCGGCTTCGAGGAGGTCCTCGATGCCCGCCCGGCCGCCGCCGAGCGAGTCCCACAGCGCGGAGACGACCCAGCGCGGGTGCGAGTGGACGACGGCGAGGTGGTCCTCGGCGTCCACGTCGTAGGGCGGGGCGACCTGTTCGAGCCAGGCGTCCAGGTCCTTCGCGGCGATCTTGCGCAGCACGGCGTTCACGAACTTGGCGCGGCCGTCGCCCAGCACCACCCGGGCCAGCTCCACGCTCGCCGAGACGGCGGCGTGGGAGGGGATCCGGGTGCCGAGCAGCTGGTGGGCGCCGAGCGCGAGGACGTCCAGCACCGGCGGGTCGACCTCGCGCAGCGGCCGGTCGATGCACGCGCCGATGATGGCGTCGTACGTGCCCTGGCGGCGCAGGGTCCCGTAGACCAGCTCGGTCGCGAGCGCCGCGTCCCGCGCGTCGAAGCTCTCGTCCTTGCGGGCCTTGCGCAGCAGCGGGGGCAGCACCAGGTTCGCGTACGCGGCCCGCTCGTCGACCGCCCGCAGCGCCTCGAAGGCGAGGATCCGGACGGGGTCCTTCTTGGGCCGGCGGTACGGGTTGGCCTGCTTGCCGCCCGCGGCGGCGGGACGGCGGGGCTGTTCGCTCACGTGAAAGGTGCTCCGGAAGTACGAGACGAGAAGGAGGTGAGGTCGAGAGGGCGGTGCGGTCGAGCGGTGTCCGGTTCAGCCTACGTCGGCCCCGCCCAGCCGCTCGCCGGGAGCGATCCGCACCCCGCGCGCCCAGTCCGCGGCCTTCATGGGCTTCTTGCCCTGCGGCTGCACCCAGAGCAGCTCCACGGCGTGCGAGCCGGTCCCGACGTACACGTTGTTCTTGGCGGGGGCCAGCTCGCCGGGCGTCAGGTCCGTGCGGTCGGTCACCAGGGCCATCGAGATGATCTTGAGCCGCTCGCCGCGGAAGACGGTCCACGCGCCCGGCGCGGGCGTGCAACCGCGCACGACGCGGTCGGCGCGCAGCGCCGGGGCCGTCCAGTCCACCCGGGCGTCCTCGACCGAGATCTTGGGCGCCAGCGAGATGCCCTCGGGCCGCTGCTCGACGGCGCGCAGGGTGCCGTCCTCGATGCCGTCCATGGTGGCGGACAGCAGGCCCGCCCCCGCGAAGGCCAGGCGGGTCAGCAGGTCGCCGCTGGTGTCGGTGGGGCGGATCTCCTCGGTGAGGATGCCGTAGACCGGGCCGGAGTCCAGCCCCTCCTCGATGAGGAAGGTGGACGCGCCGGTGACCTCGTCCCCGGCCATGATCGAGTGCTGCACCGGCGCGGCTCCGCGCCAGGCGGGCAGCAGCGAGAAGTGCAGGTTGACCCAGCCGAGGCGCGGAATCTCCAGGGCGCTCTTGGGGAGCAGCGCGCCGTAGGCGACGACCGGACAGCAGTCCGGGCCGATCTCCCGCAGCCGGGCCTGGAACTCCTCGTCGCGCGGCCGGACCGGCTTGAGGACCTCGATCCCGGCTTCCTCGGCGCGCTCGGCCACGGGGCTCGCGACCAGCCGCCGGCCGCGGCCCGCGGGCGCGTCGGGGCGGGTGACGACGGCGGCGACCTCATGGCGCCCGGAGGCGAGCAGGGCGTCCAGGGCGGGTACGGCGACCTCGGGGGTGCCTGCGAAGACGAGCTTCACCGGTGTCTACCTCGCTATCTCGGCTGTCAGCAGCGCACCAGTCTATGGGGCGAGGAGCAGGCGCCCCACCGGTGGCCGCCCCCGCGGCCGCCCGCCGCCGGGGCGCCTCCCCCACCACCCACACGGGGGGGCGTACGCGCAGGCGGTGCGCCTCTCGCATATGCCGACACGCCCCCACAGCGTGACCAACGCGCCACGTGACGCGTTGGTCAAGAGAGATTGACCCGAAGCGGGCCGCGTGTGAACGGTGTGTGCGGCCCGATCCGCTCCTCAGCACCGGTACGAGAGGCTTCTTCATGGCCGACCACGCCACCCACGACGCCCAAGCGAGGGCCAGCCTGCACCTCCTGGTGCGGGACATCGAGCGGGTCCGCCGGCAGGTGGACGCACTGCGTACGCTCACCGCCCAGCTGGGCAACGTGTACCGCCCGCGCCGCTCCGGCCCTTCCACGGGGTTCGTCGTCTACGGGCGCGCGCCCGCCCCCACCGTCCGCCTGGCGCAGGAACTGCGGGACAGCGTCGAGACGCTGGTCACCGCCGCGGTGGACTTCGACCGCTCCCTGGGCTTCTCGTGGGACGCGGTCGGCTCCGCCCTCGGGGTCACCAAGCAGGCCGTGCACCGGCGGTACGGGGCCCGGCGCGCGCAGGCCGCCGAGGCGGCGGAGCCGCTGGCCGAGGGATCGACCACGCGGACCCTCGGGGCTCCCCCGATGTCGCCGATGCCGACGATCCCGGCCGCGCGGTCGGTGCCGCCGCAGCCGCAGCGCGAGGAGTCCACCGCCGGAGCCGCGTCCCTGCGCCCGCCGGCCTTCCCCGGCCCGCGCAACGGCTGACGCACAACGGCAGCAACACGGCGGAAGCCGCACGACGGCAGCCGC
Source organism: Streptomyces sp. NPDC006529 (assembly GCF_040611795.1). Classification (NCBI taxonomy): domain Bacteria; kingdom Bacillati; phylum Actinomycetota; class Actinomycetes; order Kitasatosporales; family Streptomycetaceae; genus Streptomyces; species Streptomyces sp. NPDC006529. Next base: position 6,855 of record NZ_JBEXPB010000022.1, on the reverse strand, counting down.
GTACCGGGCTCCGCTCGACGCCCGGCGGCCGCTGCCCGGGGCCACGCTCGCCCCGTTACGGTCGCCCCCGTCGGCGACGCCCCCTCCCGGGCCTCCGGGCGGCCCGCACCCGGGGCCGCCCCCGGCCCGGTCCGCGTCCACCGGCCGGGCCCCCGTTCACACCGGCCTCAGCCGATGTCCGGCGGGTCGATCCGCACCCGGATCGTGTCCGCCACCGCGACCCCGCGGGCCATCCGGGCGGCCTGGGCTGTCTTGAGGGCCGCCGCCAGCGCGGCCCCGCTGCCCGGGGGCACCCGGACCAGGGCCCGTTCCCCCGGGGACGGCTCGCCCCGGCGGCCGGGCAGCGGCACCGGGCCCAGGATCTCCGCGTCGGCGGGCAGCCCCGCCCCGGCCAGGAACGCGTCCAGCGCCTCCCGCCGCCCCGCCACCGCGGCCATCCGGGAGACCGGGGGGAAGCCCAGCTGCGCCCGCTCGGCCAGTTCCCGTACGGCGTGCCCGACGGGGTCCCAGCGCACCAGGGCCTGCACCGGCCGCAGCGTCGGTTCGGCGACCACGACCACCTGGCCGTCCCCCCGCACCAGCGAGGCGGCGGCGATCCAGCGCCGCAGCGCCTCCTCCCCCGCCCGCAGGTCGGGCCGCGACAGCATCGCCCAGCCGTCGAGCAGCAGCCCCGCCGCGTACCCCGCGCCCTCGGCCACGGGCTCCGCGCCCGGCGTGCACACGACCAGCGCGGGCCGGTCGGGCACCGAGTCCAGCACGTGGTCCCGCCCGGAGGTCCGCACCGGGACCGCCGGGAACGCCCGCCCCAGCTCCTCCGCGGTCCGCCGCGCGCCGACCACCTGCGCCCGCAGCCGCACCGACCCGCACTCCTCGCACTGCCAGGCGGGCTCCCCGCGCCCGCACCAGCCGCACCGCAGCTCCCGCTCGTCGGGCGCCTCCAGCGGCCCCGCGCAGTGGCGGCAGCGGGCCGGGGTCCGGCACCGCTCGCACGCGAGCCGCGGGACGTACCCGCGCCGGGGCACCTGGACGAGCACCGGACCGCTCTTGAGGCCCTCGCGCACGGTCTCCCAGGCCAGGGTCGGCAGCCGTGCGGCCCGCGCGGCCTCGTCCCGGGCCAGCAGTTCATCGCCCACGGTCCGGATCCGGGGCGCGCACTCCCGTACCCGCTCCCGGTCGGCCGCCAGCGGCCGGGCCCAGCCGGACTCCACCAGCTGGGCGGCCTCCACGGTGCAGCTGGTGCTGCCGACGAGGAAGGCGCAGCCGTCGGTGACCGCGCGCAGCTCCAGCACCTCCCGCACGTGCGGGAAGGGGGCGTGGTCGTCGCTGTGGCTGGAGTCGCCGTCGTCCCAGACGGCCACCAGGCCGAGGTCCCGCACCGGCGCGAACATCGCGGCCCGGGTGCCGATCACTGCCTTGACCGAGCCGCGGTGGACTGCGAGCCACTGCCGGTAGCGCTTCTCGGGACCGGATTCGGCGGTCAGCAGGGCGTGCCGCCCCTCGCCCAGCAGCGCGGTCAGGGCCGCGTCGACCCGGGAGGCGGTGCGCCCGTCGGGCAGGACGACCAGGGCGCCGCGGCCGGAGGCGAGGGTCGCGGCCACGGCCCGGGCCAGTTCATCGGCCCAGCCGGGCCCGGGCAGCGCGGTCCACACCGCGCGCGGGTCGCCGCCGCCGGCCAGGGCCCGCAGGAAGCCCGGCCCGGCCGGGTAGCGCTCCCAGCCGCCGGGCTCGGGCGCGGGGGGCGCGGGCAGGGGGTCCGGCGAGGGCTTCGACTCGGCGCGGGCGTTGCGGGGCGGGAGGGCGAGCTGGAGGACGTCGGCCAGGCTGCCCGCGTACCGGTCGGCGACGGCCCGCGCGAGGGCGAGCATGCGCGGGCCGAGGACGGCTTCGGGCGAGACGACCTGGGCGAGGGCCGCCAGCGGGCCGTTGTAGTCGGTGTCGGCGCGCCGCTCGACGACGAACCCGTCGATGAGGCCGCCGCCCTCGCGGCGGCCCCCGTGCACCTGGTGCGCACCCGCGCCGAAGCGGACCCGGACCCGGACCCCGGGCTGCGCGGCCTCCGACAGTTCCTCGGGGACGGCGTAGTCCCAGAGCTGGTCGAGGTGGAGCACGCCCTTGTTGACGAGGATCCGCGCGACGGGCAGCTCCCGGGCCAGCGAGGCGCCGCGCCAGGTGCGGGGCTTGGCCTTGGGCGCCTTGGCCTTCGCCTCGGCGACCATCTCCCGCATCAGCGCGAGCTGTTCCGGCGCGCCGCCGGTCTCGGGTTCGTTCTGGCTGCTCACACCGGAATTCTCACCCATGGCACCGACAGCCGGGGAACGGCGCCGGCGGCGGGTCCGCCGTGGCGGCGGAACGCCGAACGGCCCCGGACCGTGGGGTCCGGGGCCGTTCGGGGCGGTCGTGCCTACAGACCGGCGGCGGCGCGCAGCGCGTCGACGCGGTCGGTGCGCTCCCAGGTGAAGTCCGGCAGCTCACGGCCGAAGTGGCCGTAGGCGGCGGTCTGGGCGTAGATCGGGCGCAGCAGGTCGAGGTCGCGGATGATCGCGGCCGGACGCAGGTCGAAGACCTGGGCGATCGCGTCCTCGATCTTCTGCACCTCGACCTTGGCGGTGCCGAAGGTCTCGACGAAGAGGCCGACGGGCTCGGCCTTGCCGATCGCGTACGCGACCTGGACCTCGCAGCGCGAGGCCAGACCGGCGGCGACGACGTTCTTGGCGACCCAGCGCATCGCGTAGGCGGCGCTGCGGTCGACCTTGGACGGGTCCTTGCCGGAGAAGGCGCCGCCACCGTGGCGGGCCATGCCGCCGTAGGTGTCGATGATGATCTTGCGGCCGGTGAGGCCGGCGTCGCCCATCGGGCCGCCGATCTCGAAGCGCCCGGTCGGGTTGACCAGCAGCCGGTAGCCCTCGGTGTCCAGCTTGATGCCGTCTTCGACGAGCTGCTTGAGGACGTGCTCGACGACGAACTCGCGGATGTCGGGAGCGAGCAGCGAGTCGAGGTCGATGTCCGAGGCGTGCTGCGAGGACACGACGACGGTGTCGAGGCGGACGGCCTTGTCGCCGTCGTACTCGATGGTGACCTGGGTCTTGCCGTCGGGGCGCAGGTACGGGATCGTCCCGTTCTTGCGGACCTCGGACAGGCGGCGCGAGAGCTTGTGCGCGATGTGGATCGGCAGCGGCATCAGCTCGGGCGTCTCGTCGCAGGCGTAACCGAACATCAGGCCCTGGTCGCCGGCGCCCTGCTTGTCCAGCTCGTCCTCGTCGCCCTCGACCCGGCTCTCGTACGCCGTGTCGACACCCTGCGCGATGTCCGGGGACTGCGCGCCGATGGACACCGAGACGCCGCAGGAGGCGCCGTCGAAGCCCTTCTTCGAGGAGTCGTAGCCGATCTCGAGGATCTTGTCGCGGACGAGCTGGGCGATCGGCGCGTAGGCCTTCGTCGTCACCTCACCCGCGATGTGCACGAGACCGGTGGTGATCAGGGTCTCCACCGCGACGCGCGAGGTGGGGTCCTCCCTGAGCAGGGCGTCGAGGATGGTGTCGCTGATCTGGTCAGCGATCTTGTCGGGGTGGCCCTCGGTGACGGACTCCGAGGTGAAGAGGCGGCGGGACACATCGCTCCCTGGGGTTGCAGCGGCTGCTGGCTGATCAATTGGCGGAACACTACCGGGAGCTGCGCCTGGCCGTGTTCCGGGTGCAGTTTATCGGTCGCCACCGTTGGCCGGACCACCCGTCTCGCCTTGTGGGAGCCGTGTGACCTGCGGCACTACATCTTGGCCCATCGGGCACCAGGAGAAAAGGTCCGTCCCTCAGGCGCGTCGGAGGGCGGCCTGCGGGGCGAGCCGGGGCACCACCTGGTCCCAGATGACATCGGCGAGGGCTTCCTTGGGACCGTGGGGCACGGGGGTCTCCTCTCCGTTGGAGGCGAGGATCACCGCCTCGTTCTCCTCGGATCCGAAGGTCTTGGCCTCGCCCACCTCGTTCACGACGAGGAGGTCGCATCCCTTGCGCCGCAGCTTCGCGCGCCCGTTGGCGAGGACGTCGTCGGTCTCCGCGGCGAAGCCGACCACGATCTGGCCGGGCACGGCACGTTCGGCCGAAACCTCCGCGAGTACGTCAGGATTGCGGACCAGGGCCACCGGCGCGGGCTCCCGCCCGTCCTGCTTCTTGATCTTTCCCTCGGCGTAGGCGGCGGGCCGGAAGTCGGCCACCGCGGCGGCCATCACCACCGCGTCGGCGTCGGCGGCCGCCTTGAGGACGGCTTCGCGCAGCTGGAGGGCCGTCCCCACACGTACGACGTCCACCCCGGCGGGGTCGGCGAGCGCGGCGTTCGCCGCGACGAGGGTGACCCGGGCGCCGCGCGCCACGGCCGTACGGGCCAGCGCGTAGCCCTGCTTGCCGGAGGAGCGGTTGCCGAGGAAGCGGACCGGGTCCAGCGGTTCGCGCGTACCGCCCGCGCTGATCACCACGTGCCGACCGGCGAGGTCGGGCCCGTCGCCGCCGTCCCCGAGGCCGCGGCGCAGCACGTGGCGGCACACCTCGAAGATCTCCTCCGGGTCGGGCAGCCGGCCCTTGCCGGTGTCCTTGCCGGTGAGCCGGCCGACGGCGGGCTCGATGACGACGGCGCCCCGGCGGCGCAGGGTGGCCACGTTCTCCTGGGTGGCGGGGTGCTCCCACATCTCGGTGTGCATGGCGGGCGCGAAGACCACCGGGCACCGGGCGGTGAGCAGCGTGTTCGTGAGCAGGTCGTCGGCGAGCCCGTGGGCCGCCTTGGCCAGCATGTCGGCCGTGGCGGGGGCGACCACGACGAGGTCGGCGCCCTGGCCGATGCGGACGTGCGGCACCTCGTGGACGCTCTCCCAGACCCGGGTGGACGCCGGGTTCCCGGAGAGGGCGGCCCACGTGGCCTCGCCGACGAAGTTCAGCGAGGCCTCGGTGGGCACCACGCGGACGTCGTGCCCGGACTCGGTCAGCCTGCGCAGCAGCTCACAGGCCTTGTAGGCGGCGATCCCGCCGCTGACCCCCAGTACGACCTTCGGCTTGTCCACTACTGCTCCCTTGTCCGAACACGACACATGACACACCACAGGCCCGGCAGTCGGTCTACCGGGCCTGGAGTGACAAAATCGGGTGACGCGTACTGCTTAAGTGGCCGGGGCCTCGATGGCCTCGGAGGTCAGCAGACCCGCGTTGATCTCGCGCAGCGCGATCGAAAGGGGCTTCTCGTGGACGTGGGTGTCCACGAGGGGGCCGACGTACTCCAGCAGGCCCTCACCGAGCTGCGAGTAGTACGCGTTGATCTGACGGGCACGCTTGGCCGCGTAGATCACGAGGCTGTACTTCGAGTCGGTGGCCTCGAGCAGCTCGTCGATCGGCGGGTTGATGATGCCCTCGGGCGCAGACATGGAAGAGGACACGCTCTACCTTCCGAAGATGGGTAATGATCGAACAACGATCAAACAACTGCCACCAAGGCTAGCAGCTCGCGGGCCACGTCCTCGACGGAGGTATTGACAAGGGTGACGTCGAACTCCGCTTCGGCCGCGAGTTCGATCTTCGCGGCGGCCAGCCGGCGCTCGATGACCTCGGCCGACTCGGTCCCCCGGCCGGTGAGCCGGCGGACCAGCTCCTCCCAGCTGGGCGGGGCCAGGAAGACGAGCCGGGCCTCGGCCATCGACTCGCGGACGAGCCGGGCGCCCTGCAGGTCGATCTCCAGCAGGACCGGCTCGCCCTTGTCCAGGCGTTCCAGCACCGCGCCGCGCGGTGTGCCGTAGCGGTTGCCCGCGAACTCGGCCCACTCCAGCAGCTCGCCATTGGCGATCAGCTTGTCGAACTCGTCGTCGGTGACGAAGAAGTAGTGGACTCCGTGACGCTCACCGGGCCGCGGCTTGCGGGTGGTGGCCGACACCGAGAGCCATACCTCGGGGTGAACCTTGCGCATATGCGCGACGACCGTGCTCTTGCCGACCCCTGAGGGGCCGGAGAGCACGGTCAGCCGCGGACGTACCTCTGCTGCCATAGAGCGATTATCCAGTCTCCCAGGACTGCCTGAGAACACCGGGAGAACTTCGGGTGACGCGTCAGGCGCCGCTGCCGCCGAACTCGCGCTCCAGGGAAGCGATCTGGTTGGAACCGAGACCTCGGACACGCCGGGACTCGGAAATGCCGAGGCGCTCCATGAGCTGCTTGGCGCGGACCTTGCCCACGCCCGGCAGGGACTCCAGGAGAGCGGACACCTTCATCTTGCCGATGACATCGTTCTCCTGTCCCTGCTTGATGACCTCGTGCAGGGAGGCACCGGAGTGCTTGAGTCGATTCTTCACCTCGGCCCGCTCCCGGCGAGCCGCGGCGGCCTTTTCGAGCGCGGCTGCGCGCTGTTCAGGGGTAAGGGGCGGAAGAGCCACGCCTACGTCACCTCGGATGTCGAACTGTCGGATACGGACCGGTGGGGAACACAAGGCACCTCACCAGGCGAGCCCCACGAACGACGGTCCCGCAGGTCCGCCGTTCGCTCACTCTGGTCGGAGACTAGCGGCCAAGGCCGCTCCAGTCAGCGAGAACGGACGAAAAGTCCTGGTCAGCCTCCACCGAACCGTACATCACAGACAAAACACCCCGCTTTTGTCCGGCGAAGGCCGTACGAATTAGCCACGTCCGCCGGCGACCGCCCTCCGCGCCAGGCCCGGTCGGCGTTCGAAGCGCGGCCATTCCCGCCCCGCCGGCGTTCGAGGCGCGGCCACCACTTCAGCCTCGCCGACGTTCCGACCGCGGCCATTCCAGCCCCGCCGGCGTTTGAGGGTGGTCTTCCGCGCTCCGGCCGGGCAGAAGCTGGACGACCGCTACGGGCCCTCCACCCGGC